>NZ_ACQT01000299.1 GCF_000175235.1 Acidovorax delafieldii 2AN | reverse complement strand
CCTCCAGGCGTGCAGGGAAGCCGGGTCGGCGCTGCATCACCGCCCGGTGCCGGCCGCATCTGCGGCCGCCAAGCGGGACGCCGTCTGCGCCCAATACCCCAGGTTGTCGTGGTCGGTCAGGTCCACCTTCAGCGGCGTGACCGCTACATGGCCCAGCGCCGTTGCATGGAAGTCGGTGCCCTCGGCATCGTCCTTGGCAGCACCAGCGCTGCCTATCCAGTACATCACCTCGCCCCGGGGGCTTTCCTGCGTGATCACGCGCTCGGCGGCATGGCGCCGCCCCAGGCGGCAGAACTTGAGGGGCCGCAAGGCCTCCAGCGGCATGTTGGGAATGTTCACGTTGAGCAGCCACGGCGCCTCGGTCACCAGGTTCTGCGCCATCATCTGCGCCACGATCTCGCGGGTCTTGTGCGCTGCCGCCTCGATCTCGCCCCAGCCTTTGTCCACCTGCGAAACCGCCATGGCCGGTATGCCGAAAAGGTAGCCCTCCATGGCGGCGCCCACCGTGCCCGAATAAATGGTGTCGTCGCCCATGTTGGCGCCGTTGTTGATACCCGACACCACGAGGTCGGGGCGGTAAGCCAGCAGCCCCGTGAGCGCAATGTGCACGCAGTCGGCGGGCGTGCCATTCACATAACGAAAGCCATTGGCGGCCTGCTGCACATACAGCGGCGAATGCAGGGTCAGCGCGTTCGACTTGGCACTGTTGTTGTGCTCAGGCGCCACCACCTCCACGTCCGCAATGGTCTTGAGCGCGTCGTACAACGCCACGATGCCCGGAGCCTGGTAGCCGTCGTCGTTGGAGAGAAGAATCTTCATGGTCACTGTGCGGGTTGCAACGGATTGTAGGTTGCGCACGCCATCGCCGCGCTGGTCGCTCGTGGGACATTGCGCCCACAAAGCGCCACCTATCATGCAGGCCACCATTGACAGGAGACATCCCATGCACGCTTGGCTTTGCACCAACCCCACCGGCGTTGACGCACTCACCTGGACCGAACTGCCCACGCCCACGCCCAAGGCGGGCGAGGTGCTCATCGAGATCAAGGCGGCCAGCCTGAACTTTCCCGATCTGCTGATCGTGCAGAACAAATACCAGATGAAGCCGCCCCTGCCCTTCGTGCCAGGCTCTGAATACGCGGGCGTCGTACAGGCGGTGGGCGAAGGCGTCACGCACCTGAAAGTCGGCCAGAACGTGGCCTGCCTCTCGGGAACCGGGGGCTTTGGCACCCACACCATCGCTCCGGCCGCGTTGTGCATGCCGTTGCCGGACGGGTTTTCGCACGTGGATGCCGCCGCTTTCATCATGATCTACGCAACCTCGCACCACGCGCTGGTAGACCGTGCCCAGCTCAAGGCGGGCGAGACGGTGCTGGTGCTGGGCGCCGCTGGCGGCGTGGGCACCGCCGCCATCCAGATCGCCAAGGCCATGGGCGCGCGCGTGATCGCGGCCGCCTCGAGCGACGAGAAATGCGCGCTGTGCACCTCCATCGGCGCCGACGCCACCATCAACTACAGCAAGGAGAACCTGCGCGACGCGATCAAGGCACTCACCGACGGCAAAGGCCCTGATGTGATCTACGACCCTGTGGGCGGCGACTTCGCCGAGCCGGCCTTCCGCTCCATCGCCTGGCGCGGGCGCTACCTGGTGGTGGGCTTTGCCTCTGGGCCCATCCCGGCGCTGCCGTTCAACCTGGCACTGCTCAAGGGCGCGTCGATCGTCGGGGTGTTCTGGGGTGAGTTCTCCAAGCGCGAACCCAAGGCCAACGCCGCCATGATGGCCGAGCTGGCGCAGTGGTACGGCCAGGGCAAGATCAAACCGGTGATCGACCGCACCATGCCGATGGCCGAGCTGCCCGCTGCCTACGCCCACATGGGCTCGCGCGGCGTGATGGGCAAGCTCGTCATGGTCAACTGATCGCGCGGCGGACCGGCGGCATGGCCCAAACGCTGCCGGCGCCTGTGTCAAACTCGCGCATCCCAGCCCCCTAGTACAGATGCTCGAACATGGCGGACCGCTCCCCTTCAGAAATTGCCCGCGAAACACTCAAGCAACTGGCCGTCCGCCGGCTGGCCCCCACGCCGGACAACTATCTGGCGCTGTACGACGAGATTGCAGGCGTCCGCAGCCCCCCCGTTTTTCCTGAGGGACCGCTGCAGCACATCACGCGGGTGCTGCCGGGCCAGACACCCGCGCAGAAGCGGCTGCTGGGCCAGTTCGAGCGTGCCGTGGAGACCCGCGACTGGTCGTCCCTGCAAAGCGTCATGGTGGGCTACGCCAACCTCGGGCTCAATCCAGCGTCGGCCGAGCCCGTGGCGGTGGAAGCAACCCCACTGGCCATCCTGCCCGAAGAGCTGGCGCAGCTCCTGGCCCGCCTGATCGACAACCTTCTGCCCGCGCTGGGCGAAGACGATGCCCGGGTGCACGAAATGGCGCAGCAGCTCACCAGCTTCCTGCGCGAACCCGCCCCGCCCGTCTCCACCGTGCAGTTGATGCTGGGCAACTTCACCTACCGGGTGTCGTTTGCCACCGAAGACCAGGCCGCCATCCGCGCCAGCCTGCTCGACCTGCTGCACATGGTGTTCGAAAACATTGCTGCGCTGAGCTTGGACGACCGCTGGCTCCACGGCCAGGTGGAAGCGTTGATGGCCGCGTCCACGCCGCCGCTCACGCTGCGGCGCCTGGACGATGTGCAGCGGCGCCTGAAGGACGTGATCTTCAAGCAGACCGAAGCCCACGCCCGCACCCAGGAGGCCCAGGAGCAGATGAAGGACATGCTGTCCACCTTCATCGAGCGCCTGGCGCGCATCACCGACTCCAGCACCACCTACCAGGGCACCATGGAGCGCTGCGCCGACCTGATCGGCAAGGCCAGCACCATCGAGGAAATTGCCCCCGTCCTGCAGGAAGTGATGCAGGCCACCCGCTCGATGGCCCTGGACAGCCGCGTGGCCCACGACGAGCTTCACGAGCTGCGCGAGCGCACCGAGCTCAAGCGCGCCGAAATTGCGCAGCTTCAGCAGGAACTCGACCGCGCCAGCGCCCAGGCGCGCCACGACCCCCTGACCGGCTCGCTCAACCGCAAGGGGCTGGACGAGGCCATGGAGCGCGAAATCGCCCGTGCGCGCCGCAGGGGCGCCCCGCTGTGCCTGGCCTTGCTCGACATCGACAATTTCAAGACCATCAACGACCGGCTGGGCCACACCGCTGGCGATGCGGCGCTGGTGCACCTGGCCCAGGTCACGCGCGAAGTCATGCGCCCGCAAGACCTGCTGGCCCGTTATGGCGGCGAAGAGTTCGTGCTCATCCTGCCCGACACCCCCGTCGCCCATGGCGTCGCGGCCATGACACGGCTGCAGCGCGAGCTGACCACCCGGTTCTTCCTGCAGGGCAAGGAAAAGGTGCTGATCACCTTCAGCGCCGGTGTGGCGCAGCTGGGCGAAAGCGAAACCAGCACCGAGGCCATCCAGCGCGCCGACAAAAGCATGTACCTGGCCAAGCGCTCGGGCAAGAACCGCGTCATGGCCGCCTGACCCTCGTCCCCACACCCACCACCCGCTGCCATGACACCCCTGCAACGCCGTGCCTTCCTGCAATACGCCAGTCTGACAGCCGCGGCCGGCACCCTGCCCCGCTGGGCCTGGAGCAGTAGCCCGCTGCAGCACGACCCCTTTGCGCTGGGCGTGGCCAGCGGCGACCCCACCCCGGACGGCGTGGTGCTCTGGACCAGGCTGCTGCCCGCGGCCGACAAGCCTTTCGCCACGCCGCCCACCGTGCACTGGGAACTGGCCGACGACCCGGCCTTCCGGCGCATCGTGCAGCGCGGGCAGGCTCCGGCACTGCCGGCCCT
>NZ_ACQT01000300.1 GCF_000175235.1 Acidovorax delafieldii 2AN | reverse complement strand
GATGCCGTACATGCCCGGGTGGCACGCACGACAGGCCGCCGCCATTGGTGTTCACGGCCAGGCGCCCGCCGGGCGCGATGCCGCCGCCCTGCACGAAGGCGCCGCCCTCGCCCTTGGCGCAAAAGCCCAGGTCTTCCAGGAACAGCAGTGTGTTGATGGTGAAGGCGTCGTAGAGCTGAGCCATGTCCATGTCGGCCGCGCGAAGCCCCGCCATCGCGAAGGCCTGGGCGCCCGACTGGGCGGCCGCCGTCGTGGTCAGGTCGGGCATGCAGGAGATCTGGCGGTTCCAGATCGCCGTGGCATTGCCCAGCACATAGACGGGCGGGTTGGGCAGGTCGCGCGCGCGATCGGCGCGGGTGAGCACGAGGGCGCCGCCGCCATCTGTCACCAAGCAGCAGTCGCGCACCGTGAGCGGGCTGGCGATGGGCCGGGCCGCGAGCACGTCCTCAATGGTGAGCGGGTCGCGCATGAAGGCTTCGGGGTTCTGCTGCGCCCAGGCGCGGGCGGCCACGGCCACCTCGGCCAGTTGTTCGCGCGTGGTGCCGAACTCGTGCATGTGGCGTGCAGCGGCCAGCGCATAGGCGGACACGGGCAGCACGGGCTCGTAGGGATGCTCGTAGGGCTGTGGGTCCAGGAAACGGCGCGCGGCCACGCTTTCCTTGCGGCCGAAGGTGGCGGACCGCTGCGCACTGCCGTAGCACACCAGCACGGCCTTGCATTGGCCCGCCTCCAGCGCGCGCATGGCGGGCAGCAGGTGGGCAATGAAGCTCGAGCCGCCGATCATCGTGCCGTCCACGTAGGTCGGGTTGATGCCCAGGTGTTCGATCACGGGCATGGTCCACATGCTGGCGTTCACGCTGCAGGTGGCCAGGCCGTCGATGTCCTGCATGGTCAGGCCCGCATCGGCCACGGCCGCGTGCGCGGCACGCACCAGCAGCGTCATGTCGTCCATGCCGGGCGCCTCACCGCAGCCATAGGTGGCGGCGCCAACGATGGCCGCGCGCCCGCGCAGGGGGCGGTTCACGGCGGTTGCGTCCAGGTGGGATTGCGGAACGCGGCTCATGCGGCACCCCCTTGCGCTGCGGGCTGGAACAGCACCAGACCACGCCCGTCCTTCTGCGCCACATGGGCCTGCACGCGCTGGCCGATGCGCACGGCTTCGGGCGCCAGGCCCTCCACGCGGCTCATCATGCGCACGCCTTCGTCCAGGTCGATCAGCGCCACGTTGTAGTTGCCCCCCGCGTCCGCCTTGCGCGCAATGGTGGTGGTCGAATACACGGTGCCCAGGCCGCTGGCGCGCACCCAGCGCAGAGGGCTGGCGCCGCAGTGCGGGCACAGCTCGCGCGGCGTGAACACATGGTGCTGGCACTGCGGGCAGTGCTGCAGGCAAAAGCGGCCGGCATCGAGCTCGGCCTGGTAATGGGTCTGTGCGGTCAGGTGCATGTTTTGGGGGGAAGGCTTGGCAGTACGGAGCACAGCATGCCCCGGCCACCGCATCACTTCAATTCGACAATCTGAAAGGGCGTCTTCGCCGTGGCATCAGCCCGGCGTGATTCCGGCCGTCTTGATGACCTTGGCCCACTTGTCCAGTTCGCTGCGCAGGCGCTGGCGCATCTGCTCCTGCGTGCCGGGGTCGGCCTCGGCGCCGGCGTCCAGCAGGCGCTGTCGCACGGCGGGGTCCTTCGTGGCGGTGTTGAAGTCGGCATTGATCTTGTCCAGCACGGCTTGCGGCGTCTTGGCGGGCGCGAACAGCGCGGCCCACGAATACGCCTCGTAGCCCGGCAGGCCGGATTCCACGCCCGTGGGCACGTCGGGCAGCATGGCCGAGCGCTGGCGGCTGGCCACGCCCAGCACCTTCACGCGGCCGCTCTTGATGTGCTGCAGTGCCGTGGGCGCGTCGCTGAACATGAGCTGCACCTGGCCGCCCAGCAGGTCGTTCATGGCCGGGGCACTGCCCTTGTAGGGGATGTGCTGCAGCTTGGTGCCCGCCTCCATGTTGAACAGTTCGCCCGCCAGGTGCGTGCCGCCGCCGTTGCCCGACGAGCCGTAGGCCAGCGGCGTGCCCCTCTTGGCCAGCGCGATCAGTTCCTGGATGGAGTTGGCAGGCACCGAGGGGTGCGCCACGATGAACACCGGGAACATGGCCGCGAAGCTGATGGGCGCGAAGTCTTTCTCGATGTCGTAGGGCAGCTTGCCCATCAGCGCCGGGTTGACCGAATGGTGGATGGCGCCGACGAACAGGCCGTAGCCGTCGGGCGCCTCCTTAGCGGCGGCCGTGGCGCCCACCACGCCGCCCGCGCCGGCGCGGTTGTCGATCACGGTGGGCGTCCTCCAGATCTCGGAGAGCTTGTGGCTGAACACGCGGGCCGTGGTGTCCACCGGGCCGCCGGGCGGAAACGGCACGATGAAGCGCACCGGCCGGCTGGGCCAGGGATCGGCCGCGAGCGCCGCCAGCGGATGGGTGGCGGCAAGCAGGCTGCAGGCGATGAAGCTGCGGCGGGATGGGGAGGTTTGCATGGTGTGTCTCCTGTAGTTCAGGCGGTCAGGGTCAGGGCCTGGTCTTTCAAAGTGCGCTTGAGCACCTTGCCGTTGGTATTGGTAGGCAGCTCGGCCAGCGCCACGATGTGCGACGGGCGCTTGTAGGGTGCGAGCAGTTCGCGCAGGTGCGCCTGCATGGCGTCGGTATCCAGTGTGGCGCCGGGGCGCAGTTCGACGAAGGCCACGATGTCTTCGTTGCCGTCTTCCACGGGGCGGCCCACCACGGCCGAGCGCTGCACGCTGGGGTGGGTGTTGAGTGCCGTCTCCACCTCGGCCGGATAGACGTTGAAGCCCGAGCGGATGATCATCTCCTTCAGGCGCCCCACCACGAACAGCGCGCCGTCGGCATGCATCTCGCCCAGGTCGCCGCTGGCGTACCAGCCGCCTTCGCGCATCACCGCAGCCGTGGCCGCCGGGTCGCGGAAGTAGCCGGGCATCAGCCCCCGGCCACGGATCCACAGCTCGCCGCGCTCGCCCAGCGGAAGCGGCTGGCCGGTGGCCGGATCGGTCACGCGCACCTCGGCCTCGGCCACCGCGTAGCCGGCACTGGTGTCGGGGCGCTGCTCGCCCAGACGCGTGAGGTGCACCGAGCCTGCGTATTCCGACAGGCCATAGCCGTGGTGCAGTGCCTGGCCAAAGGCGGCCTCCACGCGCTTTTTCAGCGCCAGGTCCAGCGGACCCGCCCCGGTGTAGAGGTAGCGCAGCGCTGGCGCCTCGGGCCGCTGGATGCCGCGTTCCTGCAGGTGTGCCAGCAGGCGCGAGAACAGCGCGGGCGGCCCCTGCAGCTGCGACACACCATGGTGGGCCAGCGCATCCAGCAGGTCATCCGGGTCGAACTGCGGGCGCATGACGAGCTGCGCGCCGGCCAGCAGCGAGCTGATCAGCACCGTGCCCAGACCGAAAATATGGGTCATGGGCACGAAGGCGTAGCTGCGGTCCTGCGGGCCCAGCGCGCGCGAGGCGCCCGACACGCGCGCGAAATGGATCAGCGCCTCGTGCGTGAGCATCACGCCCTTGGGTTGCCCCGTGGTGCCGGAGGTGAAGATCAGCGCTGCCACCGTGTCGCGCAGCGGGACTGCTTCGGGTTGCGCGTCCGGACGCAAGGCGCTGTGCTGCATGCCCGGCAGCGCCGATTCCACCGCCGCGAAGCGCTCGGCATGCGCGGCCGCGCTGCGCGACGCCGCAGCCGTGAAGAACACCACGCGCGCGTCGGCCTTGGCGGCGAAGGCGTCGATCTCGGCCGGCGCCATGCGCGCGTTCACGCCGCAGGACCACGCACCCACGCGGCTGCAG
>NZ_ACQT01000301.1 GCF_000175235.1 Acidovorax delafieldii 2AN | reverse complement strand
AACTCCACGGCGGCGCGGCTTCGCGAGGCACCGCGGCGCCACAGGATGCCGGCGTGACGCACCATCTGCGGCGAATGGAGCTGGATGGCCTGCATGTCGGGCGCCTGGCGCGCGGCCCGTTCGGGCACGATGCATGCGAGTTCGCCCCAGCGGCACACATCGATCAGGCCTTCCACCGATTCCATTTCGACCCGCACGCGGGGCAGCACGCCGGCCTCGCGCAGGCTGTCGTCAATCAGGCGGCGGGTGGTGAACGCACGCGGCAGCATGGCCAGGGGCACCTCGGCCAGACCCTTGAGGGCCAGGCTGCGCCGGCGCGCAAGCGGATGGGCGCGGTTCACCACCAGTTGCATGCGCTCCTCGAACAAGGGCTCGGTCTCGATCTCCTCGCGCTGCGTGGGGTGAAAGGCGATGCCCACGTCCAGCAAGCCCTCGACCAGTTGCTCCTCGATGGGACCGGCACGCAGGTCGCGCACCACGATGTTCACCTTGGGGTAGGCCATGCTGAAGGCCGCCACCGTGGCGGGCACCAGGGTGTGCAAGAAGGTGGGTATGACGCCCACCGTGAGGGTGCCCGCCTGCAGCCCCGTCATGTCGGCCAGCGCCATGCGCCCGGCCTCGATCTCCTGCAGGGCGCGGGCGGCATGCACCCGAAAAGCCGCGCCCGCCTGCGACAGCCGCAGGCCCCGCCCGAGGCGTTCGAAGAGCTGGATGTCCAACTCTTGCTCAAGCTGCCGCAGGCCGTGCGAGAGCGTGGACTGCGTGACAAATAGGTTCTGCGCCGACTGCGTGAGGTGCTCGGTCTGGGCGATGTCGAGAAAGTAGCGAAGCTGGCGGATTTCCATCGAAAAGCCCTTCCGTTTTTCGTTCGATGCGATCGAATGATAGGTCGCAAATAAATCATTGGAACGTCATACGGATTAAATCTAACCTTACTTACCCCGGCCCCGAAAAGAGGGCCACCACCCCGACCGGCCGACAAGAAAAGGTACCCCAGCGATGCACAGCCGCTTCACCATCGAACGCATGCAGGCGCGGATTCTGGACATTCCCACGATCCGCCCGCACAAGCTCTCGTTTGGCTCCATCAGCCGCCAGAGCCCCGTCATCGTTCAGGTCTGGCTCACGAACGGCGCCACGGGCTTCGGCGAGGCTGCCACCATTGGCGGCCCGTCGTGGAACGAAGAGTCGCCCGAAAGCATCCTGCACGCCATCGAACACTACCTGGCCCCCGCCCTCGTCGGCCAGGAGGCCAGCGGCTTCGAAGGCGCCCTGGCGCGCATGGACAAGGCCTGCAAGGGCAATGCGTTCGCCAAGAGCGCTGTGGAGATGGCGCTGATCGACGCCGTGGCCCGCACGCTCGAGCTGCCTGCATGGCAACTGCTGGGCGGCAAGGTGCACCAGAGCCTGCCACTGGCCTGGACGCTGGCCAGTGGCGACGTGGAGCGCGACCTGCAAGAGGCGCATCTGCGGCTCGAGCAAAAGCGCCACCACATCTTCAAGATGAAGATCGGCGCCCGCGCGCCGCAGGACGACGTGGCCCATGTGTCGCAGATCGCGCGCGGCCTGCAGGGCAAGGCCACGCTCACGGTGGACGTGAACCAGGCGTGGGACGGCAACACCGCACGCCGCTACCTGCCGCAGCTGGTGGAGGCCGGCGTGACGCTGATCGAGCAGCCCGTGGCGCAGTGGAATGTGGAGGCGCTCAAGAGCCTCACGGCCACGCTCGATGGCGCGCTCATCATGGCCGACGAAACCGTGTGCACGCCACAAGACGCCATGATGCTGGCGCGCGAAAAAGCCAGCCATGTGTTCTCGCTCAAGGTGGCCAAGCACGGCGGCCTGATCCGCACCCGCAAGGTGGCGGCCGTGGCCGAGGCCGCCGACATCGGCTGGTACGGCGGCACCATGCTGGAGACGTCGCTGGGCAGCGCCGCATCGGCCCATGTGTTTTCCACCCTGGGCGGCCAGCACCATGGCTGCGAGCTTTTCGGCCCCCAATTGCTGGTGGACGACATCGTTGAAAAGCAGATGCCCATCGTGGACTACGCCCTGCAGCTGCCCGACGGCCCAGGCTTTGGCGTCGAAATTTCGCTGGCCCAGCTCGAGCGCTTCGACCGCGCCCGCCAAGGCCTCACCGCCGTGCATGTGGACATGGCCGCACACACAACCACCCCCGTTTAAGGAGAAAACCGATGCTGTTTCTGGTTCGTATGGATGTGAACATTCCGCGCGACTTGCCCGTGGAGCAAGCCAACGAGATCAAGGCCCGTGAAAAGGCCTATTCGCAAGACCTGCAGCGCGACGGCCGCTGGAAGAGCATCTGGCGCGTGGTGGGCGAGTACGCCAACTACAGCATCTTTGATGTGGCATCCAACGACGAGCTGCACCAGCTGCTGCAGGGGCTGCCCCTGTTCCCCTTCATGAAGATCTCCGTCACCCCCCTGGCGCAGCACCCCTCGGCCATCTGAGGCCGCCCCGTTCCCTGGCACAAGACCCCCGAGACAACCACCATGCACACCAAACGCCACCTCCTGGCCCTGCTGGCCCTGGCCGGCCTGGGCCTGGCCGCGCACGCCCAGCCCGCCCCCACCGACTGGCCCAACAAGCCGATCCGCTGGATTGTTCCCTTCCCGCCCGGTGGCGCGATGGACGCCATTGCGCGCACGCTGGGCGAAAAAGCCGCCAGGACGCTGGGCCAGCCCTTCGTCATCGAGAACAAGCCGGGCGCGGGTGGCAACATCGGCGCAGACTATGTGGCCAAGCAGCCGGGGGACGGCTACACCATGATGATCACCTCGATCGGCATGGCGACGAACAAGCCGCTGTACGGCAAGCTCAGCTACGACCCCATCAAGGACTTCGCGCCCGTGAGCCTGCTGGCCGTGGTGCCGAACGTGCTGGTGACCAACGCCACCCAGCCCGATGTGAAGAATGTCAAAGACGTGATCGCCGCCGCGCGCAAGGCGCCCGGCAAGCTCACCTATGCCTCGGCCGGCAACGGCACCTCCATCCACCTGGCCGGCGAGGTGTTCACATCGCTGGCCAACGTGGAGATGCTGCACATCCCCTACAAGGGCAGCGGCCCGGCCGTGTCCGACCTGCTGGGCGGCCAGATCAACTACATGTTCGACAGCATCACCTCGGCCCGCCCCCACATCCAGTCGGGCAAGCTGCGCGCGCTGGGGGTGACCACGGCCAAGCGCTCCAGCACCCTGCCCGACGTGCCCACACTGGCCGAGGCAGGCGTGCCGGGCTACGAAGTGTCGCCGTGGTTTGCCGTGTTCATGCCGGCCGCCACGCCCAAGCCCATCGTGGCCAAGCTCAATGCCGCCCTGCTGGCCGCGATGAAGGACCCCGAGGTGGTCAAGCGCTTTGAATCGATCGGTGCCGAGCCCGTGGGCTCCTCCCCCGATGAGCTGGCCAAGCACCTGGCGCGCGAATCCGAGCGCTGGACCAAGCTCATCACCGAGCGCGGCATCAAGCTCGACTGAGCCCCGGCCAAGCCTTCCCCCCCCATCCATTCCAAGAGGAGACATCCCATGGCAGAACTCAACCAGGCCCAGCTGCTCGCGCTGGTGAACACCCGCAAGATCGCGCCAGGCAATGCCCGCGTGCGCCAGCTCACCGAGCGCATCGTCACCGACCTGTTCAAGGCCATCGACGAGCTCGACGTGACGCCCGACGAATTCTGGGCCGCCGCCGGCTGGCTCACGCGCCTGGGCGCATCGGGCCAGACGGGGCTGATCACCGCGGGCCTGGGCTTCGACCGGCTGCTCGACATCCGCGCCGACGAAGCCG
>NZ_ACQT01000302.1 GCF_000175235.1 Acidovorax delafieldii 2AN | reverse complement strand
CCGCCACGGCACCGCATGGAAAGCGCCCGCCCCCGCGCCTGGCCGCCCCGTTGCTGCGCCCGGCGATTACTGCTTGCGGTGGATGATGAGGTTGCGCTTGGCGTCCTCGGGGTAGGCAAAGGTGATCGCGCCGTTCTTCACCATGCCGATGACGAGCATGTTGCGGGTGATGGCGTCCTTGTCCTGCGCGCTGAACGGCTTTTCGTAGGTGGTGACCACGCCGTAGTAGGTCTTCATGTGGCCTTCGAGCGATTCCTTGATGGCCTTGCCCGAGAGGTTGCCGTCGCGGATGCCCAGGAACGAATACATCAGCAAATAGGTGGCGTCGTAGGCATTGGCGGCGGCCATGGGCACGGCCACCTTGCGCTGGTATTTGCGCGTGTAGCCCGACAGGAACGACGCCCGGCGCTCGTTGCTGGGCTCGGCAATGAAGGTCTGCACCATCAGCGCCCCCTCGGCGGCATCCTTGGCGCCATCGAGGAAGAAGGGGAACGACAGCGTCCAGGGGCCCACCTGCGGCACCTTCCAGCCCAGGGCCTTCTTGCCATTGGCGATGACGGCATTTTCCTGCCCCACGGTGTAGCTGTAGATGACGTTGGCGCCGTCGCTGCGCGCGGCTGCCAGCTCGGCCGAGAGGTCTTTCACGCCCAGCGCGAAGCGCGACACGTGCACAGGCTTGAGGTTCTTGGCGGCCAAGGCGGCCACCACGTCGTTGTAGCCCCCTTCGCCGTAGCCAGTGGTGTCGGCAAACACGGCCACCTTGTCCCAGCCGCGCTTGACGATCTCCTCGACCATGAAGGGCGCCTGCAGTGCGTCGCGGCCCGTCACGCGAAAGATGTAGCTCTCGGGCGCGGGGTACTTGGCGGTGATGGCCGTGCCCGTGGCGCAGGGCACGATCAGGGGCGTCTTGCCGTCCTGGAACAGGTCCATGGCCTTGAGCGCCACCCCCGTGTTGCAAAACCCGATGGCCGCGACCACCTTCTCGTGCAGCAGCTCTTGCGCCACCTTGCGCCCCTGGTCGGGATCGGCAGTGTCGTCTTTCACGACCAACTCGAGCGGGCGCCCCAGATAGCCGCCCACGGCGTTGATCTCATCCACCGCCAGCTTGATGCCGTTGAGCATGGGCACACCGAAGTCGGCCGAAGGGCCGGTGAACGGCCCCACCACCCCGATGCGCACGGGCGTGGTGCTGCCCAGTTGCGCCTGCGCCGGCACAGTGGCAGCGCCCAGCAGCAGGGCTGTGGCCATGGCACCGAGCCATGGACGGGCGTTGCACAGGGCGGGAAGGATGCGGGGAAGGGAAGACATGGGGCCGGACGAGGCAGCGCAAGCGCTGACCAGAGTGATGGAAATTCCCAGGAGTATCAAAGTGTTAGCGCGAATCGTCCAGAGGGAGTTTCCCGCTGCGGGTCTGCGGCGCAACGCGGCGTCAGCCCCCTGTCAGGGCCGGCGCGCACCGGCGGACTGCCGGGGCGACCGGTATCATTGCGCGCTCGGCGCCCCCCAATGGGCCTTGCCTGCCTCCGCCTTCCTCCCGCCCTCCCCCGCCTGCTTCCCCCATTTCCCCATGTCCGCCGGTCTCAACCTCGCCCAGCTTCAGGCTGTCCACTACACCCAGGGCGCCTGCCTGGTGCTGGCAGGCGCCGGATCGGGCAAGACACGGGTGATCACGCACAAGATCGCGCACATGATCGAGCAGGGGCTGGAGCCGCGGCGCATCGCCGCCATCACCTTCACCAACAAGGCAGCCGCCGAGATGCGCGAGCGCGCCAAGGGCCTGATCGGGCGCCGCGCCAAGGACGTACTGGTCTGCACCTTCCACGCCCTGGGCGTGCGCATGGTGCGTGAGGACGGCGCCGTGCTGGGCCTCAAGCCCCAGTTCAGCATCATGGACGCCGACGACGTGGCCGGCATCCTGAAGGATGCCGCGGGCGGCACCACCGACCTGGCCACCGCGCGCCAGTGGCAGTGGACCATCAGCAAATGGAAGAACATGGGCCTCAGCTCCGAACAGGCGCTGGCCCAGGCGGCGGACGACAACGAGCGCAGCATCGCCGTGGTGATGGCGCGCTACGAAGAGCGACTGGCGGCCTACCAGAGCGTGGATTTCGACGACCTCATCAGCATGCCGCTGCGCCTGCTGCGCGACCACCCCGAGGTGCGCGCCAAATGGCAGGCGCTGCTGGGCCATGTGCTGGTCGATGAATACCAGGACACCAACGCCACGCAGTACGAACTGCTCAAGCTGCTGGTGGGTGAACGCGGCCATTTCACCGCCGTGGGCGACGACGACCAGTCCATCTATGGCTGGCGCGGCGCCACGCTCGACAACCTCAAGAAGCTGCCCCAGGACTTTCCCCAGCTCAAGGTCATCAAGCTCGAGCAGAACTACCGCTCCACCAGCGCCATCCTGCGCGCGGCCAACAACGTGATCGGACCCAACCCCAAGCTGTTTCCCAAGACGCTGTTCAGTGAGCTAGGCGAGGGCGAACCGGTGCGCGTGGTCGATGCCGACACCGAAGAGCACGAGGCCGAGCGCGCCGTGGCGCGCATCCAGAGCCTGCGCGCGGCCAGCAACCCGCCGCCCGACTGGAAGAGCTTTGCCATCCTGTACCGCGCCAACCACCAGGCCAAGCCGTTCGAGAAAGCCCTGCGCCGCGCCAACATTCCGTACAAGGTGTCGGGCGGCACGAGCTTTTTCGACCGCGCCGAAATCAAGGACCTGTGCGCCTGGTTCCGGCTGTGGATCAACAACGACGACGACCCTGCGTTCCTGCGCGCCATCGGCAACCCCAAGCGCGGCATCGGCCACACCACGCTCGCGGCGCTGGGCGCCTTTGCCACCCAGCACAAGCAGAGCATGTTCGGCGCGCTGTTCAACGGCATGCTGCCCGCGGCGGTTCCCAAGCGCGCGCTCGATGGCCTGCACGAGTTCGGCCGCTACATCAACGACCTGGAGCACCGCGCCCGCCACACGCACGGCGCCGAGGATGCGCGCGCCTTCCTGGCCGACTGGCTCAAGGAAATCGGCTACGAGCAGCACCTGTACGACGGCGAGGACAGCGAAAAGGTGGCCGCCGCCCGCTGGAGCAACGTGATGGAGTTCTGCGACTGGATGGCCCAGCGCGCGGGCGGCCAGATCGACGACACGGCCGGCGCCGTGGTGGCCCGCGAGACCAAGAGCCTGCTGGAGGTGTCGCAGACCATCGCGCTGCTGTCCACCATCAGCGAGCGCGAGAAAGAGCAGGACATGGTCACGCTCTCGACCCTGCATGCCAGCAAGGGGCTGGAATGGCCCCATGTGGTGCTGGTGGGCGTGACCGAAGGCATGCTGCCCTTCAAGCTCGACGATGACGAGGGCCGCCAGCAGAAGGTGACCGACGACACGCTGCAGCGCCTGCAGGAAGAACGCCGCCTGATGTACGTGGGCATCACCCGCGCCCAGCGCACCCTGGCCGTGAGCTGGACCAAGAAGCGCAAGAAGGGCCGCGAGATGGTGGCCGCGCAGCCCAGCCGCTTCATCGCCGAGATGGGCCTGGACAAGACCACCGCCCGCGAAGACCCGCGCGAGAAGCTCAAGGCCCTGCGCGCCGAGTTCGCCGCCAAGAAAGCCCTGGCCGACAGCGCCGCGCCCACGGCCTGAAGCGCACCGCAGCCCCGCAACGCCATGGCCCTCCGCTCCATTCGCGCACCGATCGCTTTTATTTTGATAGCTATCAGCGCTTGTCCTACAAGCGCTACCAATCAAAACGATCCACAATCGCCCGCAGCCTGCCCGGCTGCGGCCAACACGGACCACC
>NZ_ACQT01000303.1 GCF_000175235.1 Acidovorax delafieldii 2AN | reverse complement strand
CCCTTGGTGCCCGGCCACGGATGGGCAACGGCGCTCCGGCCTGCTGGCCGGGGCTGCCGCTGGTCCCCCGCAGGGGCGCCCCGCGCAATCCCTGCAACAAACCAGCCACCAGCGCTTATCCATAAAGCGCAGACAGCTATCAACTTGTGAGCATCGGTTTCCGGCTTCGGCGGGGAATCGGCCTTGCTCGCCCTTTTTATCCGCCAACTCCACAAGGAAACCGTCCATGACATCGTCCCTGCACCTGCGCGCACCCCTGCTGTCTGCCCTGCTTGTCTGCGCCACCACCACGGCCCAGGCCCACCAGGTCTGGCTCGAAAACACCGCGGGCCAGGCCCGCCTGCACTTTGGCGAGTTCAACGACAACCTGCGCGAAACCTCACCCGGCAGGCTCGACCAGTTCAAAGGCGTGCCCGCGCTGGAGCAGCGCACCGGCGCCACCGCCCAGCGCGTGGAAGGCCAGCTCGGCAAGGACGCCTTTGCCTACACCGTGGCCGGCGCGCCCGACACGCTGTTCGCCGCCGCTACCTATCCGCTGATCGACCGCAGCAAGCGCAACCTGCCCGCCATGTACTGGCAGCCCTCGGCCCGCTGGGTGGCCAGCCTGGCGCGGCCCATTGCGCCCACGGCGCCGCTTGACCTCGTGCCCACGGGCACGCCGGGCCAGTTCAAGGCGGTGTTCAAAGGGGCGCCGCTGGGCAAGGCGAAGGTGCAGCTTGCAGCCCCCTCGGGCTGGACGCGCGAGGCCACCACGGCCGACGATGGCACCGTGACCTTCGCCCTGCCCTGGAAAGGCCAATACGTGGCCGAAGTGAAGCACGCCGACAAGACCGAGGGCGTTGTCCAGGGCGAGAAATACGGCGAAGCCAGCTACGTCACCACGCTGACCTTCGTCCAAGCCGAAGGCATGGCCTCGCCCACGCTGCCGCCGACCGCGGCACAGTGACCCGTACAGCGCACCGGGGCCGGCGCCCGGGCGCCGCGCAGCCGTACCCGCCCGCCGGTTTAAAGCAAAAAAGGGCTCATGCGCTTGCCTGGTGGGCCGAAGCAGCTTTTTTTTGATAGCAAACCGCGCGGGCGGACGTACGGCAGGCGCTGCCTGGGCGTGAGCGGTAAGGCGCAAGGCAGCGCCCCCCGGTATTCGTGAGGCCGGCAGGCGGTGTTCAGCGGCCGCCACGGCGGGGCAGCCCCGGCCTTGATGCCATCGGCCATCTGCATTTGAATGCACTGATGCGCTGGCGCTCAGATAGCCCGTGCGGCACACCCTGCCCGCTTGGCTCTGGCTCTAGCGACTGCTGCGCGGCCACTGGCATCGCCGGGATCCCGGGGTTGCCAGGTTACCGGGGGTTGCGAGCATGCGACCGGCGCCCCGCAGACACCGAGGGTTGCGAGCCGCCAGTCCCTCGGCGTGAGCCACTCTCCCCAGCGGACAACGGCGCCGGGCGTTAGAGCGCGACGGTCCGCTGCACCGACGCCCAACGCCGGACACCACCAAACCGCCCTCAGCCCCGCGCCGCGCCGTCAAGACAACGGCTCAGGCGTTCTGCACGTCGATGTGGTACAGCCCCCAGGGGCACACGGCGAAGCGTTCCTTCAGGGGCTTGTCCTTGAAGGTCGGCAGCGCATCTGCGTCGTAGACGGCCCACTGCGGCCCCAGCCCGCCCAGCCCCAGCGGCTGCCCGTCCATGTGGGTGGCGATGATCATGCGGTACGCGAGGGCGTCGGCCAGGCTGAGCACTGCGTTGTAGCCATCGACGGCACGCAGCCCCAGCGTGATGGCGCGGCCTTGCGCCACGCCCGCCGCATCGAGCACGGACGCCAGCAGCGGGCCTTCCAGCGTATGCCGCTGGGCGTCGTATTCGAGCGTGGGCCGGATCGACACCGAGGGCAGGCGCTGCAGCGCGGCAGCATCCAGCGCATGGGCCTTGCTGAACTGCACGCCATGCTTGCCCATCATCTGGTCCCGCACGGCATCGAGCGGGCCCCGGTTCGGCTTGTCAATGGCGCCGCTCACCGTCAGCAGGGTCGCCTGGCGCACCGTGCGGGGCGCGGCAATGCCGCTGGTGGCAGAAAACACGCCGGCCAGTCCGGCGGTGACGACGAAATTGCGTTTGTTCATCGGGCTTCCTTTCCGTGCGCAAGAGCGCACCGCAGGTGGGGCCGCGCCACGCCGTCCGGGCCTGTGGCGCCGGCAGCAGGCCGCCCCACCCGATCACACGTTCATGATCGACACCAGGCGCGTATTCAGGTGCGCCTCCACCGCCTCTGGCCCGCCCTCCGAGCCATAGCCCGAATCATTGATACCGCCAAACGGCAGTTCGGCCGCCGGGGCCGCGGCCTGGTTGATCCACAGCATGCCCACTTCCAGCCGCTGGGCCAGCAGGTGGGCGTTCTTGAGCGAACGGGTGAAGGCGTAGCCGGCCAGGCCAAACGGCAGGCGGTTGGCTTCGGCAATGGCGTCCTCGATGTTCTCGAAGCCCCGCACGGCGGCCACGGGGCCGAAGGGCTCCTCGTTGAGGATGCGGGCCGACAGCGGAACGTCATCGAGCACCGTGGGCTGGAAGAAATTGCCTTCGGTGCCGATACGCTCGCCGCCCGCCAGCACCTTGGCGCCTCGCTGCACGGCGTCGGCCAGCAGGCCCGTCATGGCCGTGATGCGGCGCGGGTTGGCCAGCGGGCCCATCTGCGTGCCGGCCACCAGGCCGTCGCCCACGTTCAGGCCCTGGGCGTACCTGGCAAAGGCGGCCACGAAGTCGGCGCGGATGCTTTCGTGCACCAGGTAGCGGGTGGGTGAGATGCACACCTGGCCGGCGTTGCGGAACTTGGCGCCACTGGAGATGCGGATGGCCAGATCCAGGTCGGCATCTTCGGCCACGATGACCGGGGCGTGGCCGCCCAGCTCCATCGTCACGCGCTTCATGTGCTGGCCCGCCAATGCGGCCAGCTGCTTGCCCACGGGGGTGGAGCCGGTGAAGGTGACCTTGCGGATGACCGGGTGCGGAATCAGGTAGTTCGAGATTTCCGCCGGGTTGCCGTACACCAGCCCCACGGTGCCGGCGGGCACGCCCGCATCGGCAAAGGCACGGATCAGCTCGGCAGGGCTGGCCGGTGTTTCTTCCGCCGCCTTGACGAGGATGGAGCAGCCCGCTGCCAGGGCGGCGGCCACCTTGCGCACCACCTGGTTGATGGGAAAGTTCCACGGCGTGAACGCCGCCACCGGGCCTACCGGGTCCTTCAGCACCATCTGGTGCGCCGCCAGGTTGCGCGAGGGCACGATGCGGCCATACACGCGCAGCGATTCATCGGCAAACCATTCGATGATGTCGGCCGAAGCCAGCGTCTCTACCCGGGCTTCGGCCAGGGGCTTGCCCTGCTCTTGCACCATGATGGCGGCAATGGCCTCGGCGCGCTCGCGCATCAGCGCGGCGGCCCGGCGCATGGTCTTGGCGCGCTCTGCCGCCGCAATGCCGCGCCACGCCTCAAAGCCGCTTTGGGCGGCCCGCAGCGCGCGGTCCAGATCGGCACGGCCGGCATGGGCCACACGGCCGATCTCTTTGCCCGTGGCGGGGTTGAACACGGCAAGCGTCTTGCCGTCGGCGGCATCCTGCCATTCACCGGCAATGAAAAGACGGGTCGAGGGGTAGCTCATGCAAGGCTCCTGATGACGAAGGGGGAAAGCAGAAGAAACGGCGGGGCCGCGGGCCCCGCCGTGCGAATCCAACCGGCACTATAGGCACGCATGCCGCAGCGTGCAGGCGCGGCAGCGCAACGCCGGCCGCCAG
>NZ_ACQT01000304.1 GCF_000175235.1 Acidovorax delafieldii 2AN | reverse complement strand
GACTGCCGGACCCGGGCCTTTTCGCGCGGCGAGGGCGGCAGCCCCGCTGCCGAGGGCCGGCCCCGGCCCTCAGTTCCGATCAGAGGGCCGCAGCGCCCTGCAGCACGCTGGCGTCGGTGTGGATCAGCGCCAGCGGAAAGCGCCGGCCTCCCAGGTAGTCTTCGATGCACTGCAGCACCAGCGGGCTGCGGTGGCGGTCTGCGCTGGCGCGCAGCTCGTCCAGCGTCATCCACACGGTGCGCACGATGCCTTCGTCGAGCGCGCGCCAGTCGTGGTGCGTGCCCAGCGCACCGGCAAAGGCAAAGCGCAGGTAGGTGATGTCGTCGCCCGTGCGGGTGCGCGTGAAACGGTTGAGGTACACGCCCACCAGGGCGGCGGGCACGAAATCGTGCGCCGTTTCCTCCAGCACCTCGCGCGTGCAGGCATCGATGGGCGATTCCCCGGGGTCCAGATGGCCGGCGGGATTGTTCAGACGCAGGCCGTCTGCCGTGTCTTCTTCCACCAGCAGGAAGCGGCCCTCACGCTCGATGATGGCGGCCACGGTGACGTTGGGTTTCCAGCGGTTTGGCATGGCGCGCATTATGACCATGCACCGTGACACCTGCCGTCATGATGCCCGGCCGGGCGGCAGGGCAGTTTGCAGGCCACGCGGGCAGCCGAAGTGCCGTGCGCGGCAGTGGCGGAAGGCGGCCTACGGCAGGGCCCGCGCCATGTAGGCCGCGCCATCGCCATAGCTGGCCAGGCGCTCGCGCTGCACCGCATCGCCGATCGCGTGCGGTGCGTAGCCCTGGCGCGTCCAGAAAGCTTGCGAGTCCTGCACCGATACCAGGGCCGAATGCCGCAGCCCCTGCGCCGCCGCCGCGCCCCACACCGATTGCAACAACGCCTGCGCCATGCCCTGGCCCGCGCAGCGGGGCAATACCGCCATGTCGTGCAGGTACAGCGTGTCCACCGGCGCCACGGCCTCGAAATCGCCGTGCAACGGCGTGACCTTGCCCAACACGGAACGGTAGGCGGCCAAATAGGCGCAGACGCGGCCGCCTTGCTCCAGCACCAGCGAGCAATTGGCCGGGCTGGCCAGACGGCGCGCAAACACCTCGGCACTCTCGACGAAGCGGGGGCCGTAGCAGGCGCGCTGCACGGCCAGAAGATAGCCCAGGTCGGATTGCGCGAGTGCGCGCAGGCGGACCTGGGACGGGAGTAAAGCGGGGGAGTTCATCACGGCGGCTGCAGGCGGGAAGGCAAGCGCCGGATTGTCGTGCAAAGGGGCACCCACGGTGCCCGGCCGCGCAGGTCGCGCCCGGTCAGGCGGCCTGCACGGCGGCAGGCAGGCCCCAGGCGCTGGCGGTCACGGTGAGCACAGCGGCAATGGTCACATTCAGGGGCGGAAGAGAGAGGCTCGGCATGGCAGCAGACATTCGTGCAAATGAACAGTGGCCCTAAGGTAACCACTGCCCGTGACGCGTCGATGACATGACGCAGCACAAAGGACGGCGTGAAAGGCGCCGCCCCACGCGTACGGGGGCCGGCACAGGGCAGGGCGTCACACGCACGTCACAGGGCGGCAAAACACTGCGCCCTTGCTGTTTCAAGTCGTCACATTACCGAGGGCCTTCTTCCATGCATTTCCGCGCTCCCGCTTTCGCGCCCCGCCGCTCGCTCGCCCTGGCCCTGGTGGCCACACTGTCGCTGGGCCTTGCGGCCTGCGGCGGCAGCGACGATGCCCCCAGCTTCAAGCCCCTGGAGCTGAACATCGCGCACATCAATGACCACCATTCGCAGCTCGATGCGTTTGCCGCCACCGAACTCACCCTGGATGGCGTGGCCACACAGGTGGAGCTGGGCGGCTTCGCGCGCCAGACGGCGGTGTTCAAGTCGCTCGCCGGCACGCCCAACCTGCTCAAGCTGCACGCGGGCGACGCCCTCACCGGCTCGCTGTACTACACCTTCTTCAAGGGCAAGGCCGACGCGCAGATGATGAACAGCATCTGCTTCGATGCCTTCATCCCCGGCAACCACGAGTTCGACGACGGCGACGGCGTTTTCAAGGGCTTCCTCGACGCGCTGGCCGACCCGGCCAACGGCGGCAACTGCAAGACCCCCACGCTGTCGGCCAACATCGTGCCTCAGGCCGGCACGCCCCTGGCCCCCGCCGGCGCGGCCGCCTACCTGCAGCCCTACACGATCAAGAAGATCGACGGCGTGGAGGTGGGCATCGTGGGCGTGACCATTGCCACCAAGACCGTGAACTCCTCGCGCCCCCTGGCCACCACGCAGTTCCTGGACGAAGCGGCGTCGGCCCAGAAGGCCATCGATGCGCTCAAGGCCAAGGGCGTGCGCCACATCGTGCTGATGTCGCACCTGGGCTACGAAAGCGACAAGCAGATCGCAGCACAGCTCACCGATGTGGACGTGATCATCGGCGGCGACTCGCACACCCTGCTGGGCGACTTCAAGGCCCAGGGCCTGGCCAGCTCGGGCGCCTACCCCACCGTGGTGAAGAACAAGTCGGGCGAGACCGTGTGCATCGGCCAGGCCTGGGAATACGCCAAGGCCTACGGCCTGATGAACGTGAAATTCGATGACCGGGGCAGCGTGGCCCAATGCGGTGGGCAGGCCCGCCTGGTGATCGGCGACAGCTTCAAGCGCAAGGATGGCGCCGGCGCCTGGCAGACCCTGGCCGAGGCCGACCGGCAGGCACTGGTGGGCAAGCTCGCCACATCGGCCGCCGTGAAGGTGACCGCGCCCGACGCCGCCG
The DNA here is from genome assembly GCF_000175235.1 of Acidovorax delafieldii 2AN. GTDB lineage: Bacteria > Pseudomonadota > Gammaproteobacteria > Burkholderiales > Burkholderiaceae_C > Acidovorax > Acidovorax delafieldii_B. The sequence continues at coordinate 977 of NZ_ACQT01000304.1, read as the reverse complement.
CCGCGCAGACGCTGTCGGTCTACACCAGCCAGGTTTCGGCCGAGAAGGCCAAGACCATCGGCACCGCCACCGAGGCCCTGTGCCTGGTGCGCAAGCCCGGCGAAACCACCAACCGCAGCGCGGGCGTGGCCGGCTGCGAAACGGCCAACACGCAGGCGCGCGGCAGCGACGCCGCCCAGGTGGTGGCCGAGGCCTTCCTGCGCGCCAGCAAGCGCGCCGACTTTGCCCTGCAGAATGCCGGCGGCGTGCGCGTGCCGGTGGCCGCCGGCCAGCTCAGCATGAACACCGCGTTCACGCTGCTGCCGTTCACCAACGTGCTGGTGGAGCTGGACGTGAAGGGCTCGGAAATGATCGCGGCGCTGGAAGACGGAGTGGCCAACCACCTCGACAACGCCCAGTCCGACGGCTCGCACCCCTACGCCGCCGGCCTGCGCTGGGACCTGGACATGAGCCGCACCAAGGGCCAGCGCTTCAGCAACGTGCAGGTGCGCAGCAAGGCCACCGGGGCCTGGAGCGCCATCGACCCAGCCAAGACCTATGTGCTGGTGACCAACGACTTCGTCGCTTCGGGCAAGGACGGCTACGCCGCGCTGGGCCCCATCTACGCGGCCGGCCGCTACGTCAACACCTACCTGCTCTACACCCAAAGCTTCGTTGATTACGTGATCGCCCAGGGCACCATCGCCCGGCCCAAGGCGGCCGACTACTCGCACCAGAAGGTTATCGGCAAGACCGGCGTGGCACTGCCCTGACGAGCCACCACAGCCGCACGCGGGGCCCCCTGCACGCGGCTTTCTTTCCGTCCGACGCCCCGCGAGGCGTCGGACTTTTTGCACCGTTCAAATCCCGAGGAATCCCTCCCGCCCCGGCCCGCTTGCGGCCAACCGCTCTCGCGCCTCTGCGCACTCGGCGCACTGGCCACTGCCAGCCTCGCCGCCTGCGGCGGCAGCGACCGCCCGGCGCCCATCACCGGCGTG
>NZ_ACQT01000305.1 GCF_000175235.1 Acidovorax delafieldii 2AN | reverse complement strand
ACGGCGCCATGCGGCGCGGGTGACCGAATACCGGGTGCGCGGCCGTACGCAGGTGGTCCTGCGCGAAATCTCGGGGCTGGGGCATGCCTGGAGCGGCGGCGCACGCGGCATGCCCCACAGCGACCCGGCCGGCCCCGACGCGTCGGCCCTGGTGTGGGCGTTTGCCGCGCGGCAGTTCGGCAGAGTTCAGGCTTGAGGGGCCGCTGGCGCTTGTGCAGTGGGCGCTAAACGCTCCTGTATCCAGAGCGTTTGGCGGCGGCAACAGGCAACAGAGGCAATGCCCGCCGCACTGCGTTGCGCCGCCCATGGGCCTACCTGCCGTGAAGGGATTCCTCCACCGTGGGCGGGCAGCCCGAAGTTAAGCCATTTGGGCCGCTGGCGCTTGCGCAGCGGGCGCGAAATGCTTCGAAATGAATAGCGCTGGTGCGGCCGGTGGGCTGGCCGTGATACGCCTGCGGGCCCCGCGATCCGGGTGGGTGGCGGGCGATAGGAGAGCGATGGCTGGCGGCGCAACGCGCGGGCGCACGGAACGCATGTCCTTTGCCGGCAGTCCATGCGCGTGTGGGCAGCTGGCCCATCCAAGGCTTTTCCTGTCCCGGGCATAGCGGCCCGTGGGTGCAAGGCGCGCTGGCAGGGCTGTCCCCGTGGGGTTCGCTCGTCTGCGCGGTCGTCCGCGGCGCCGCTTCAGCCCCATTCAGCCCGGGTTATCCCCGTTCAGGCCAGTTGCCGTGGTTCTGCGGCAAATGGCTGGGCGCTGCGCGCGGCGTCGAGGTGGAAAGTGGCCACCACGTGGGACAGTTCCTGGGCCTGTTGCTGCAGCGACGCGGCGGCGGCAGCGGCCTGTTCGACCAACGCGGCATTTTGCTGCGTGCCCTGGTCCATGTGCGCCACGGCCTGGTTGATCTGCTCGATGCCCGCGGTCTGCTCGCGGCTGGCCTGGCTGATTTCCTCGATCATGGTGGACACGCGCAGCACGCTGTCCACCACGGCCTGCATCGTGGTGCCGGCTTCCTGGGCCAGCTCGGTGCCGGCCTTCACTTCGCTGGCCGAGTTGCCGATCAGGGCCTTGATTTCCTTGGCGGCCTCGGACGAGCGCTGCGCCAGGCTGCGCACTTCGGTGGCCACCACCGCGAAGCCGCGCCCTTGTTCACCGGCACGGGCGGCTTCCACGGCGGCATTCAGCGCCAGGATGTTGGTCTGGAAAGCGATGCCCTCGATCACGCCCGTGATGTCGGCCACCTTGCGCGACGAGGCTTCGATCGACCCCATGGTCTGCACCACCTTTTCCACCACGCTGCCGCCCCGGCGCGCCACGTCGGACGCCGATTGCGCCAGCACGCTGGCCTGGTGCGCGTTGTCGGCGTTCTGGCGCACGTTGGATGTCATCTGTTCCATCGAGGCCGCCGTCTGCTCGAGCGCGCTGGCCTGCGATTCTGTGCGGGAGGAGAGGTCGTGGTTGCCCGCGGCGATCTGCTGCGATGCGCTGGCGATGTGCTCGGTGCCGTTGCGCACCCGCTGCACGATGCGGTGCAGGCTGTCGCGCATCGCCTGGATGTCGAGCATCAGGCTCGACCGGTCGCCAGGCCGCGTGGCCACTGCCACCGCCAGGTCGCCCTGTGCGATGCTGCGCGCAATGCTGCGTGCGTAGTCGGGCTCGCCCCCCAGTTGCCGCAGCAGGTTGCGCGCAACCAGCGTGCCCAGCACCAGCAGGGCCACCGCCAGCACCAGCGCCACGGCGCCAAAGCCCAGGGCGCGCTGCCAGATGGTGGCGTTGACGGTGTCGATGTACACGCCCGAGCCGATCACCCAGCCCCAGGGCTCGAAGCCCTTCACGTACGAGGTTTTCTCGACCGGTGTGTCGCTGCCTGCCTTGGGCCACATGTAAGGCACGAAGCCGGCGCCCTGCGCTCTCACGGTGCGCACGAAGTCCACAAACAGGGGCTGGCCGTTGGCGTCCTTGTTGGCCGTGAGGTCCTGCCCGTTCATTTCAGGCTTGATGGGGTGCATCACCATGCGCGGATGCATGTCGTTGATCCAGATGTATTCGCTGCCGCTGTAACGCAGGGCCTGGATGGCCGCGGCTGCGCGCTGGCGCGCCTCTTCATCGGTCATGGCGCCCTTGCTGCTGAGCGCATGGAAATGCACCGCAATGCCGTGGGCCACCTCGACCACCTGGCGCACGCCCGTCTGGCGTTCCTCAAGGATCAGCTTGCGCTCGGACACCAGGAACCAGGCCGTCATGACCACCATGCCGAAAAGCGCGCACAGCACCAGAAGTGCCAGTTTTTTTGCGATGGTCATGCGGTGCCCCGGGCAGAAAGAAAGAGAAAGCAGATGCCCGCCATTCCGTGTCACTGGTGTGACGGGTGTGAAAAAATTACATCTGGATTCTACTTTTCAAGCCTTGAAACACGGCAAGGGAGATACCCAGGGGTTTGAGGGTTTTGGGGCGTCAGGGCAAGCATGTGGGGTGTCCGGCGTGCTAGATAAGCCTGGCTGGCACGGGCGCCCCAGCGTGCCGATCGGCAGCCCGCGCGTTCTCGCCAGCGGGGGCGCTCACCCGGTGCAGCGGGTTGCGGGCTCGAACGTGCGCCCTTGCGCATGGCGTTGCGTCCACCTGGCGGGCAGGGGCTGCGCGCACTGTTTTTACCAAGAAGGTTGCGATCCCAAAGGGCCTGGCGCAAGGCGCCAAACGCAGCTGGGGTGTGGCGCCAGCGAGGGGTTGGCAAGGCAGCGAACGGCCCTCTCTTGGGGGCGTGACGCAAGGGAAGGCTGCGCCACCCGTTGTGGAGTTCCTCGCCGAGACACAGGCCCTGGTGTCGTCGCGCGCCAGGATCGGCTCGGCTGGCGTGTCTTCCCATGGCCAAAATAGTGGGAACAAACCCTAGACCAACCGTGCCGCCATCAACTCCTTCTTGAGGTACGCGTAGAACAGCGGCGCGGCCACCAGCCCGGCGGGGCCGAAGACCGCCTCGGCCACGAACATGACGCTGAGCAGTTCCCACACACCGATCTGCGTGCGCTGGCCCACCACCTTGGCGTTGATCACGTATTCGGCCTTATGGATCAGCACCAGGAACCCCAGGCACGCTGCTGCCGCGAGGGGGGCCACCGACAATCCCACGAGGGTGATCACCGCATTGCACAGCAGATTGCCCACGATGGGCACGAGGCCGGCCACGAACGTGAGCGTGATCAGCACAGGCGTGTAGGGCAGGGCCAGCCCCCACAGCGGCAGCACGAACAGCAGGAACAGCGCCGTCAGCAGGGTGTTGAAGGCGGCAATCCAGAACTGCGCCGCCACGATTTGTCCGAAAGCCTCGCCAAACAGCACGATGCGTTCGCGCAGCTGTTGTGCCAGCGGGCCGCGTGCATGGGCCGGGCTGCGCACTGCCGCCAGCGCGCCGATGAGCAGGCCAATGTAGGCAAACAGCAGGCCACCCAGCCAGGCACGCCCGGCCATGGCCAGGGCTCCGGCCTTCGCACCCAGGTAGCTGGCGATGATGCGCTGGATCTCGGCCGCGCCCTCGGGCAGGTGGGCCGCCATGTCGGCGGGCAGCTTCAGGCGCAGCTCAAGCACCGTGCGCGCCATGTAGTTCAGCAGCTCTTGGTACTGCTGCGGGGCATCGACCAGATAGCCGCGTGAATGCGTGAGCCCGGCCGCCAACAGGGCCAAGGGCAGCAGCATCACCAGGCCGGCGGCGGCAATCTGCGCC
>NZ_ACQT01000306.1 GCF_000175235.1 Acidovorax delafieldii 2AN | reverse complement strand
GGCGCTCCCGCGCAGGGTGCGGCGTACCCTTCTGCGGGCACCGACCGCGAGGCGGCCCGCTTCCTGCTTCAGGCGCAGCTGTCGGCCACCCCTTCGGACATCGCGGCCGTGCGCGCGACCAGCTATGAAACCTGGCTGGACCAGCAGTTGGATACCCCGCCGGGCCCGCGGGGCTGGGACTGGCTCAACCAGAGGGGCTACGCCCAGGTGGACGCCGCCACCAACTACTACGACAACAGCTATCCAGCCGACTGCATGGTCTGGCACCAGCTGATGACGGCCGGCGACGGCGTGCGCAAGCGGGTGGCGCTGGCGCTGTCAGAGATCTTCGTCGTCTCGCTGTCGGGGCTCGACCTGAGCTGGCGCAGCCATGCCATGGCCCATTACTGGGACCAGCTCGCGGCCAACGCATTCGGCAACTTCCGCACCCTGCTCGAAGACGTGACGCTGAACCCCGCCATGGGCTATTACCTCAACACGCGCGGCAACCAGAAGGAAAACGCGCGCACCGGCCGACAGCCCGACGAAAACTTCGCGCGCGAAATTCTGCAGCTCATGTCCATCGGGCTGGTGAACCTGAACCCCGACGGCACGCCCCAGCGCGATGCCTCGGGCACCCCCATCGACAGCTACACGCAGGGCGACGTCACCAACCTGGCGCGCGTTTTCACCGGCTACGACTACGACCAGTCCCAGAACGCGCCCACCACCGTGCCCGGAACCTCACGCGTCGTGCCCAACACCACGTTCACGCGGCTGCCCATGGCGCTCAACGCCTCGCTGCACTCGACCATGGCCGCCACCTTTCTGAGCGTGACCATTGGTGCCGGAACGCCGGGCGCAGCCGCGCTGAAAACGGCGCTCGACACCATCTTCAACCACCCCAACGTCGGGCCCTTCATCGGCCGCCAGCTCATTCAGCGCCTGGTGACCAGCAATCCATCGGGGGCCTACGTGGCGCGGGTGGCGGCCGCATTCAACAACAACGGCCAGGGCGTGCGGGGCGACCTGCGCGCCGTGGTGAAGGCAGTGCTGCTCGACAGCGAGGCGCGTTCTCCCACGGGCCTGAGCCAGCCAGGTTTCGGCAAGCTGCGCGAGCCCATGCTGCGCTTTGTGCAATGGGGGCGGACGTTCGCGCTCAACTCGGCCCAGGGCAGCTGGAAGATCGGCGACCTCAGCGCCGCCGGGTCGCGGCTGGGCCAGAGCCCGCTGCGCTCGCCGTCGGTGTTCAATTTCTTTCGCCCCGGCTATGTGCCGCCTTCCACCGCACTTGCCGCCGCTGGTGCGGCGGCGCCCGAGTTCCAGCTGGTCAACGAAAGCAGCGTGGGCGGCTACCTGAACTACATGCAGGGCGTCATCCGCAACGGCATCTATGTGAACGCGCCCGATCTTCCGAACAATGGCAGCACTGCGGCCAACGGCTACGACATCAAGGCCACCTACACCGCCGAGCGCGCCCTCGCGCCCGATGCCGACGCGCTGGTGGCGCACATCAATCTGCTGATGTGCGCAGGGCAACTGTCCACCGCCACGGTCAAGCTGATCACGGATGCGCTCAAAAGCACCCCCGTCACCGCCGCCAGCAGCGACAACGCCAAGCTGGACCGCATCGCCGCAGCCGTGCTGCTGGTGATGGCTTCGGCCGAATACCTCATCCAGAAATAGCGCCCGCCATGCACCTGCTCACGCCGGAACTCCACAGCCGCAGGGCTTTTCTGCGCCGCTCGGCCCAACTGGGAATGGCAGGCACGGCCCTGCCCCTGGCCCTGAACCTTGCCGCCATGGGCGAGGCCGCGGCATTCACCGCCACGGATTACAAGGCCCTGGTCTGCGTCTTCCTCTATGGCGGCAACGACTACGCCAACACCGTGGTGACCTACGACGACGCCAGCTACAACCGCTACAGCGCCATTCGCGGCGGCGGCGCCGGCCAGACGGCAGGTGGCATTGCGCTGGCCAAGGCCGCGCTCACACCCACGTTGCTGAACCCCACGCAGGCCCTGCCCGACAACCGGCAGTACGCGCTGCACCCTGCCATGGGCGGGCTGGCCCAGCTCTTCAACGGGGGCAAGGCCGCCGTGCAGCTGAACGTGGGCCCACTGGTGGTGCCACTCACCCGCGCCCAGTACAGCAGTGCCGATCGCAAGGCCTACCCGGTGCCGCCCAAGCTGTTCTCGCACAACGACCAGCAGTCGGTCTGGCAGTCGTCATCACCCGAGGGATCTACCGTGGGCTGGGGCGGCAACCTCGGCGACCTTGCGCTGTCGTCCAACGGCAACTCGCTGTTCACCTGCATTTCGGTCACCGGCAACGCCGTGTACCTGTCGGGCGATGCGGCCCTGCAGTACCAGGTGAGCACGGGCGGCGCCATCGCCATCAACGGTGTGAAGAACAATGTTTATGGACAAAGCGCCGTACGCAGCGCCCTGACCACGCTGATCCAGCAACCCAGCAACCACACGCTCGAAGACGAATACACCCGCGTCACGCGCCGCGCCATTGCGGCCGAATCGTCCGTCACCAGCGGGCTCGCAGGCGTGTCGCTGGCCACCGCCTTTCCTGCGGGCAATCCGCTGGCCGATCAGCTCAAGATGGTGGCCCGCCTGATCGGCGCGCGCCAGGCGCTGGGCGCCAAACGCCAGGTGTTCATGGTGTCCCTGGGCGGCTTCGACCTGCACGACAACCTGATTGCCCAGCAACCTGTGCTGATGCAGCGGCTGAGCGAAGCCATGACCGCGTTCTACAACGCCACGGTGGAACTTGGGCTGGCCGACAAGGTGACGGCGTTCACGGCCTCGGACTTCGGGCGCACGCTCACTTCCAACGGCGATGGCTCAGACCATGGCTGGGGCGGCCACCATCTGGTGGTGGGCGGTGCCGTGAAAGGCCAGGCGTTCTATGGCACGGCGCCGCCCGTCAGCGTGGCCAACACCGCCGCCCCCGAAGACCAATGGCACGTGGGCCAGGGCCGGTTGCTGCCGACCACGTCGGTGGACCAGTATGCGGCCACGCTGGCGCGGTGGTTTGGTGTGGGGCCGGGTGAAATGGCGGGCATCCTGCCCAATCTGGGCCACTTTGGCGCGGCGGCCGGGCGGCCCGACTATCCCGTCGACCTGGGCTTCATGGGCTGAGGGGCTGCTGGCGAGGCATGCCGGCGGCGGATGGTGAGCACGGCGCCATCTACAGTCCACCAGCTTCACCAGCTCCGCCAGCGTGGTGTGGCTCAGCTGGCGTATGCCGTGCCCGCCAAGGCTCCCTCCCTGCAGCGCAACGTGGGCGGCAGAGCCCCTTCCCACCGTGGACCGTGCCCACGTATGCCGCGTGATCGCTATCGCGTCAGAAGGGTTCTGGCCCGCGCGCGGTTTCAGGAGCGCGGGAGGCGTCGCCGCAGCAGCCACGCCAAACTCACCACTCGGCGCATGCCACAGCACGACCCTGCAGCCTGCTGCCGCGCCCTTGCAACCTCTGCGCTGTGGACCCGCTCCCACCCGCGGCTCGCCCGCGGGGCTGCGGACGGCCTGCAGCGCCGTTCACCGGCCCATTTGCTCCAGCCATTGCGCCAGCTCCTGCGCGACCTGCCCGGTGGCTGCGGCCAGCGCCCGGGTGCCTCCGGCGGCATCTGCGCTGGCGGCTGGGCGCTGCGCGATGAAGACCCGCTGGCCCAGCAGGGTCTCGCCGGCGGCGG
>NZ_ACQT01000307.1 GCF_000175235.1 Acidovorax delafieldii 2AN | reverse complement strand
GGCGCTGCCCGGGGCCTGCCACGGCACGGCCTTCACGGGCGTGCCGGGCGGCATCATCTGCAGTTTCTGGAAGCCGTCGACCATCACCTGCTCGCCGGCCTTGAGGCCTTCCAGCACCACCCACTGGTTGTTGCGCGCCGCGCCCACCTTCACCGTGCGCTGGCTGAGCTTGCCGTCGGCGCCCACCACCGTGATCTTGTCGCCCTGCTGGGTGCGCGTGACCGCCTGCTGGGGTAGCGTGATGGCGTTGGACACCTGCGCCTGCTCCAGGCGCACACGCACGTACAGGCCTGGCAGCAGTTCGCCCTTGGGATTGGGCACCTCGGCGCGCAGCGTGATCTGGCCCGTGCTGGCATCCACCGTCAGGTCGGAAAACAGCAGCTTGCCGGAGCGGGCGTATTCGCTGCCGTCCTCCAGCACCACGCGCACACTGGCGGCATCGGTGCCCGCCGCACGCTGGAGCTGGCCATCGGCCATGGCACGGCGCAACGCCATGACCTCGCCGGCGGACTGGGTGAAGTTCACATATACCGGATCGATCTGCTGGATCACCGCCAGTTGCGTGGCCTCGCCCTGCCCCACCAAGGCCCCCTCGGTCACGAGCGCCCGGCCAATGCGGCCCGAAATGGGCGCGGTCACGCTGGCGTAGTTGAGATTGATGCGGCCGGTCTGCACCGCCGCCTTGCCGGCGGCCACATCGGCCTCGGCCTGCTTGTGTGCCGCCACGGCGTTGGCGTATTCCTGCTGGCTCACCGCGTTAGCGGCCAGCAGGGGCTTGTAGCGCTCGGCCAGTGCGGCGGCCTGGGTCAGGTTCGCCTGGGCCCGGGCCAGCGTGGCCTCGGCGCTCTGCAGGGCCGCTGCGTAAGGTGCGGCATCGATGGTGAACAGGGGCTGCCCCGCCTTGACATCGCTGCCTTCACGGAACAGGCGCTTTTGCAGAATGCCGGCGGCGCGGGCCCGCACCTGCGCCACGCGCGAGGCTTCGAGGCGCCCCGGCAGTTCGGTCACAAGACCGACGTCGCCCGGCGTGGCAACCACCACCCCCACTTCCGGCGGCGGCATGCCGCCACCACCCCCCGCTGCAGCCGGCGCCTCGGACTTGCCACAGGCCGCCAACAGCAATACAACGGACAGGCCACCGGCTGCGATGCCCAGGCGCTGTCGCGCAAAGGGAATGGCAGAGGCAACAACGGGGGCAGTCTTGACATAGCGCAAGGCAGACATGGTGTTCCTTGGAGAGAAAGACGCGGCGGATCCGCAAAGTGGACAAGTTTAGTGTGGCGTTGCGTTCAACGCCCACACCCGCAGCAGGTAACGAAGTGCAGTAGGAAAGTATACATACATTCTCGAATGTATGTATAGTAAGGACAACTACCATCGAGAGGTACCCATGGCCCGGCGCACCAAGGCAGACGCACAAACCACGCGCAACAACCTTCTGGATGCTGCGGAACAATTGTTTCAGTCGCGTGGCGTTTCACGCACGTCGCTCAACGACATTGCCACGGCGGCGGGCACCACGCGGGGGGCCATCTACTGGCATTTCCGTGACAAGGCAGACCTGTTCAACGCCATGATGGAGCGCGTGACCCTGCCGCTGGAGCGGACGCTGATCGAGACGCGTCTCGACGAGGCCGCCAACCCGGTCGCCGAAATCCGCCGCGCCATGCTGGAGGGCCTGCGCATCATCGCCACCGATGCGCAGACGCGCCGCGTGTTGCAGATTGCCACCCACCAAGTCGAATACACAGCCGAACTGGGAGCCGTGCTTGAGCGCCACCAGCACAGCCACCGCGAATGGGTGGGTCGCAACCTGCAGGCGCTTCAAAAAACCTTCGCGTTGCGCCAGCTGGCGCCGCCCGTGTCGCTGACCCATGTCAGCCTGGGTTTGCAGGCGCTGCTCGAAGGGCTGGTGCAGCACTGGCTGCTCGACCCCTCGGCCTTCGACCTGCAGGACGTGGGTCGCACTTCACTCGACGTTTTTCTGGCAGGCCTGGGCCTGCGCCCGCACGATCCACCGCACGCGGCGGCCTGAGCCAACACGACCCGCTGGGACCCGCCAGCCAGCGCCGGCTTGACGCCCAAAGCCAAGGTCACCGCTCACCCGCAGGCCTTCGGCTTGCGAAGGTCGGCCCCCTCTCACCCAGGACAACGCTGACCAAGCCCCTCGCGCACGGTGCATCCCTGGCGCGGGGCTGCCTGCGGCGTTGCAATCCTCGGGACAACTGCGGCGATCACTGTGGCTTGCGCGATGCAGCCCACCCCGTTCCGGGGCCCGCCGCATCGCGCTGACTGGTTCAGCGCCGCCCTGGCAAGGGTTCAGGCCCGAGCCCCGTCCATGGGGGGCGCACGCGGTCAAGCACGCCCACATGGTCAGGGCGTGACCGCCCCCGCCACGTACCAGCGCCCGATCAGCGCGCGCTCGGCTTCGGTGATCTGCGTGGCGTTGTTCATGGGCATGAGTTTTTGCACCACCGCCTGCTGGTAGATCGCCTGGGCATGCTGGCGCACGCTGGCGGCCGAATCCAGGCGCAGGTTCTTCATCTGCACCTGCTCGCCGTGGCACTGGTAGCAGCGCTGCGCCAGCACTGCCTGCACGGATGCATAGTCATTTTGGCCTGTAGCGCTTGCTGTTTTTGCGCTACCAGCTATTGAAACAGTAGCACCTGAATCGACCATGACGGCGGCGGGCCGCAGCCACGCCGCAACGCCCACGATCACCGCCACGCCCACCAGCGCGTAGGGCAGCGGATGGCGGTTGCGCCCCAGCTTGTAGCCATGCCGCATCACGAAGAACTGGCGGATGGCCGCACCGGCAAACATCATCAGGATCAGCACCAGCCAGTTCTGCGGGTGGCTCCAGGTAAAGCTGTAATGCCCGCTGAGCATGGCAAACAGCACGGGCAGCGTGAAATATGTGTTGTGCACGCTGCGCTGCTTGCCGCGCTTTCCGTGGATGGGGTCCACCGGCTGGCCCGCCTTGATCTGCGCCACCACCGTGCGCTGGCCGGGGATGATCCAGAAGAACACGTTGGCGCTCATGGCGGTGGCCATCATGGCCCCGACCAGCAAGAAAGCGGCGCGCCCGGCGAACCAGTGGCAGGCCAGCCACGCCGCCACGCACACCAGCACCAGCACCAGGGCGCCAACGATGGCATCGCCGTTCTTCTTCTGCCCGAAAAGGCGGCATATGCCGTCGTACAGCAGCCAGAACACCACCAGGAACGCCAGCGCCACGGCAATGGCCTCGGCCGGCGCCCAGTCCATGCGCGACTTGTCGATCAGGTAGGTGCTGGCGCTCCACAGATACGACACCGTGAACAGCGAGAACCCGCTGATCCAGGTGCTGTAGCTTTCCCAGAAGAACCAGTGCAGGTGGCTGGGCAGCTGCGGCGGCGATACGTTGAACTTGACCGGGTGGTAGAAGCCCCCCCCGTGCACGGCCCACAACTCGCCGCTCACCCCTTGCTTGCGGAGTTCCTCATCGACCGGCGGCGTGAGGCTGCTGTCGAGAAAGACGAAATAGAACGACGACCCGACCCAGGCAATCGCGGTGATGACATGGACCCAGCGCAAGAGCAGGTTGGCCCAGTCGAGAAGGTAGCTTTCCATATCTCAACCCTGGCGGCGCGCAGGCGCCGCATGAGAACGTGTTGGCGGCCGGC
>NZ_ACQT01000308.1 GCF_000175235.1 Acidovorax delafieldii 2AN | reverse complement strand
CCGAATGGCACAGCGCGGCCGTGGGAGAATCGCCCCCTTTCTCTTCTTGGAACGGGCCCGTCCGGCCCTCAAGCCCATGACCGACACGACCGCCAGCGCACCGCGCGCCTTCACCCTCAGCGACTTCGATTTCGCGCTGCCCCCGGCCCTCATCGCCCAGCACCCCGCCTCCGAGCGCAGCGCGTCGCGCCTGCTTGACGGCCGCCAGCTTCCGCCCACCGACCGCATCTTCCGTGAACTGCCCGGCCTGCTGCGCGCGGGCGACCTGCTGGTGTTCAACGACACGCGCGTGGTCAAGGCGCGCATCTTTGGCGAGAAGGCCAGCGGCGGCAAGCTGGAGCTGCTGATCGAGCGCGTATTGCCGGCCGAGGCCCGCGAAAACGCGGCAGGCACCGCAGGCGGTACGGGCAACGAAGTCGTGGCCCACATGAAGGTCAGCAAGAAGCCCCTGCCCGGCAGCACGGTGCACATGGCCGGTGGCCGCCACGCCGGCGGATTCGACGCCACGCTGCTCTCGCGCTGGCCCACGGAAGACGGCCCGCTGTTCCGCTTCGCGCTGCACGGGCCCGCGGGCGAATCGCCCTGGGAGCTGATGGAGCGCCACGGCCACCTGCCGCTGCCGCCCTACATCGAGCGCCAGCAGCACACCGGCAACGACCCCGACGCGGCCGAAGACAGCCAGCGCTACCAGACGGTGTTCGCCCGCGCGCCCGGCGCCGTGGCCGCGCCCACGGCGGCGCTGCATTTCGACGAGAGCGTGCTGGCCGAGATGGCGGCGCGCGGCATCGAGCGCGCCAGCGTCACGCTGCACGTGGGCGCGGGCACCTTCCAGCCCGTGAAAACCGAGAACCTTGCCGAGCACCAGATGCACAGCGAGTGGTACGAGGTGCCCCTGGCCACGCTGGCCGCCCTGGAGCGCTGCCGCCAGCGCGGCGGCCGCGTGGTGGCCGTGGGCACGACGACGGTGCGCACGCTCGAATCGTGGGCACGCTCGGGCCAGGCCAGCGGCGACACCGCCATCTTCATCACGCCGGGTTTTGCCTTCCAGGTGGTGGATGTGCTGCTGACCAACTTCCACCTGCCCAAGAGCACGCTGATGATGCTGGTGAGCGCCTTCGCGGGCTACGAGCACGTGATGGCGCTGTACCGGCATGCCATCGCGCAGGAATACCGGTTCTTCAGCTATGGCGACGCCATGCTGCTGGAACGCCGGAAAATGGCATAAACAATCTCAAGCGCTTGATGGAAAAGCGCCAACAGCTATCTAATCAGTAGCAATTGGCGCCTCGTGGGCCTGCCGGAACGCCCGTGCCTGACCGAAATGCCCGCAGCCGATGAAGGGCACCGGCGGGCGCAGGGCCGACAGCGGCGAGGGGTGGTTGGCCGTGAGCACCAGGTGCCCCCGGTCGCCCGGAATCACGGCGCGCTTGCTCTGCGCATGCGAGCCCCAGAGCATGAACACCACCGGGCGCTGCCCCTGGGCCACGTGGCGGATGACGGCATCGGTCAGCACCTCCCAGCCCTTGCCGGCGTGGCTGGCGGGCTGGCCTTCTTCGACGGTGAGCGTGGTATTGAGCAGCAGCACGCCATTCGCCGCCCATTTCACCAGGCTGCCGCCGGGCTGCGGAAACGCCGGCGGCGGCGTGCCCAGGTCGCGCTGCAGCTCCTTGAAGATGTTGCGCAGCGAGGGCGGCAGCGGCACGCCTGGTGCCACCGAGAAGGCCAGCCCCTCGGCCTGGCCCCTGCCGTGGTACGGGTCCTGCCCCAAGATGACCACGCGCACGTCCTCGGGCGCCGTGAGTTCCAGCGCCCGCAGCGGGCGCGGCGGAAAGATGGTGGCACCGGCATTGAGCCGCGCCTGCAGAAAGCCCAGCAACTTGCATCCGGCCGCGCCGGCAAAAAAGTCCTGCACCAGCGGCTGCCAGCCGGGCGCCACGGGCCAGTCGGCCGGATCGGCGCTCTGCAGCTGCGTGAGGGTGGTTTGCGGATCATTCATGGTCAAAACGGCCTCCAGCGCTTTTCTATCAAGCGCGAATAGCTATCAATTTCGAAGTTCGATGATTCCCCACTCGCCCTGCGTACGCGATGCATGAGACTGGCGCAGCCCAGACCAGCGGCCACCGCGCAAGGGCAGCCCCGCCGCGCTGGTGGCATCCCCCCCTGCCCGCATCGCGCAGCGATGCGAGAGCGGGGGGAAGGCGCGCAGCGCCTCAGGGGGGGTGTTCACGTCAAGCAAACAGCTTGGCCAGTTCCAGGCCGGGCTCCTTGGCGCGCATGAAGGCCTCGCCGACGAGGAAGGCGTGCACGCCGGCATCGCGCATGGTCTTCACGTCCGCGGGCTTGAGAACGCCCGACTCGGTGACCAGCAGGCGGTCGGGCGGCACATCCTTGAGCATGCCCAGCGTGGTGTCGAGCGTGACCTCGAAGGTGCGCAGGTTGCGGTTGTTGATGCCGACCAGCGGGGTCCTGAGCTTGAGCGCCCGCTCCAGCTCGGCGCGGTCGTGCACCTCCACCAGCACGGCCATGTCCAGGCCGCGCGCGATGGCTTCGAAGTCCGCCATCTGCGCGTCATCGAGGCAGGCGGCGATCAGCAGGATGGCGTCGGCGCCCATGGCGCGGGCCTCGTACACCTGGTAGGGGTCGATGAGGAAATCCTTACGCAGCACGGGCAACTGGCAGCTGGCGCGCGCCTGCTTGAGGTAATCCACGCTGCCCTGGAAGAACTGCTTGTCGGTCAACACCGAAAGGCAGGCAGCGCTCACGGTGCCGTCGCCCTCGGCGTAGCTCTGTGCGATGTCGGCGGGGATGAAGTCGGCGCGGATCACGCCCTTGCTCGGGCTGGCCTTCTTGATCTCGGCGATGACGGCCGCCTGGCCCCGCGCGATCTTGGCGCGCAGCGCGCCCTCGAAGTCGCGGGTGAGCACGCGGCTCTCGGCGTCGGCGCGCATCGCGGCCAGCGGCAGCCGCTTCTGGGCGGCGGCGACTTCTTCGTGCTTGACGGCAACGATCTTGTTCAGGATGTCGGACATGGTGTGTGAAGGGGGTTGTGAAGGTTCAATGCGCTGCGTGCGGGGCGTTGCCCACCGGCAGCGGCGCGCCCGAGCGGCGGATCTGCAGGCGCTCTGCCAGCGTGTCCACGCAGCGGTCAAGAATGCGCAGGTTCTGTGGAAATTGGCGAGACGTGAGATGCACCACGGTCAGCGCGGCCACCGGACCACGGCGCACATGCCGCAACTCCAGCAAAAAAGACACGCCGGTTTCTCGGGTGGTGGCCGGATAGCAGCCCAGACTGTGTTCGGCAGGATCAATCCGGATCGCTTCCCGTTGGACGAGGCCCACCGGGGTCAGGCGGCCCTGCTGAAAATCGACTTCCCAGCCCCGGTGGACCTGCCTGCCCTGCAGTTGCAGCTGCATCGCCAGCAGGATCAACACCGTGCAAAGAAGCACGACGGCCCAGAATGCCACGCCTTCCTGCAGCCCGGCAATGCGCAGCACCGCTGCGCTGCACAGCAGGCCCGACAGTCCCGTTGTCAGGATGATTTCGCGCCTGGATGCAGGCGATTCCAGGTTCTCTGGCAGCCATGCGCGCGGCTGCATCGCCAGCGTCCCCGCCCAAGCCGCCAGCGAGGCCGGCCGGGCCAGGCGACGCGGTGGCG
>NZ_ACQT01000309.1 GCF_000175235.1 Acidovorax delafieldii 2AN | reverse complement strand
AGCGCCGGCCGGGCGGCTCACTGCGCGGGCAGCGCCTGTGCACACGCGTGGGCGCTGGCCCACGCCCACTGGAAGTTGTAGCCGCCCAGCCAGCCGGTGATGTCCACCACCTCGCCGATGAAGTACAGGCCCGGCTGCGCCTTGCATTCCATGGTCTGTTGCGACAGGGCGCGCGTGTCCACGCCGCCCAGCGTGACCTCGGCCTTTTTGTAGCCTTCGGTCCCCGTGGGCGTGAGTTCCCAGCGCGCCAGCCCTTCGGCCAGGCGCGCCAGGGCCTTGTCGGACGCCTCGTTGATGGGGCGCTGCCAGTCGGGGTTGGCGGGGCTCTGGCCCACCCAGGCATCGGCCAGGCGGCTAGGCACGAGCATGGCCAGTTCGTTGGCGACGAGTTTCTTCGAGCGCGCCTTGGCCCGCGCCAGGGCCTCGCCCAGTTCCACCGCCGGTGCCAGGTTGATCGCCAGCGGGGCGCCGCCTTGCCAGTAGCTTGAAATCTGCAGCACGGCGGGGCCTGACAAACCCCGGTGGGTGAACAGCAGGTCTTCGTGAAAGGACATGCGCTCTTTTTTGGCCCCCGTGCTGATCTCCACCGGCAGCGCCAGGCCCGCCAGCTGGGCGTAGGGCGCCCACGCGTCACCGTCGAACGTGAGCGGCACGAGGCCTGGCCGGCGCTCGACGAGTGGCACGGCGAACTGCTGCGCGATGCGGTAGCCGAAATCGGTTGCGCCGATCTTGGGGATCGACAGCCCCCCCGTGGCAATCACCAGCGAGCGTGCCTGCACCGGCCCCCGGTCGGTATCAATTTGATAGCTATCGCCGCCCGAGGCGCTTGCGCTAGAGGGTGAAAAGGCTATTTTTCTGACGCCGCAGGGCTGCCAGCGCGTCACGCCGCCCGCCGTGCACTCGGCCAGCAGCATGGCAATGATGTCTTCGGCCGAGCGGTCGGCAAACAGCTGGCCCTTGTGCTTTTCATGGAACGCAATGCCATGCTTGCGCACCAGGGCGATGAAGTCCTGCGGCGTGTAGCGCGACAGTGCCGAGCGGCAGAACTGCGGGTTCTGCCCCACGAAGTGCTTGTGGGGTGCGCGCGGGTCGATGTCCTGGTTGGTGAAGTTGCAGCGCCCGCCGCCCGAGATGCGGATCTTCTCGGCCACCTGCTCGGCATGGTCGATGAGCAGCACCTTAAGGCCCCGCTGGCCCGCTTGGCCGGCGCAGAACAGCCCGGCCGCACCGGCCCCGATGATGATGGCGTCAAAGAAAGGAATCGTCGGCACGTGGTTGGGAAGGGGTTGGCAAAGGGTGCTGATTGTGCCGTCACGGCCGGTCGCTCGCCGTCCTGCATTGGCGGAGTGAGTCGCTCATGCAAAGCGCGCGGAGCCTGCCGGGGCCACCCCGCGGGCTGTCGCGCAAGGGCCACCGGCGTGCGGCCCCCTTTTT
The DNA here is from genome assembly GCF_000175235.1 of Acidovorax delafieldii 2AN. Lineage (GTDB taxonomy): Bacteria > Pseudomonadota > Gammaproteobacteria > Burkholderiales > Burkholderiaceae_C > Acidovorax > Acidovorax delafieldii_B. Next base: position 2,211 of record NZ_ACQT01000309.1, on the reverse strand, counting down.
TCTGATCGGCCGGCAAAGCGAGCGAAGGCGCATGGCGTCCAGGCGGTGCTCAGAAAGCGGCGCGCAGGGTCAGACTCACGTTGCGCGGATCGCCGTAGTTCTGGTAGTCGAGGTTGGCCCAGTACTTCTTGCTGGTCAGGTTGTTGATGGCCAGGGTGGCACTGAGCTTGGGGCTGAAGGCCCAGGTGGCGCGCAGGTTCAGCAGCGCCAGGGGCGACTGCGTGACCGTGGTCGTGCCCAGCGTGGGGTGCGGGATGTTGAAGCCCTCCACCTTGCTTTGCCATTGCAGGTCGCCGCCCACCGACAGCGGGGCGAGCGCGCCCCTGAACTGGTAGTCGGTGCCCAGCTTGAGCTGGTACTCGGGCAGGTTGGCGTAGATGAGGTCGGAGGCATTGCGGGTGACCCGGGCCTTGGTGAAGCCTGCGTTCACGCGCCAGCCCGGCTGGATGCGCCCCGACAGGTCGATCTCGAAGCCCTGCGAGCGCGTTCCGTCGACGGCGACATAGGCCGAGCTGCCATCGGGCAGGCTGCCGCTGGGCTGGCTGCTGTCGCGCACGCCATAGTGGTTCTGCAGCGTTCTGAACACGGCCAGTGAAGCCTGCAGGCGGCGCTCGAACAGGTCGGCCTTGATGCCTGCCTCGGCGTTGCTGCCGACCACGGGCGACAGCGGCACGTTGTTCTTGTCGCGGTAGTTTTGCGGGTTGAAGATGCGCGTGTAGCTGGCATAGGCCGACACGGTGGGGCTGAGGTCGTACACCACGCCCAGGTAGGGGGTGACTTTTCGGGTTTCGTCCTGGATGGCCGAGGTGCCGGTGTAGGCGCCCGTAGTGCCGTAGGCATCGGTCTGGCGGTGCCAGTCGGTGACGCGCAGCCCCGTCAGCAGCGACAGCGGATCGGTCAGGCGCCAGCGGGCCGACGCATAGACGCCCGCCTGGCGGGTGGTCTGGTTGCGCCAGGCGCCGGTGCGCGAGTAGGCGGGCATGGGCGCGTTGCCGTCCCAGGTGTAGATATCGGGAATGGTGTAGCTCCAGGCGGTCAGCGAGTTGTACACGTCGGTGACCGATTCGGTGCGCGATGAACTCAAGCCCACCACCAGGTCGTGCTTGCGGCCGCCCAGCGTGAACTTGCCTGAGACGTAGGCGTCCAGCGAGTCCTGCGCTTCGCTGCCACCACCCACCCCGGCATACAGCGTGGCGCCGCTGCCCGTGGCGCGGTCGATGAAGGGCGCCTTGGCCGTGGTGGCGCCATAGCCGTAGGTGACCAGGCGGAAGGTGTCGCCTTCGGTGCGGGCCAGGCTGGCCTTGGCGTGCCAGTCGTCATTGATCTGGTGTTCCACCGCCGCGTAGGCGGTGGACGAGGTGCGCTCCCAGCGTGTCCAGGCGGGCGAAAAGCTGGTGGACACCGGCAGGTCGATGCGGCTGCCGTCGGTGGCGAAGTGGGGCACGGTGCCCCAGATGGGCGCGGTCGGCTCGTTGGACTGGCGCTGAAAGCCCAGCGAAACGACGGTGGAACCACCCACGTCGGCCTCTACAGCGGCCAGCACGGCCGTCTTGTCTTCGGCGTAGCGGTCGCGGAAGCTCTCCTTTATCTGCGGGGCAAGCACCAGGCGGCTGCGCACGCTGCCATCGGCGGTGAGCGGCACGTTCATGTCCAGCTCGCCCCGGTAGAGGCCCCATGAGCCCGCCGTCACGGCCACCGTTGCGGCGAATTCCCGCTGCGGGCGCTTGCGCACCATGTTGATGGTGGCAGACGGCACCCCCACGCCGGTCAGGATGCCGTTGGCGCCGCGCACCACCTCCACGCGTTCGTACAGGGCCGTGTCGTACTCCTGGTTGGTGGAGCCGCTGTAGGTGGGGATGCCGTCGACCTGGAAATCCGTGATCTGGAAGCCGCGCGAAAAATACAGCGGCCGCTGGGTGTCGTAAAAGCTCACGGCAATGCCCGTCACATTGCGCAGCACGGCATCGACGCTGGTGAGCGACTGGCGCTCGATCTGCTCGCGGGCCACGGTGCTGAGCGACTGGGGTGTTTCCCTGGCCGACAGCGGCAAATGGGTGGAAGCGCTTTCGCGGGCGCCGGAGACCGTGACGCTGTCCAGCGCCCGCGGCGCCACCACGTCAGGCTGCGACGGGTCAGCAGCCGATGGTGGTGCTTCGGACGGGCTGGCGGGCAGTGGGCGAAGGGGGGACGGCCGGCGCCGTTTCGGGCGCC
>NZ_ACQT01000310.1 GCF_000175235.1 Acidovorax delafieldii 2AN | reverse complement strand
CATGCCCGTGCGCACTGCCTTCGCCGATGCCGACTCGGCCGTGCAGAAAACCCTGCTCGTGGGGCTGGTGGCGACACTGCTGGCCTCCGCGCTGGCCTGGCTGGCAGCGGGGCGGTTGAGCGAAGACCTGTTTGCGCTGGCGCGGGGCGCCGCCAACCTCGAGGCCGGCCAGCCCGGTGCGACCATTCCGCTGGCCTCAAGCAGCCGCGAAGTGCACCGCCTGTCCGTGGTGCTGAACGGCATGACGCGGCGCCTGCTGGCCGCCAACGAGGCCATGGAAGAGAAAGTGCGCCAGCGCACTCAGGAACTGGAGGCCGCCAACCGCGAGTTGGACACCCAGGCACGCAGCGATCCGCTGACGGGGCTCTTGAACCGGCGCGGCTTCGGTGCCCAGCTCGACTTTGCGCTGGCGCTGGCCCGGCGTGGCAGGCGCCCCCTGGCGATGGTTGCGCTGGATGTGGACCATTTCAAGCACATCAACGACACCCATGGCCATGATGTGGGCGACCAGGTGTTGCAGCGGCTGGCAAGCACGCTGCGCGAGCGGCTGCGCGATTCGGACGTGGTGGCGCGCCTGGGCGGCGAGGAATTCGTCGCCCTGCTGCCCGACACCGACCTGGCCGGCGCCGAGGCCACGGCCCGCACGCTGGTGCAAACCATCGCAGCGCAAGAAGACCCGGTGGTGGGCCGCTTCACGGTCAGCGCCGGGGTGTCTGCCCTGCGCAACCCCCTCGACAACGGGCCGGCTTTGTTGCGGCGCAGCGACCAAGCGCTCTACGAAGCCAAGGGCCAAGGGCGCAATCGCGTGTGCGTGCAGGCCTGAGGGTTGGGGCCCTGCTCATGCGCCTGTGCAGGGCACGCAAAGCGCTCGGTTCTCACACACTCGCCGTTCAGCGATCAATGTTGCATTGACCGGTGGAATCTGTCGCCGGTCAGGGGCCAATCACAGGTCGATCGCCTCCACTGGTGCGCGGCGTCCCCGTCCTGCAAGGCGGATTGCTACCGCGTAAGCACCGCCAAGGCCCGGTAAGAAAGCCAGCAGACACGCCTAAAACAAGGATGCTTTAAGTGCGGTGCACCCCGCAATGCTGGGCTGCCCCGCAGCGTTGCGGGGCGCAGCGTCGTCAAGCCATTGCCCGTCAGGTGCTGGTGTGATCGCTGCGTACAAAGCCCCATATCTCGGGCAAACCAACACACCGAAGGACGCATTCGCCCGCAGAGGCGATATGGAGAGACCACGCATTCACGCACGTGCGCTGCCGGAAGGCGTGGCGTCGAAGTAGGCCTGCAGCCGTGCTGCCAGCCCGGCGAGATCGGGGTCGCCCAGTGCGCGCGCCCGCGCCAGCTGCTCCAGGGCATAGGGGCGATGCCCCAGCATCATGGCCGCATTCACGCACTGGCCGTGTGCGGCCATTTTCAGGATGAAGGCATTGAGGCGCTCGCAAGGCCAGTAGGCCGCTTCGGCCACGGGCCGTGTCGGAAGGCTTTCGGACAGGGGACAGGCGCCGTTCACGCCCGCGGCGTTTGCGGCTGCGGCGCAATCTCCCAACCCCATGCCCGCAGTGACAGAGGCAATGGAGGCGCTTGGTAAGGCAAGTGAGGACATGGATGGCTCCCTCATGTAAAGCCGGGCCGGAGGGCTATCGCACCGCAGGACAGGTGCTCACTTGACGCGACGTGTGCCACTCTGGCACCCAGCGCACGTTGCCCAAGCCCAGGCATCGGCGCCCGCCATACAGCCTGGCAGGCTTGCACCCATGCTCGGCGCCACCGCGGGGGCGGGCCATCAGCCGCCCTGCCATCGCCGCGTAGGACGGTGCGCAAGCCCCGGGGCCAGCGGCGCGGGGCACGCCGGGTGGAGGCTACCCGGCTCGGGGCTCAGGCCTTGGGCAGCGTCACACCATGCTGGCCCTGGTATTTGCCGCCCCGGTCCTTGTACGAGACCTCGCAGACGTCGTCCTTGTCGCTTTCGAAGAACAGCACCTGGGCGCAGCCCTCGCCGGCGTAGATGCGCGCGGGCAGCGGCGTGGTGTTGGAGAACTCCAGCGTCACATAGCCTTCCCACTCGGGCTCGAACGGCGTGACGTTGACGATGATGCCGCAGCGCGCGTAGGTGCTCTTGCCCAGGCAGACGGTGAGCACGTTGCGCGGGATGCGGAAATATTCGACGGTACGTGCCAGCGCGAAGCTGTTGGGCGGGATGATGCAGCTGTCGCCCTCGAAATCGACGAAGCTCTTCTCGTCGAAATTCTTCGGATCCACCACGGTGCTGTGGATATTGGTGAACACCTTGAATTCCGGCGCGCAGCGGATGTCGTAGCCGTAGCTGCTGGTGCCGTAGCTGATGATCTTGCGGCCCTCGGCCTCGCGCACCTGGCCGGGCTCGAAAGGCTCGATCATGCCGTGCTCGGCCGCCATGCGGCGGATCCATTTGTCGCTTTTGATGCTCATGGTGGAGGGCTCCTCGCCAGTACTACGTTTTTGATAGCTGTCAGCGCTTGACCATCAAGCGCAAGAGCCGTATTTTGCTTGAGAAATGACGGTTTTTTCCACCACGCGGTCATCCCCCAGCACGATCAGGGCAAACAGCAGCTCGTCCAGGCTGCCCGCCTGGGCCGTGCGGCGCGCCAGCAACGGCGTGGCCTGCGGATTGAGCACAACGAAGTCGGCCTCGCAACCGGGCTGCAGGTTCCCCACCACGCCCGCAAGCCCCAGCGCCCTGGCGGCGCCCGCCGTGTGCTGCCACCACAGGTGGCCGGGCGACAGGCTCAGGCCGCGCTTGCTCTGCAAGCCCTCGACGGTGGTACGGCCGACGTAGTACGCCGCCAGCATGGTGTGGAACGGGCTGAAGCTGGTGCCGCCGCCCACATCGCTCGCCAGCCCGTAGCCCACACCCACGCGATCGGCCTCGGCGTAGTCGAAGAAACCGCTGCCCAGAAACAGGTTGCTGGTGGGGCTGACGGCCGCCACCGTCCCGGTGTCGCGCATCAGGGCGCGGTCGTGTTCGTCGAGGTGGATGCAGTGGGCATAGACGGCGCGCTCGCGCATCAGGCCAAAGTCGCCGTACACCGACAGGTAGCTGCGCGAGGCCGGAAAGAGCTCGCGCGCCCAGCGGATTTCGTCGAGGTTCTCGGCCACGTGCGACTGGATCCACACATCAGGATATCGCGCGGCCAGTTCACCCGCGCCGCGCAGCTGCTCGGGCGTGCTGGTGGGCGCAAAGCGCGGCGTGATGGCGTAGCCCAGGCGATCCACGCCGTGCCAGCGCTGGATCAAGGCCTCGGTATCGCGCAGGCTTTGCTCGGTGTCGTCGCGCACGCCGTCGGGCGAGTGGCGGTCCTGCAGCACCTTGCCGGTGATCAGGCGCATCTGGCGCCGCAGCGCCTCGGCGAACAGAGCCTCGACCGAGGCGGGGTGCGACGTGGCGAATGCCAGCGCCGTGGTCACGCCGTTGCGCAGCAGCTCTGCTATGAAAAACTGAGCTACATGCGCACTGTAGTCGGGCGCCGCAAAGCGTTTTTCATGCGGAAAGGTGTAATTCTCAAGCCAGGGCAGCAGGCCGTCGGCGGGCGAGCCGATCACATCGGTCTGCGGAAAGTGGATGTGCATGTCCACAAAACCGGGGCGCA
>NZ_ACQT01000311.1 GCF_000175235.1 Acidovorax delafieldii 2AN | reverse complement strand
GGCTGACAACGACCAGATGCACAACGCCCACTATGCGCTGGGCAACGGGCCCATCCTGTCGGCGATGTACCCGGTCAGCTACGGGCGTTTTCCGGTCGAGGCCAATGTGTGCAACACCAGCTTCGCGGCCGTGAATGCCACGGGCGTGCCAGTGGCCGTGTCGCCCACGGCGCTTGCGCAGAGCTTTGCCACGGCCAACGGTACCGCCAACGGCACGCCGGCCACGGTGGTCTACAACGACTCGGTGGGGGGCGCCAAAGCGTGGCAGTTCGCGGTGTCGCCATCGACCGGCGTGGCCGACCTGGGCCTCGACAACGCCCTGTGCCAGCGCGCGCTGGTGACGGGTGCGGATCCGGTTAGCGGCGCGGCCCTCACGGCCGCCACCACGCCCACCAAGGCCCAGAGCGACGCCGTGCGCGCCGGCATCGCCGAGGTGGTGCTGAACGGCAACCTGCGTGGCAAGCCCACCATCATCGTCAGTGGCCGCAGCGACGCGCTGGTGCCGGTGAACAACAACTCGCGTGCCTATGCCGCCTACAACAAGGTGGTGGAGGGCGCTGCCAGCAAGCTGCGCTATGTCGAGGTGACGAACGGCCAGCATTTCGACACCTTCCTGCCGTTCAGCGGCTTTGACACGCGCTTCGTGCCGCTGCATCCGTACTTCAACCAGGCGATGGACGCGATGTACGCGCACCTGCAGTCGGGCGCGGCGCTGCCCCCCAGCCAGGTGGTGCGCACTACACCGCGCGGCGGCGTGCCCGGTGCGGCGCCGGCGATCACGGCGGCCAACGTGCCGCCGTTCGTGGCAGCACCCGCCGCTGCCAACCAGATCGGGTTTGCCGGCACGTCGCTGAGCGTTCCCAACTGAGCCCCGCCCCCGCACCGGAGTACACGCCATGAACCCGCGTTGGACATCCCGCGTGGCCGGCTGGATCGCCGCCCTTGTGTGCGGCCTCGGTGCGGGGCTTGCCCCCGCTGCCCGGGCCGATGAGATCGTCATTGCCCAGGTGGCCCCGCTGTCGGGCGTGCTGGCCACCACCGGTGCGCAGATGGTGCTGGGCGGCAAGATCTATTTCGACTGGGTCAACGAGCGCGGCGGCATCCACGGCGCGACCCTGCGCCAGGAGGTGGCCGACGATGGCTACCGCGTGGACGACACCGTGCGGCTGACGCGCGAGATGCTGGCGCGCCCCGAGGTGGTGGCGTTGTACGGCTTTGCCGGCACGGCCAACATCACGCAGTTGTTGGCCGACGGCGTACTTGCCCAGGGCGGCGCGGCGCTGGTGGCGCCCTACACGGGGGGCGAGTCGCTGCGCAGTCCGTTCAACCCCTGGATCTTCCACGTGCGTGCCGGGTATGTGGACGAGACCGAGCACATGGTGCAACAGCTCACCACCCTGGGCATGAAGCGGGTGGGCGTGATGTACCAGGACGATGGCTTCGGCAAGGCCGGCCTGGCGGGCGTGGAGGTCGCTTTGGCCAAGCGTGACCTCAAGCTGGCTGTCTCGGCCGGTTACGAGCGCAACACCGACAAGGTGGACGACGCCGTGAAGGCCATCAAGGCGTCGGACGCGCAGGCCGTGATCATGATTGCCGTCAACAAGCCTGCGGCGGCGTTCATCCAGCGCTACCGCGAGCAGGGCGGCGGCGCGCAGCTCTACAACATCTCGGTGGTGGACCCTACCGAGCTGGTCAAGCTTGCCGGCCTGAAAAATGCCCATGGCCTGGGCATCAGCCAGGTGGTGCCTTACCCCTATCGGCCCTCGCTGCCGGTGGTGCGCGAATACCAGGCGCTGCTGAAGAAATATGCGCCCGATGCAGAGGTGACCTACACCAGTTTCGAGCAGTTCCTGGGCGCCAAGGTGCTGGTGGAAGCGCTGCGCCGCGCCGGCCCCGCGCCCACGCGTGCCAAGGTGGTGAAGGCGCTCGAATCGATGCAGAGCTACGACCTGGGCGGCATCACGCTGGGCTATTCACCCACCAACCGCGTCGGTTCGCGCTATGTCGAGGTCACGGTGATTGGCGCCAACGGCCGCTTGATGAAGTAGGCACGCGGCCACCCCTGTTTTGTTCCACAAGGCTGACTACCATGTTTCCCTCTTCGCGCTATATCCGCTGCGCCGGCTATGAAATCCACGCCACCGAATGGGGCCCGCCCGAGGCCCCCGTGGTGATCGCATGGCACGGCCTGGCGCGCACGGGGCGCGACATGGACGAACTGGCCCGGCACCTGGCGCCGCGCTACCGCGTGATCTGTCCCGACACCCTGGGCCGGGGGCTGAGCCAGTGGAGCAGGCAGCCGCAGGACGAATACCGCCTGTCGTTCTATGCCCGCCTGGCTGCCGACCTGTTCGACCAGCTGGGTATCGACAAGGCGCACTGGATCGGTACGTCCATGGGGGGGGGCATCGGCACGGTGTGCGCCTCAGGCCTGTTCCAGCCGCAACTGCGGGGCCGCATCACGAGCCTGCTGCTCAACGACAATGCGCCCCGCCTGGCGGATGCGGCGCTCGAGCGCATCAAGGCCTATGCCGGCCAGCCGCCCGCGTTCGACACGGTGCTGGAGCTGGAGGCGTTTTTCCGGCAGGTGTACCAGCCCTATGGATGGCTCAGCGACGCGCAGTGGCGGCAGCTGACGGAGACCTCCACCCGCCGCCTGCCCGACGGGCGCGTGACGCCGCACTACGACCCGGCCATGGTGCAGCAGTTCACGCACCACGCCAACGATTACCTGATCTGGGACCACTACGACGCGCTCGATATCCCGGTGCTGTGTCTGCGCGGTGCGCAGTCGGACCTGGTGCTGCCCGAAACCACCGCCGAGATGCTGGCACGCGGTCCCGGAGCGCGCGGCCTGGTGCGGGTGGTGGAAGTGCCCGGCTGCGGCCATGCCCCGGCCTTGAACGTGCCCGCGCATTACGCGCTGGTGGACGGCTTCCTGGCGCAGGTCGAGGGGGCGGGGTGCTGACGGCTGCCTGGGCGGCTGGCGCTGCGCATGCCGGGCAGCGTCCGCCAGGGGCAAGCGATCGGGGCAGGCCTGGCACCGGCTTGGCAGATAGCAGGGCGGCCCGTGGCAGGCCGCCCAGGGGCTTCAGCCCGCCTTCACCGCCAGCACGGGGCAGGACACGTTGAGCAGCAATTCCTGGGCGACGCTGCCCAGCAGCAGCTTGCCCACGGCGCTGCGCTTGCGCAGGCCGATGATGAGCAGCGAGGCGTTTTCTTTCTCGATCAATGCATAGATCTCGTTCACGGCCGAGTTGCCTCGCACGAACTGCTTGACTTCGCCCGGCACGGCCTCGTCGACCAGGCGCTGCTCCAGGCGCTCGAGTTCCGAGCCATCGATCATGGTGGTGTCGTCGTGGGGGCCTCCAGGGCTGGCGTTGACGACGACCAGGCGCTCGCCCGATTCCTTGGCCATGGCAATCCCCTTGTCCAGGGCAGCATGCCCTTCGGGGCGGGGAACGTACGCAACAACAATGGTCATGAAGTGTCTCTCTTGAAGGTTCTGATGGAGATGCACCTGGGTCAGGTGTAACCCGCATCTTACGTTCACCGCCGTGCCCTGCCGCGCTGCGCATGACCAGAGAAACACTACTTGACAGCGCCCCGGGGCTCAGCGCCCGCGGCG
>NZ_ACQT01000312.1 GCF_000175235.1 Acidovorax delafieldii 2AN | reverse complement strand
CACCGGTGCGGAACTGGAGGCGCTGGACGACGCGGCCCTTGCCGAGCGGCTGCGCCATGTGGACCTGTGCGCGCGCCTCAAGCCCCAGCACAAGCTGCGCCTGGTGCAAGTGCTGCGCGCCAGAGGCGAGGTGGTGGCCATGACCGGCGACGGCGTGAACGACGCCCCCGCGCTCAAGGCCGCCGATGTGGGCATCGCCATGGGCGAGCGCGGCACCGATGTGGCGCGCGAGGCCGCCGCGCTGGTGCTGCTCGACGACAGCTTCGCGCGCATCGTGGCCGCCATCCGCCAGGGCCGGCGCATCGACGACAACGTGCGCAAGGCCACGCGCTTCACCTTTGCGGTCCACATTCCCATCATCGCGCTGGTGCTGGGCCCCACGCTGCTGAAATGGCCCACGCTGCTGATGCCGGTGCATATCGTGCTGCTGCAGTTGCTGATCGACCCCACCTGCGCGGTGGTGCTGGAGGCCGAACCCGAAGCCAGCGGCAGCATGGAACGGCCGCCCCGCCCCGTTTCCGATTCGCCCTTCGCCATCGGCCCCCTGCTTTATTCGGTGCTGCAAGGCATTGGCATGGCCGCCGTGCTGCTGGCCGGCCAGGCCTGGATGGCGGACCAGGGCTGGGGCAACGCCCAGAGCCGCACCGTGGTCTTCGTCACGCTGGTGCTGGGCGTGATGCTGCTGATCCTGGCGAACCGCGATCTGTCGCGCCCCGCGCTGCTGGGCGTGACCACGCCAACCCCCTGGCTGTGGCGCATTACCGCCGCCATGCTGGCGCTGCTGACCGCGGTGCTGGCCATTCCGTGGCTGCGGGCCCTGATGGGGCTGGCCTTGCCCGGCCCCAAGGCATGGTGGTGGCCGCTGGCCTGCTGGCGCTGTGCCTGGCTTGGCTGGAACTGGTACGGCTGGCCGGCCTGCGCCTGGTGCGGCCCCGCCCGCCCAGACCGTAGCCGTCGGAGCGCCAAGCCGGCCCGGGCCCGAGGAAAAAGCGCTTACGGCGTTATGACGTCACGGCGCTGGCGCGCTCGGGCGGCGCATGGTCCAGGTCAGGCCGGCGCCACGGGTCCACATGCGTCATGAGGTTGAGCACGCGGTGGCGCTGCAGCACGCGCTGGCGTGCCTGCACGGCGATGTCGTGGCCGGCCTCCACCGTGAGCGCGGCGTCCACTTCCAGGTGCGCATCGACGACGATCATGTCGCCCATCTTGCGCGTGCGCACGTCATGCACGCCGCTCACGCCCGGGGTGTCAAGCAGGGTCTGGCGGATGGCCTGCACCTCCTGCTCGTCCACCGAACGGTCCATGAGGTCGTGCAAGGCATCCCAGCCGAACTCCCAGCCCATCTTGGCGACCATGAAGCCGACGATGAGCGCGGCGATTGGGTCCAGGATGGGGTAGCCGGCCAGGTTGCCGGCGATGCCGATGCCCACCACCAGCGACGAGGCCGCGTCGGAGCGCGCGTGCCAGGCGTTGGCCACCAGCATGCTCGACTTGACGCGCTTGGCCACGGCCAGCATGTAGCGGAACAGCAGCTCCTTGCCCACCAGCGCGCCGCCGGCCACCCACAGGGCCACCACATGCACCTGCGGAACGGTTTCCGGGTTCTCGAGCTTGACGACTGCCGACCACACCATGCCCACGCCCACGCCCAGCAGCAGCAGGCCCAGCACCAGCGATGCCGCCGTCTCGAAACGGTGGTGGCCGTAGGGGTGGTCCTCGTCAGCATCCTTCTGGGCGTGGTGGTTGGCGAACAGCACCACGAAATCGGCCACGAGGTCGGACAGGGAATGGATGCCGTCAGCGATCAGGCCCTGCGACTTGGCCAGCACGCCCACCACGATCTGCACCGAAGTCAGCAGCACATTGACCCCCACGCTCACCCAGGTGCTGCGCGACGCGGCGGCAGCCCGCTCCTGGGGCGTGTGCTCGGTGTCTTCGGTGTCGTTTTCGAGGTCGCTGAATTTCATGGCCAGGGTTCCGTGAGGTCGGCGCGCCTTCGCGCCATGCGGCGATTCTGCTCCCGCCGCGGCGGACGTATCGGCAGCGACGGAAGAAAAATCAGCCCGCTGCGGCCGCGCCAGCGGCGTGCAGCTCGACCGTGATGTGGACCAGCTCTTCGTGCACCCGCAACTGCTGCTTGAAGTATTCCGGGTCTGCGCCCGGTGCGGTCACCAGCGACACGATGCACGCATAGTCGCCCCGGCCCACGCGCCAGACGTGCAAATCGCTGATGCGCGCCGGCAACGGGCTGGCCGCGATGACCTCTCGGATTTCCTCAACCACCGGCGCCTCCATCTCGGCATCGAGCAACACCTTTCCCGCATCGCGCAGCAGGCCCTGGGCCCACACCGCCACCAAAACTGCGCCCACCAGGCCCATCACCGGGTCGAGCCAGTCAAAGCCCCAGAGCTTGCCGCCGAACAACGCAAAGATGGCCAGCACCGACGTGGCTGCATCGGCCAGCACATGCAGGTAGGCCGAGCGCAGGTTCAGGTCATGGTGTTGGTCCGCCGGGCCGTGTGCATGTCCGTGCCCGTGGTCATGGCTGTGACCATGGTGATGCCCGTGGGGGTGGCCGCCGCGCAGCAGCCAGGCGCAAGCCAGGTTGACCAGCAGGCCCACCGCGCCAATGGCAATGGCTTCGTCATAGTGGATGGGTTGGGGCGACAGCAGCCGCTGCAGCGACTGCACCAGCATCACGCCCGCCACCAACACCAGCGCCAGCGCGCTGGTGTAGCCCGCCAGCACCTCGATCTTCCAGGTGCCAAAGGAAAACCGCCGGTCGTGCGCGTAGTGCCGCGCCGCCGCGTAGGCCATGGCCGACAGACCCAGCGCCAGCGCGTGCGAGCTCATGTGCCAGCCGTCGGCCAGCAAGGCCATGGAATTGAAGATCCAGCCGCCCGCGATCTCCACCACCATCATCGCCGCGGTCAGGGCCACGGCCCAGCGCGTGTTGCGTTCGGCCAGCGGGTTGCCCTGGTGGAAATGGTGGGAATGGGTCCAGTCCGGGTTCTGTGCAGGGGCTTGCATGGGAGGAAGGCGTCGGAAAAATGCCCCGAAATATACTCCACCCCAGTATCAACAAGGACGGGCGCCATGGCACACACCATTGCAGAAAAGAAGCAGCTGCTGGCGCGCGTGCGCCGCATCCAGGGCCAGGCCGCCGCGCTGGAAAAAGCCCTGCTCGCCGAAACCGACTGCGCCGCTGTGCTGCAGCAGATCGCGGCCGTGCGCGGCGCCGTCAACGGGCTGATGGCCCAGGTGCTCGAAGGCCACCTGCGCGAGCACGTAGGTGCGCCCGGGCTTTCAGAGGCGGCCCGCAGCGAGGCCATGGACCAGGTCACGGCCGTGCTGCGCTCCTACCTGCGCTAGCGGCGGCCGCCAATGCATCGGGCCGCACAGAGCGGCCCGATGGTTGCTACCAATTCAATAGCTTCTTTCGCTCATCCGCTGAGCGCTACAGGCCGTTCTTGCATAAAACAGCCGGTGTGCAAGGCGTGGCCCTGTCGCTGCGCCTTCTTCAGGGGAAAGTGAAGTTGGCGGTGGCGGTGCCCCCGGCGCTCAGTGCAGGCAGCACAGCGTCCTTG
>NZ_ACQT01000313.1 GCF_000175235.1 Acidovorax delafieldii 2AN | reverse complement strand
GATCCCCTGCCCCCGAACCCGACAGCTACGACGCCGACCTGGCCCGGCATATCGCCGGGCAGTTGGGCGTGAAGGTGCGACTCGTGGGCCTGCCACCCGCGCAGTGGGCTGCGGCCATGGCGGCAGGCCAGGTGGACCTGGCGCTCGCAGGCAGCCCTGCCGGCCCGGCACCCACCGATGCCGCCCGGCGCGGCACCGTGCCGTATGTGACAGGGCCGGGCCGCATCGTGGCCCTGCGCAAGGGCCCGCTAGACCGCACGGCGCAATTGAACGGCCAAGCCGTTTGCGTGGCGCAGGGCAGCCCCTACGCCGGGCCACTGCGCGAAGGCCTGGGCGCACGCCCTGTGCAATACCGCTCAACAGTGCATGCCGTCAGCGCCTTCATGGCCGGAGAATGCGCCGCGCTGGCCGAAGACGAAGGCCTGCTGCAACGGCTGCTGGCGCAGACCGAATGGCGCTTTTATCGCCTGCTCGACGGTGCCATCGCGCCCGCCCCATCGGCCCAGGTGCAGTTGGCCCAGGCCGACCCCGCATCGGCCCGGCACCTCGATGCGTTGCTGCAGCAATGGCGCGCCCAGGGGCTCGAAACCCAGGCCCGGTTGCATCGCACCAGCACTGTCGTGCTCGAAGTGGCCCTGCTGCAGGACGGTGCCATCTGCCACTGATGCCGCCGTGGCTCTGGAGCCCCCCGTTTTTTTCTTCTTCCGCTTTCCCTTTTTCACCATGCCTTTTGACCTGACCGAACTGCTCCACACCCTGCGCCAGACCGCCGTCGAACGCGACCGCCAGGGCGGCCACGCCACCTTGGAAAAGGCACGCATCCGCGACGCCGGCCTGCTGCGCCTGGCCATTCCCCAGCAGCATGGCGGCCTGGAGCAGCCCTGGCCCGACATCTACCGCCTGGTGCGCCAGGTGGCCACCGTGGACAGTTCCCTGGCCCATCTGCTGGCCTTTCATCAGCTGCAGGTGGCCACCGTGCTCATCTACGGCAATGCCGAGCAGCAGCACCGCTGGCTGCGCCGCACAGCCGACGAGCAAGGCTGGTGGGGCAATGCCCTGAACCCGCGCGACACGCGGCTGCTGGCCCAGGGCGAGGGGCCTGATTTTGTGCTCGATGGCACCAAGGGCTTTTGCTCGGGAACGCGCGGGTCGAGCTACATGACGGTGTCGGCCCGCCACCCCGAGGGCGACCAGCCCGTGCTGGGCATTCTGGCCACGGATGCGCCAGGTATCGCGGTGCAGGAAGACTGGGACCCGGTCGGCCAGCGGCAGACCGACAGCGGCTCGGTGCGCTTTGACCAGGTGCTGCTGGCCGGTACCGACGTGATGCGCGACCACCACACGCCCCCCACCGTGTTCCACACCCTGCGCAACTGCCTGGCGCAACTGGTGCTGGTGAACCTGTACCTGGGCATTGCCCAGGGCGCACAGCACGAGGCGCGCCAGTACGCCCATGCCGAGGGCCGCCCCTGGATTGCCGCCGCTGTGGACCGCGCCACCGAAGACCCTTACCTGCTGAGCCGCATGGGCGACATGCAGGCCCAGATTGCCGCCGCCACCGCTTTGGCCGAGCGCGCAGCGTACGCCGTGCAGGCCGCCTGGGAACGCGGCCAGTCGCTGACCGCAGCGCAGCGTGGCGAAGTGGCCCTGGCGGTGGCCGAGGCGAAGGTGATTGCGCACCGCGCCGGCCTGTTTGCCAGCCAGGAACTGTTTGAAGTGGTGGGCGCGCGCGGCACCCGCGCCAGCCTGGGCTACGACCGCTTCTGGCGCAACGTGCGCACGCACACCCTGCACGATCCGCTGGACTACAAGCTCCAGACCCTGGGCCGCTGGGCCCTCAACGGCGAGCTGCCGCAGCCCGCCAACTACGGCTGATAACTACGGCTGATAACGACAGCGGACACGGCAAAGCGCCCAACCCGGCCCGCCATGGACAGGGCTGCGCGCGCAAGCCCGCTACGGGTTGGCATTCAGCCGGATAACCAGGCGGGAAGCCGAAGACAGTGCTGCGGCACGGCGAGGCAGGCCACCAAAGCGATCCGGTTGACGGCAACGCCGTATCAGGCTGCCTTCACCGCATGCGCATAGCGGCTCTCGGGCCGCGCCAGGCCCAGGTTCTCGCGCAGCGTGCGGCCTTCGTAGGCGGTGCGGAACAGGCCGCGCCGCTGCAGTTCGGGGATGACCAGGTCCACAAACTCGTCCAGTGACTGCGGCAGCACCGGCGGCATGATGTTGAAGCCATCGGCCGCGCCATTTTCAAACCACTCCTGCATGCGGTCGGCAATGGTCTCGGGTGTGCCGATCACCACCCAGTGGCCGCGCGCGCCCGCCAGGTATTCGTAGAGCTGGCGGATGGTGTATTTCTCGCGCCGCGCCAGTTCGATCACCACATGCGCCCGGCTGTTCACGCCCTTGGGCGGCTCGGGGTAGTACGGCGGCGGGGCGTCCAGGTCCCAGCGCTGCAGCTCGTCGAGCGGCCAGAACGGTGCCAGCGTGGCCAGGCCGACCGAGGGATGGATCAGCGCCTGCAGCTCGGCCCACTTGGCCTCGGCCTCTTCCTGCGTGCGGCCGATCACCGGCGAGATGCCGGGCAGCACCAGCAGTTCCTCGGGGCGACGCCCATACTTGGCCATGCGCCCTTTCACGTCGCGGTAGAAGGCCTGCGCCTCGGCCAGGCTGGTCCAGGCCGTGAAGATCGCCTCGGCCGTGGCGGCGGCCAGTTCCTTGCCGTCTTCCGACGAGCCCGCCTGCACGATCACCGGGTGGCCCTGTGGGGGGCGCTCGATGTTCAGCGGCCCTTCGACCTTGAGGTGCTTGCCCACGTGGTTGAGCTTGTGCAGTTTCTGCGGGTCGAAATACACGCCCGAGGCGCGGTCGCGCACAAAGGCATCGTCGTCAAAGCTGTCCCACAGGCCCTTGACCACGTCCACGAACTCATGGGCGCGCTCATAGCGCACAGCGGGGTCGGGGTGGGCCGCCAGGCCGAAGTTGCCATGCACCGAATCGGCGCTGGTCGTCACCACGTTCCAGGCGGCGCGGCCCTTGCTGATATGGTCGAGCGAGGCGAACTTGCGCGCCAGCAGAAACGGATCTTCGTAGGTGGTGGAGGCCGTTGCCACAAAGCCGATGTGCTGCGTCACGGCCGACAGCGCGGCCCACAGCGTGACGGGCTCGAAATGCGACATGCGCCCCTGGCGGCTGAACGACTCCTCGTCGCCCGTGTGCTTGATGCCGGGGCTGTCGGCCACGAACACCTGGTCGAACCGGCCGCGCTCGGCCGTCTTGGCCAGCGCGATGTAGTGGTCGATGTTGACGCCGGCGTCGGCCTGCGAGCCGGGGTGGCGCCACGCGGCAATGTGGTGGCCGGTGGCCATGATGAAAGCGCCGAGGCGCAGCTTGCGTTGGGTCATCTGGGTTCCTTGGGCAAAAAAGGTCGGTGGGTAGCCCGGCCCGCGGCATGCGGGACCGGCTGCTGCCACGTTACCGAGCACCCCGCGCGCTGTGAACGCAGAATTTCAAGGAACCATATGCGTGCGGCGTGCGGCGTGCGGCGTGCGGCGTGCGGCACGCGGCACGCGGCACGCGG
>NZ_ACQT01000314.1 GCF_000175235.1 Acidovorax delafieldii 2AN | reverse complement strand
CCCCGCGCCATCCCGGCCGACGCTCGCTGCCCCGTGTGCGGCATGTACCCCGCCCGCGCCCCCGAATGGGCGGCGCAGGCCATCTTCGCCAATGGCGATGCCCACTTCTTCGATTCGCCGCTGAGCCTGTTCCAGTACCTGGCCAACGTTGGGCACTACAGCCAGGGCCGCACAGCGCAGGACCTGGTGGCCCGCTACGTCACCGATTCCAAGACAAGCAACTGGATCGCCGCGGAAACGGCTCTGTACGTCGAAGGTTCCTCAGCCCGTGGACCGATGCGCGCCGGTAATCTGCCCGCGTTTGCCTCGGCTGAGGCAGCGCAGCGCTTTGCCGATCGCCGTGGGGGGCGCGTGATCGCCTTTGGTGACGTGAACGCTGCCCTGCTCGCGCGCCTGGCCCCCGGCCGCAAGGCGGAGCATGGCGAACACTGACGCTCGCAATCCGTCAAAATCAATAGCAGCTAACGCCCGCCACATAAGGGCTCTGGCCATTTTTGATTGAATTTTTGCGCTCTGGCGCAAACGGCGACGTCCTCATCGGCTCTTTTGAGCGACCAGAGCCGCCACGCAATACCGCACAGAAGGGCCATCGCCCGTGCCAAACCGACATGCCGGCGGCAATACGCTGGCAGTCCTAGCGCTGTTCCTGGTGCCACCAGCGCGGGAAGCGGGAATGGCAGTCAGCCCCATGTGGTTCCGCGATACATCCACGAAACCGTCGCAACGCTGAATGCCGTTGCGGCCAGCGATACGACGGTAGCGCGGCGCTCTGCCAATCCCCGGCCGCGCCGCCACAGCGCGCGGTGCGCAGCGCTCCCACCGGCAGCGCTTAGGTCGCCGAGGTTTCGGGCTGGGCGGCCTTGAACAGGGCCGCCACCTTGCGCTTGGGTTTTATGTTGGCCGACACGCTGCTGCGCGCGGGCGAGCGGGTGGCAGCTTCCCAGGCCGGTGCCGCATCGCGCTCGCTCGACTCGTAGGGCTTATCAAAGAACGGATCGCGCGACACCACCGCAGGACGGAAGCCCCGGTATTCACGCGGCTCGCGCGGTTCACGGCGTTCACGATCACGTTCGCGAGGTGCGGCATCGCGTGGCGCGGCGTCTCCGCTCTCGCGCCAGGCGCGGCGGCCATCGTTCAGGCGGCCGTGGGGGCGGTCCTCGTCGTACTCCAGCGCCTCGATGTCGATCTTCTTCTTCAGCAACTTCTCGATGTCGGCCACCAGGCGCGCATCGCTGCCCGAAACCAGCGTGACCGCCAGGCCTGAGGCTCCTGCGCGACCGGTGCGGCCGATGCGGTGCACGTAATCCTCGGCATTGAAGGGCACGTCGAAGTTGAACACCGCAGGCACATCCTTGATGTCCAGGCCGCGCGCGGCCACGTCGGTGCAGACCAGCAAATCCACCGCGCCTTGCTTGAAGGCGTCGAGGGCCTTGAGGCGTTCGTCCTGGCTCTTGTCACCGTGCAGCGCCGCGGTCTTGAGGCCCTCGCGCTCCAGGCTGCGGGCCAGGCGCGCGCAGCCGAGCTTGCTGTTGACGAAGATGAAGGCCTGCTTGATCCCGCGCGACTTGAGCACCTGGTGGATGGCGTGGCGCTTGTCGTCGTCATTGGCACTGTAGAAGTGCTGCTCGACGGTGGACGCGGTCTCGTTGGGCCGCGCCACCTCGATGGTGATCGGGTCTTGCAGGTAGCTGCCCGCCAGGCGCTTGATCTCGGGCGAGAAGGTAGCGCTGAACAAGAGCGTGGTGCGCTGCTTTGGCAGGTAGCTCAGGATGCGCTGCAGGTCGGGCAGGAAGCCGATGTCGAGCATACGGTCGGCCTCGTCGAGCACCACGTATTCGACCTGGTTGAGCACCGCATTCTTGGCTTCGATGTGATCGAGCAGACGGCCCGGCGTAGCCACCAGCACCTCGACGCCCTTTTTCAGCTCCAGGGTCTGGGGCTTCATGTCCATGCCGCCAAACACCACGGTGCTGCGCAGCTTGGTGTACTTGGCGTACAGCGCGATCTGCTGGGCCACCTGGTCAGCCAGTTCGCGCGTGGGCAGCAGCACCAGCGCACGCACGGGATGGCGCGCTGGCGAGGTGGAACTGCTTTCATGCTTGAGCAGGCGCTGCAGCAGCGGCAGCGAGAAAGCCGCCGTCTTGCCGGTGCCGGTCTGGGCCGCGCCCATCACGTCCTTGCCGGTCAGCACGACCGGGATGGCCTGCGCCTGGATGGGCGTCATGGACTCATAGCCCATTTCGGCTACGGCACGCGCCAGCGGCTCGGCCAGCGATAAATTGGAAAAGGAACTTGTCATTTAGCCCACTATTGTCGCACCGTGGGAAAAAAGGGGGGCATTTTGTGACTTGCCCCTGCAGTCCGGGCGCACATGCCGACCGCAGCCCACGGGCATTTCACTACCATTTCAATAGCTGCAGAGAACCAGCCTATAAGCACCTGCGGCAAAATCGCCCATTTCTACTCGAGTACCGCCCGCAACTGGCGGGTGGTGACGGCCAAGCGGCGGGCACCGATCTGCGCCAGATTGTTCATCACCACCAGGGCAGCCGCCGGGTATTGGCGGGCCCAGTCGTCGAAGTGGGTGCGCGAAAGCCGCAGCAGCTGGGCGGGGCCCCGTTCGGCGCCCGCGCAGGCCGTGCGCGCCGCACCATTGAGAAACGCCATCTCGCCAAACGCCATGCCCGGCCCCACCGTGGCAAGGCGCAGGCCCTCTTCGGGTGGCCATGACGTCACGAGCGTGATGTGGCCCGACTGCACCACGAGCAGGTCATGGTCGATATCGCCCGCCTCGAACACCCGGCCGCGCGCGGGCACGCTCTGGTGCACCAGCAACGCTTCCAGGGACCGGCGCTCGGCTGCGGGCAGGCCCTCGCCCACTTCGCCCAGCAGGTCGCGCTGCGGGTAGCTGGGCCGCTCCTTGGCGGGGCGCTGCGCAAGGATGGATGCCTCGGCCCATTCGAGGGCGCGGTCCAGGTCCCGGAAGGCGCGCACACCCGCGCCGGCATGTTGCGCCGCCTCGGCATCGAAGGCGGCGACGGCCATCTCGACGCCCTGCTGGTTCAGGTCGCGCACCAGAGCGCGCAGCTGCGCCATGGCAGTGCTGTCCCACGCGGGCACCCGCCCCGCATCGAGGATGACCCAGCGGTGCCTGGGCAGCAACACCAGGCGCACCTGCTCCGCCATGTGGGCCGCGACACCAAACGACATCACCCCCTGCAGCTCGAACACCGCCACCTGGTCCATGCGTGCTGACAACCAGCCGTCCGAGCCAGCCCGCCGCAAGCGGCGCGAGCGCAATTCGCCCTCCAGGCGCACATGGCGCAGCACCGTGGCAGCTGAATCGCGCAGCAGCACGAAGGTGGCCACCACGAGCCCCGCCACCAGCGCGCTCACCCCGCCCAGCACCGCAAAGACCAGGGCCACCAGCCAGCTCTGCATCCAGGTGGCGCGTGAGCGCCTGGCGTAGCGCGCCGACCACATCAGCCCCGGCACCTGCAGCATGCCCGCCAACGCCAGCGCGCCCGCCAGGGCGGCCATGGGCACCCAATGCAGCCACCACGCGCCCGTTACGGCCACGCCCA
>NZ_ACQT01000315.1 GCF_000175235.1 Acidovorax delafieldii 2AN | reverse complement strand
CGGGCCATCGCATCGGGCTCCGCGCCGTCGGCCCGCTGGGCCGCCGTCTTCCTGCCCCTGCAGCAGGTGCTGCGCCAGCACGCGCTTCCGGTGCCCCTGCTCGAAGACCTGCTCAGCGCCTTCGCCCAGGACGTGGAGAAGACCCGCGATGCCGAAGGCTACGCCGACCGCACCGAGCTGCTGGACTACTGCCGCCGCTCCGCCAACCCGGTGGGCCGCCTGCTGTTGCACCTGTACGGCGTGCACGGCGCCCAGGCGTTGCAGGAAAGCGACGCCATCTGCACCGCGCTGCAACTGATCAACTTCTGGCAAGACCTGAGTGTGGACATTCCGCGCGCGCGCCACTACCTGCCCCGCGCCGACTGCGCCGCCCACGGCGCCAGCCAGGCCGATCTTCTGGCACTGCGTGGCACGCCCCAGAACGCCCGCCTGATCGCCGAATGCGCCCACTGGGCTCGCGCCACCATGCTCAGCGGCGCCCCGCTGGTGCACCGCCTGCCCGGCCGCGCCGGCTGGGAGCTGCGCCTGGTCGTGCAAGGCGGCCTGCGCATCCTGGACAAGATCGACACCCTCCAGGGCGGTAGCCTGCACACCCGCCCGCGCCTGAGCGGCTGGGATTGGGGCGTCATGCTCGCCCGCACCCTGGCCATGTAAGAAACATTCATGGGCTGCAAGCGGCGCTGACAGCGCGCGCGTCCGCCGCGCATTTTTGGCAGCAATGAGCCTGTAGCGCTTGCCCCTCGGGTGAATTGCGCTATCAAAACGAGAGTTGCAACTCCTCCTCTCGCCCACACGTTGCAGGAGGAGTACCTCCATGCGGTCGCCGGGCAGGGATAGCGAGCATGCCTGCGCTGGCGCACCGCGGGTAGCCTTCCCACCCATCCCCCACCCGGTCGGCGCCGAGCTGGCCGTGGCGGCGCGCGGCGAGGCCCAACGCGGTGCGCCGGCAACTGCCGGCACAGCGCCCTTCCACCGCCAGAAACCCTCTGCACACGCCTTCTATGTCCGTCAGCGTTTTCGACCTCTTCAAGATTGGCATCGGCCCTTCCAGCTCCCACACGGTAGGGCCCATGATCGCCGCGCGGCAGTTTGCCTGCCACCTGCAGACGACTGTGGGGCTGGCGGCGGTGCACCATGTCACGGTCGAGCTGTACGGCTCGCTCTGTGCCACCGGCGTCGGCCACGGCACCGACAAGGCCGTGCTGCTGGGGCTGGCAGGCCACGAGCCCGACCGCATCGACCCCGAGCAGATCGCCCCGACCATTGCGCAGATCCGCAACAGCCAGACCGTGGCGCTGCTGGGTGAGCACACCGTGCCGTTCATCGAAAAGGACCACCTGCTGTTTCGCCGCAAAAGCCTGCCGCTGCACCCCAACGGCATGTGCTTTCACGCCTGGGACGCGCAGGGCAGCGAGATCGCCACGCGCGCCTACTACTCGGTGGGCGGCGGCTTTGTGATCGACTCCGAGGGCCAGCGTGTGCTCAACGCCGCCGCCCCGGACGCGGGCGATACTGGCCATGGCCAGGGCCTGCCCCACCCGTTTCGCACCGGCGCCGAACTGCTGGCCCAGTGCCGCGCCACGGGGCTGACCATGGCCCAGCTCATGGCCGCCAATGAGCAGCACTGGCGCAGCGGCGCAGAGGTGCGCCGCCAGCTCATGGCCATCTGGCGCGCCATGGCCAGCGCGGTGCAGCGAGGCTGCGCCAGCACGGGCCAGTTGCCCGGCCCCCTGCACGTGCGCCGCCGCGCTGCCGAACTGCACAAAAACCTCAGCAGCCACCCCGAAGCCGCGCTGCGCGACCCGCTCGCCATGCTGGACTGGGTGAACCTGTACGCCATGGCCGTCAACGAGGAAAACGCCGCCGGGGGCCGCGTGGTGACCGCACCCACCAATGGCGCGGCGGGCGTCATCCCCGCCGTGCTGCACTACTACGTGAACTTCCTGCAAGGGGCGAACGCAGCAAACGAAGACGGCATCACCACTTTCTTGCTCACCGCAGGCGCCATCGGCATCATCTACAAGGAAAACGCCTCCCTCTCGGGCGCCGAGGTGGGCTGCCAGGGCGAGGTGGGCGTGGCCTGTTCCATGGCCGCCGGCGCCCTGGCCGCCGTGATGGGCGGCACGCCCGAGCAGATCGAGAACGCTGCCGAGATCGGCATGGAGCACAACCTGGGCATGACCTGCGACCCGGTGGGCGGCCTGGTGCAGATTCCGTGCATCGAACGCAACGCCATGGGCGCCATCAAGGCCATCAACGCCGCCCGCATGGCGCTGCGCGGCGACGGGCAGCATGTGGTCTCGCTCGACAAGGTGATCAAGACCATGGTGCAGACCGGCGCCGACATGAAGGTCAAATACAAGGAGACCTCGCGCGGCGGGTTGGCGGTGAACGTGGTGGAATGCTGAGCACCCAACCGGCAAAAGCTCTCAATTCAATAGCTGCTTGCGCTTGCCCATCAAGCGCTATCGGCCAAAAATACCCCAAACTTTGCCGACCGGGCATGCGCGGTGCGCCATGGGACAATCTCGCCCCATGACCCCACAGCAGTACGTACAGCAAAAGGCCGTGGCCTCGGGCAGCAGCTTCTATTACGCCTTTCTCTTTTTGCCCGCGCCGCGCCGCGCGGCCATCACGGCGTTCTATGCGTTCTGCCGAGAGGTGGACGATGTGGTGGATGAAGTGACCGACCCCGGCGTGGCCCGCACCAAGCTCGCCTGGTGGCAGGCCGAAGTGGCCAAGGCCTACGCCGGGCAGCCCACCCACCCGGTGATGCTGGCCCTGATGCCGCACACCGCCGAGTTCGGCATCGAGCAACGCCACCTGCAGGCCGTGATCGACGGTTGCCACATGGACCTGGAGCAGACCCGCTACCTCGACTTTGCGGGCCTCAAAGGCTACTGCCACCTGGTGGCGGGCATCGTGGGCGAGGTGGCAGCGCGCATCTTCGGCCAGACCGACCCGCGCACCACCGAATACGCCCACACGCTGGGCCTGGCGTTCCAACTCACCAACATCATCCGCGACGTGGGCGAGGACGCGATGCTGGGCCGCATCTACCTGCCGGTGAGCGAACTGCAGCAGTTCGACGTGAAGGCGCACGAGATCCTGAAGCGCCAGTATTCCGACCGTTTCACCGCACTGATGCGCTTTCAGGCCGAACGCGCGCACAGCCTGTACGACGAGGCTTTTGCCCTGCTGCCCGATGCCGACCGCCGCGCCCAGAAGCCCGGCCTGATGATGGCCAGCATCTACCGCACGCTGCTGCGCGAGATCGAGCACGCAAACTTCCAGGTGCTGCACCAGCGCATCCGCCTCACACCGCTGCGCAAGTTCTGGCTGGCGTGGAAGGTGCAGGCGCTGGGGCGGATGTAAGGCATGGCCCCCACGCCCACGCACTGCGTGTCGCTCGCAGCCCGATCCACCCTGGGCATCCTCGCCGCGCGTGGCTGCACATACCGGGCGAGCACAGCAGCGGTCCGGCCATGAAGGTGGCTGTGATTGGCGCCGGCTGGGCCGGCATGGCGGCGGCCGTGGCGCTGGCCCAGGCCGGCCACGCACCC
>NZ_ACQT01000316.1 GCF_000175235.1 Acidovorax delafieldii 2AN | reverse complement strand
TGCGCCCGGCGTCGGCCGACGCCAGCTTCCGGCGCTACCTGCGCATTGACAGCGCTGCGGGCGGCAGCTGCATCGTGATGGATGCCCCTCCAGACAAGGAAAACTGCCAGCCCTTCGTGCGCGTGCAGGGCCTGATGGCCGCCGCCGGCCTGAACGTACCGCAGATCCTGGCGTGGGACGAACCCGGCGGCTTCATGCTGCTGAGCGACCTGGGCGGCTCGACGCTGATCGAGCAGCTCACCCCCGAAAATCCCCAGGCGGCGCAGGGCTGGTACCTGCAGGCCACCGATGTGCTGCTGGAATGGCAGAAGGCCTCGCAACCGGGCGTGCTGCCTGCCTACGACGAAGCCCTGCTGCGCCGCGAGCTGGCCCTGTTCCCCGACTGGTACCTGGCAAAGCACCGCGGCATCACACTGGACGACAAGCAGCAAGCCACGCTCGCCAGCGCCTTCGATGCCATCGTTGCGCACAACCTCGCCGCGCCGCAGGTCTATGTGCACCGTGATTTCATGACCCGCAACCTGATGGCGCCCACCGCGGCGGGCGGCCCGCTGGGCGTGCTCGACTTCCAGGATGCCGTCCAGGGCCCCATCACCTACGACATTGCCAGCCTGCTGCGGGACGCTTTCATCAGTTGGGAAGAAGAATTCGTCATCGACATTACCGTGCGTTACTGGGAAAAAGCCCGCAAGGCCGGCCTGCTGGGCGCCCACAGCGCCAGCGGCTGGGGCGACGACTTTGGCGAGTTCTACCGTGCCGTCGAATGGATGGGCCTGCAGCGCCATCTGAAGGTGGCGGGCATCTTTGCGCGCCTGACCCTGCGCGACGGCAAGCCCAAATACCTGGCCGACGCGCCGCGCTTCATGGGCTACATCCGCGCCACCGCCAACCGCTACCGCCAGCTGGGGCCGCTGCTCAAGATGCTCGACCAGATCGAGGGCACCGAACCCGTCACGGGGTTTGCCTACGGCCGGATGTAGCCGGCGCCCGCGCCGCCTCTTTCAATATTGAATCAAATCAGCCTCTGGCGCTTATTGCATTTGCGCCAGAAGCTATAAATAATATAGCACATGCCCCGTTTCCACTGCCCGGTTTCCCTGGCCACCGGCGCCGAGCTGGACCTGCCCGCCGGCGCCGCGCGGCATGTGCAGGTGCTGCGCCTGCAGCCGGGCGACGGCATCACGCTGTTCCATGGCGGTCAGGACGAGGGCAGCCCCGGCGGCGAATTTGACGCCACCGTGCTGCGCATGGGCCGCAGCGATGTGCGCGTGCAGGTGGGCACCCACCACGCCATCGAGCGCGAGGCGCCGCGCGCCGTGCACCTGCTGGCCGGCATCACCGCCAACGAGCGCATGGACTGGCTGGTGGAAAAAGCCACCGAGCTGGGCGTGGCCAGCATCACGCCGCTGCTGGCCGAGCGCAGCGTGCTCAAGCTCAAGGGCGAACGCGCCGAGAAGAAACTCGCCCACTGGCAGGCCGTGGCCGTGGCCGCCTGTGAGCAGTGCGGGCGCAACCGCGTGCCCGTCGTGCACGAGGCCGTGGACCTGGCCGGCTGGCTGCGCGCGCACGCTCCCATGCCCGCGCAGGGCATGCGCCTGCTGCTGTCGCTGCGTGCGGGCACCGGGCCGCTGCACGCCACCGCCGGCACGGGCGCGGTGGTGTTCCTGTCGGGCCCTGAAGGCGGCCTGAGCGCTGCCGAGGAAGACCTGGCCCTGGCCCAGGGTTTTGCGCCGGTCACGCTGGGCCCGCGCGTGCTGCGCGCTGAAACCGCGCCCCTGGCGGCACTGGCGGCACTGACCCTTGCCTGAGAGGGGGCGCAAGGCCCTGCGTGGCCGGCACGGGCCGTAGAATGCCCTGCAAAAAACAGGCCCCGCTCGGAGGCAACTGTCCACCCGCAGGAGACAAGGCCCTTGCATTCCCGCCCGCGATGGCAACGTACGGTGGACATCGTTCTGTCCACCGACCCCAAGTTGCGCCAGCGCACCGGCATGTCGCTGCTGGCGCTGGTGCTGATGGTGTGCAGCGCAATGGTCATGCTGCTCGTCGGCCACGCGGGCGTGGCGCCCCTGCGCTGGGTGCAATGGTGGGCCGCCGTCTCCATCGCCGGGCTGGCGCTTATGCTGGTGCTGATCCGGCTGCGCTGCACCCTGCATCTCGACGACCCGGGGCTCGACATCCCACAGATGGCCTGGACCATCACCAGCGGCGCCGTGGCCTACGTGCTGGCCGGCGAGGCGCGCGGCATCGTGCCCAGTGTGCTGGCCATGATCCTGTTCTTCGGCACCTTCGGGCTCACGGTGCGCCAGGTGATCGGCATCGGGTTGTATGCCCTGGCGAATTTCGCCCTGGCCGTGGCCCTGGTGGGGTGGCTGGGCGACGCGCAATCGGGCGTACTGGACACAGCCTACGCGCTCATGGTCGCCATCGTGCTGGGCGGGTGCATGGCACTCAACATGCGCATCCAGCACATCCGCGCACGCCTGCGCCAGCAGCGCGCCGAACTGGCACAGGCGCTGGCCGACATTCGCATGTTGGCCACCCGCGACGAACTGACCGGACTGCTCAACCGCCGGGCCATGCTCGATCTGATGCAGCTTGAACAGCGCCGCAACCAGCGCACGGGCCGCAACCTGCTGCTCGCCCTGCTCGACCTTGACCATTTCAAGGCCATCAACGACACCCACGGCCATGCCGCCGGCGACCGCGCTCTGCAGGCCTTCACCACCACCGTGCGCGCCACGGTGCGCGGCACCGACGTGCTGGCGCGCTGGGGCGGCGAGGAATTTGTGCTGATGCTGTGCGAAACCCCGTGCGAGCATGCGGCCGACCTGCTGGAGCGCGTGCGCTGTGCGGTGGCCGTACTGGCGGTGCCACATGCGCCGGTGCCGCTCACGTTCACCGTGTCGATCGGCCTGGCCAGAGCATTGCCCCGGCGAGCCCCTCGAAGCCACGCTGGAGCGCGCCGACCGGGCCCTCTACGCCGCCAAGGCCGCGGGCCGCGACCGCGTGGTGGTGGCGCCCCTGCCCGCGCCGCACCCTGCGGCCAGCGCTACGGCCCCCACCGGCGCCTAGGACCTGTTCATCCGCTTACCGCCATGGAGCTGGCCAGCGGGCCACGCCCATCCAGGCGATCGACAAGGCCCCGACCGGCGTTTTCTTCAGGCTCTGTCGCTGGCCTGTACTGGTGATTTACGCAAACCAGCCGGAAACCCGCGCCAGCGCTGGGTTTTCTCCGATGTCAATTCGGTGTGCAGTTCTCGAGTGAAAGGCATCCGTACCGACACGATTTGGTGACAGAGCCTTTCTTTATGGGCGCAACGACGAGCGGCAGGGCCCGGCAGGCCGGCCCTTCGGGTTGCGGTGCAAAAGGACTGCTTTCCGCATTACCAATGCCCCACGGGGCCGCACCCCCGCATCGCTGGGCGACCCGGGCCTGGCCTTTTTGCATCGCGACCTCTGTGGCATGAAGCGTGTGAACAGGCCCCTAGCGCACGCGCGGCGGCGCCCGCAGTTGCTCGGGCGTGGTGAACCAGGCCGCCGAAGACCCCATGCGC
>NZ_ACQT01000317.1 GCF_000175235.1 Acidovorax delafieldii 2AN | reverse complement strand
GCTCGTCCCCGGCCATGCGGCCCAGCAGGTCGCCCGGGCGCATGGCGGACTGCACCTTGCGCGCGATGTGCTTGAGCACCTGGTCGCCGATGGCGTGGCCGTAGCTGTCGTTCACGTCCTTGAAACGGTCGAGGTTGAGCTGCAGCACGGCCATGCGCTCGCCGGTGCCGCGCGCCTGCACCACCGCGTCCTCGAGCTGCCCGCAGAACCACAACCGGTTGGACAGGCCGGTGAGCGCGTCGTTGTGCGCCAGGAATTCCAGCCGCTCGTGCTGCTCTTTCTCGTCGCTGATGTCGGTGAACATGCACACGTAGTGCGTGGTCGCGCCCGTTGCGTCGCGCACCACGCTCATCGAGACATGCTCTGGAAACACCTCGCCGTTCTTGCGCCGGTTCCAGATCTCGCCTTGCCAGCGGCCGGTGCGCTTGAGCGATTCCCACATGGCCTCGTAGAACGCCCGGTCGTGGCGGCCCGATTTGAAGACGCGGGGCGTCTTGCCCAGCAGCTCGTCCTCGGTGTAGCCCAGCAGCCGCGTGACCGCGGCATTCACCGAGAGAATGCGGCTTTTCGTATCGGTCACGATCACGCCTTCGATGGTGTGCTCCATCACCGTCGAAGCCAGCCGCTGGCGCTCGTCCACCTGCCGCTCCCGCGTCAGGTCGGTGAGGATGCCCGAGAAGCGCTCGGGCTGGCCCGCATCGTTCAGGTGGCGCAACCCCCGCGCCATGAACCAGCGGTAGGTGCCGTCAAAGCACCGCACCCGGGCCGTCTCGACAAAGGGCTCGCCCGAAGCCAGGGCGTAGCGCACGGCCAGCCGCACCCGTTCGCTGTCATCGGGGTGCAGGCGCTCGCCCAGGCGGAAATCTCGGCCGAAATCATCGCCCGTGTAGCGCAGCATGCGCGCCACGCCCGGAGAAAAAAGCGTTTGCGAATGCACGAGGTCGCGGTCCCACATGCCGCCGCCGCTGCCGTCCACCGCCAGGCGAAGGCGGGTTTCGCTGCGCTCGAGCGCGGTGCGCGCCGCCTGGATCTCGCCCATGTCCTGCAGCACGCAGTCGAGGTGCGCGGGTTCGTCGCCCGCTGCAGGAACGTAGGTGACGGTGCTCAGCACCGGCACGATGCCGTCGTGCGGGCGGTGGCATTGGCGTTCGCCAACGTAGTGGTCTATCTCGCCCGCCAGCAGGCGCTCGAGCTGCTGCTTGGCCAGGGCCGAGTCCTCGGCCTGGAAGACGTCGCGAAAGTTCAGGGTCTGCAATACGCCCAGCGGCACGCCCAGCATGCGGCACAGGCAGTCGTTGGCCCACAGGATGCGGCCATCGATCGCCACGCGCGCCATGCCCACCGGGGCGTGATGCACGATCTGCGCCAGCTCGCGCGCCACCACCGAGCGCTGCCGTTCGATCTTGCGCATCCGCCCCAGCAGCCAGCCGGCCATGGCGCTGGTGATGAGTACGTAGAGCCAGCCCTTCCAGGTCTGGAAGTGGGTGATCTCCTCGGGGCTCCCGGCCCAGTGGGCCAGAAAGGCGTCGCCCGCGAACACCCATGCCACACCAAACACGAGGTACAGCACGACACCCCTCCACGGGGCGAGTTTCGGGACCAGGCCCGGGTTGCGCATGACGATCCTTCTTCCACCATTTGGAGGGCCATGCTGCGACAATGGCGCAGCTATGACCCAAGCCTATATCCTTACCCTCTCCTGTCCCGACCGCCTGGGACTGGTGCACGCCGTCTCCGGCTTCCTGCTGGAGCGCGGCGGCAACATCGAAGAAGCCGCGCAATACAACGACCCCGCCACGGGCCTGTTCTTCATGCGGGTGCAATTTGCCTGCAGCCAGCACGACCAGGCAACCCTGCAAACCCACCTGGCCCAGTTCGCCGAGCCGCACCAGATGCGCTGGAGCCTGCATGCCACCGCGCAGCCCGTCAGAACGGTGCTGCTCGTCAGCAAGGAAGGCCACTGCCTCAACGATCTGCTGTTCCGCTGGAAATCCGGCCTGCTGCCCGTGGACATCCGCGCCATCATCAGCAACCACCGCGACTTCTACCAGCTGGCAGCCAGCTACAACGTGCCTTTCCACCACATTCCCGTCACCGCGGCCACCAAGGCCCAGGCCGAGGCACGGCAATACGAAATCATCCAGGCAGAAGACGCGGAACTGGTGATCCTGGCGCGCTACATGCAGGTTCTCTCCAACGACCTGTGCACCAAGCTAGCAGGCCGCGCCATCAACATCCACCACAGTTTCCTGCCCAGCTTCAAGGGCGCCAAGCCTTATTACCAGGCCCACGACCGCGGCGTCAAGCTGATCGGCGCGACGGCCCACTATGTGACCGCCGATCTCGACGAAGGTCCGATTATCGAACAAGATGTTACACGTGCGGACCATACGGACACCGTCGAAGACCTGACAGCCCGTGGGCGCGACACCGAAAGCCAGGTACTGGCACGCGCCGTCAAATGGCACAGCGAGCACCGCGTGCTGGTGAACGGGCACAAGACCGTCGTCTTCCGCTGAAGCCTGCGCCCATGGCCACCGCTGCCCTCACCGGCTTCAGCAGCAGCGCCGCGCGCCGCATTCCGCCCATCCAGTGCCTGCTCACTTTCGAGGCGCTGGCGCGGCTGCGCAGCGTGACCCAGACCGCCGACGAGCTGTGCGTCACGCCCAGCGCCGTGAGCCACCGTGTCAAGCAACTCGAACAGATCCTGGGGGCGCAGCTGTTCGGCCGGGCCGATTTTTCACTCACTACCGAGGGCAGCGCCTACCTGGCGCATGTGCGCGAGGGGCTGGGCGCACTGCAGCGCTTTCCAGGGGCCGCGGCCACGCCAGGCCGCCGGCGCCTCAAGCTGGCGGTGACGCCCACGTTCGCGCGCACCATCCTGATCCCGCGCCTGCGCCAGTTCACCGAGGCCTATCCCGAGATCGACCTGGCGCTGCAGGTGTCCATCCCGCTGCTCGACGTGGTGGCGGAAGACGCCGACCTGATGGTGCGCTATGGCGCCGGGCACTACGCGGACGTCGAGTACGTGGAATTGGCGGGCGACGTGGTCACGCCCCTGGCCTCGCCCGCGTTCATACGCGAGCACGGCCCCTTTGACCGCCCCGAGGACCTGGAAGGCGTGCCCCTGCTGCGCAGCCCGCTCGAACCCTGGCGCACCTGGTTCGCCGCCACCGGGCTGGAGTGGGCGGAGCCCAGCGAGGGCTCACAGTTCAACGACATCGGCCTGATGTGCGACGGCGCCGCCGCCAGCATGGGCGTGGCGCTCGTGCGCCTCAAGCTGGGCGCGCCGTGGCTGGAGAACGGCACGCTGGTGCGCCTGTTCACCACCGATGCCCCCAGCCCCCACGCCCACTACCTGTGCTGGCGCACCGGCACCATGGACCGCTGGGAATGCACCGCGTTCGCCGATTGGCTGCGCAAGACGATGGCGTAGGCACCCAACCATTCGGCTGGCGTCCCGCCCGCCCAAAGGCGCCAGTCCACTTGCTGGCACGCGCGTACCACCCCGGCGTATTGCGCCCTTCCGACGGGCGTCCGGCGCACGC
>NZ_ACQT01000318.1 GCF_000175235.1 Acidovorax delafieldii 2AN | reverse complement strand
GGGGGGCGTCTTGGCCTCTTCATGCACGCCGTGCATCAATGGGGTGGCCCCGACACGGCGCGGCCGTGGTCAGCCTTGCGGCGCAGGCTGCGTCGGCAGGCGCCCTTGGTCTGCGGGCTGGCGGCCGCTGATGAGGCCGCTGTGCACGCCCACCAGCGGGTGAGGCGTGGGTGGTGTGCGTTGCGGTGCGCGCCGTGTTTCAGAGCATCAGCGCCCGGCGCACTGCCTCGAATGCGGCGAGGGCCGCCGATCCGTCCAGTTGTTCCATGCGAGCGAGGGCGTCCACGTCTTCGACGGTGGTGAATGCCAGACTGAATTGGTGAAAGCGCCGCTGCGCCAGCGGGCCGTGGTGCAGCACCTCGACCTGGATGTGCCGGGGGTCTTCACGGATGCGGTCGATCAGCTTGAGCACGGCCTTTTGCGTGCCCTCGAGCTGCTGGCAGAAACGCTGCCCGTCGAAGATCAGCAGGCCGGTAATGCCCAGCTCGGCGTTGCGCTGGCGGGCCCTCGCGGCAATCTCGGCCACGATGCCGGGCGGGTGCTGGGGCGCCAGAGTGCTGACGTAGAGAACTTCGTAGAGGACAGAGCAATGAGACATGGGCCAATGTAGGAGGAGGCCCTGCCATCGCACAATGTCAAAAGACATAGGCGGGATGGCCCATGCCCATGCCCATGCCCATGCCCATGCCCATGCCCATGCACATGCACATGCACATGCACATGCACATGCACATGCACATGCTGGTGTTGGCTCGGCTCGGCTCGGCTCGGCTCGGCTCGGCTCGGCTCGGCTCGGCTCGGCTCGGCTCGGCTCGGCTCGGCGCCCGGGGCGGGGCCTTGGACTTCGCGCTTGGGTTGGAGGCGATGCACCGCCCTTGCGTGGGCTCGGCATCTGCGGTCACGACTCTGGACGGGGCGCAGCCGCCGCAGGTGGTGCGTGTGCAGGCACCCCGTTGTGCAGGCCCGCGATGCGCGGAACGGCGGTGCCGGCCGCTTCTAGAATCACCGCCCATGAACGCCGTCCTGCCTCCCCATGCATGTCCCCCGTCGTGCCGCCAGTGCCGCTTGCGCAGCACCGGTGCCTTCACGGCCGTGCAGCCCGAGGTGCTGGACTTCATCGAAAGCTTCCGCACCCAGACCCTGGCGGTCGAGGCGGGCAGCGACTTGGTGCGCGAGAACCAGACCAATGCGCGGCTGTTCACGTTGTATTCGGGCTGGGCGTTCCGCTACAAGACGCTGAGCGACGGCCGCCGGCAGATCCTCAACTTTCTGCTGCCTGGCGACCTGGTGGGCTTGCAGCAGGAGTTTGGCGAGGTGTCCGCGCATGGCATCGAGGCGCTGACCGACTGCTCGCTGTGCGTCTTCCAGAACGACAGCCTGTGGGCGCTGTTCCGTGCGCACCCGCGCCTGGGCTACGACATCACCTGGTTGTCGGCGCACGAGGAAGGGCATGTGGACGACAACCTGCTCACGGCCGGCCGGCGCAACGCCACCGAACGCGTGGCCATGCTGCTCATGCATCTGTTTCGGCGGCTCGACCGCATCGGGCTGGTGGAGGATGGCGCGGTGGTCTTTCCGCTCAACCAGCAGCACATCGCCGACGCGCTGGGCCTGTCGCTGGTGCACACCAACAAGACGCTGCGGCGCCTGGCCACCCTGGGCCTGCACGAACTCAAGAACGGGCGGCTGCGCCTGCTGAACACGCGTGCGCTGGCGCGCATTGCCGAGTACTACGACACGCCGCCGCGCCTGATGCCCCTGCTGTAGACGGCTGCCGGGTGCCTGGAAAGCCAGGTTTTGGGGAAATCGGGCGGTAGCGCTTGCACAGCCTGCGTCGATAGCTATGGCATTGGTAGCGCCTGATGCCGGTTGCGCCAGGGCCGATAATCCCTGCTTCCAGCCCCCTGCGGGGCTTTGCGCGCAGCGCAGAACCTCCCATTTCCATGACGCAAATCGACATCCTCATCATGGCGGCCGGCAAGGGCACGCGCATGAAAAGCCGCATTCCCAAGGTGCTGCAGCGCCTGGCGGGGCGTCCGCTCCTGCACCATGTGCTCGGACAGGCGGCGCATCTGCAGGCGCGCAGTGCCACGGTCATCACCGGTCACGGTGCTATGGAAGTAGAAGCTGCTACCGTAGGCGCAGAAAGCGCTACAGGTGGTTTTGACCTTCAATTTGTGCGGCAGGAGCCGCAGCTGGGCACCGGCCACGCCGTGCAGCAGGCGGTGCCCCACCTGCGCAAGGACGGCACGGTGGTCGTGCTGTCGGGCGACGTGCCGCTCACCCAGCCAGACACCTTGCGCGCGCTGGTGGCGGCATCGCAGGCCGTGCCCGGCGGGCAACTGGCGCTGCTGACCGTCGAGCTGCCCGACCCCACCGGGTACGGCCGCATCCTGCGGGCAACCGATGGCAGCGTTGCAGGCATCGTCGAGCACAAGGATGCGAGCGAGGCGCAGCGCGCCATCACCGAGATCTACAGCGGCATCATGGCCGTGCCGGCGCGACTGCTGGCGCCCTGGGTGGCGCGCCTGACCAACGACAACGCCCAGGGCGAGTACTACCTGACCGACATCGTCGCCATGGCCGTGGCCGATGGACGGGCCGTGGCCGCGCACCGCATCCATGATGCACTGCAGGTGGCCGGCGTGAACAGCCCGGCGCAACTGGCCGAGCTGGAGCGCGCGCACCAGCTGCGCCAGGCCCGCGCCTTGATGGAACAGGGCGTGCGCCTGCTGGACCCCGCGCGCTTCGATCTGCGCGACGACGTGCACACCGGCACCCGCGCGGCGCTGGTCTGCGGGCAGGACGTGGAGATCGACGTGGGTTGCATCTTCACCGGCCGCGTGGAGCTGGGCGAGGGCGTGCAGATCGGCGCGCACTGCTGCATAGCCAACGCCACCATCGCGGCGGGCGCGGTGCTCCACCCGTTCACCCACATCGACGGCGAGAAACTGGGGGCCAGCGTGGGCGAGGGCGCGCTCATCGGCCCATTCGCGCGCCTGCGCCCCGGCGCGCAGCTGGGCCGCGAGGTGCACATCGGCAACTTCGTCGAGGTGAAGAACTCCACCCTGGCCGCCGGGGCCAAGGCCAACCACCTGGCCTACCTGGGCGACGCCACGGTGGGCGAACGCGTGAACTATGGCGCGGGCAGCATCACCGCCAACTACGACGGCGCCAACAAGCACCGCACGGTGATCGAGGCCGACGTGCACATTGGCAGCAACTGCGTGCTGGTGGCCCCTGTCACCATCGGCGCCGGTGCCACCGTGGGCGGCGGCTCCACCATCAGCAAGGACGTGCCCGCTGGCACCCTGGGCGTGGCGCGCGGCAAGCAGGTCAGCATTGCCGGCTGGCAGCGGCCCACCAAGAAATCCAGGCCATGAGCACGGGGTGCCCCGAGCCGGGCCCGAACCGGTACGACGAACTCGAGGCCCCGGCGCTGCGCACCCTGCTGGCGCAGCGCGATGCACAAGCGGCCGAGCAGGCGGCCGCCACGGAGGCGTGGATGCATGCCGTCTCGCACGACCTGCGTGC
>NZ_ACQT01000319.1 GCF_000175235.1 Acidovorax delafieldii 2AN | reverse complement strand
TCAGGCCAGCCGCGACAGATCGGCCACGCGGTTCATGGCGTCATGCAGGCTTTTCAGCAGGCCCTGGCGGTTGAGGCGCAGGTCGAGCTGCTCGGCATTGACCATCACGTCGTCGAAGAATGCGTCCACCGGCGCGCGCAGCACGGCCAGGGTCTTGAGCGAGGCCGTGTAGTCGCCCGCATCGAACTGCGCATTGGCCTCGGGCACGAAGCGCTGCAGCGCGGCGTACAGGTCCTGCTCGGCCTTTTCCTGCAGCAACTCGGGGTTGACGTGGGGGTCGACCTCGCCCGCCTTCTTGAGGATGTTCGAGACACGCTTGTTCGCCGCGGCGAGCGCCGGGCTTTCGGGCAGGGCGGCAAAGGCGCGCACCGCCGCCAGTTGCTTCTCAACCAGGGCCAGGCGCTGCGGGCGCAGGGCCAGCACGGCGTCCACTTCCTGGGCGCTGAAGCCCTGCTCGCGCAGGCTGCCGGCCAGGCGGTCGTAAATGAAGTCGGCCAGCGCAGGCGTGGCATCGGTGATCTTGTCGCCAAAGGCGGGCACGGCGCCGGCCAGCAGCACGCTCAGATCCAGCGGCAAGTCCTTCTCCACCAGCATGCGTATCACGCCCAGCGCATGGCGGCGCAGCGCGAACGGGTCGCGGTCGCCCGTGGGCAGGTTGCCGATGCCGAACATGCCGACCAGGGTTTCGAGCTTGTCGGCCAGGGCCACCACTACGCCCGCCGTGTTGCGGGGCAGCGTATCGCCGGCAAAGCGCGGCTTGTAGTGGTCTTCGATGGCATCGGCCACGGTTTCGCCAAGCCCGTCGTTGAGCGCGTAGTAGCGGCCCATCGTTCCCTGCAGCTCGGGGAACTCGCCCACCATGTCGGTCACGAGGTCGGTCTTGGCCAGTTGCGCGGCCAGGTCGGCATCGGCCACCAGGGCAGCATCGCCCAGTTGCGCAGCGATGGCTTTGGCGATGGCGCGCACGCGCTCCACGCGCTCACCCTGCGTGCCCAGCTTGTTGTGATAGACCACCTTGGAGAGGCCCTCCACGCGCGAGGCCAGGGTCTTCTTGCGGTCCTGGTCGAAGAAGAACTTCGCGTCGGCCAGGCGCGGGCGCACCACGCGCTCGTTGCCGCCGGTCACAAAGCTCGTGTCTTCGGGGCTGATGTTGCTGACCACCAGGAACTTGTTGGTGAGCTTGCCCGCGGCGTCCAGCAGCGGAAAGTACTTCTGGTTGGCCTTCATCGTGAGGATGAGGCACTCCTGCGGCACGTCGAGGAACTGCTCCTCGAACTGGCAGATGAGCACGTTGGGGCGCTCGACCAGCGCGGTCACTTCGTCGAGCAGCGCTTCGTCTTCAATCGGGCGCGCACCGTTGCCCACCTGGGCAGCGGCCGCGGCCAGCTGGCGTGCGATTTCGGCCTTGCGCTCGGCAAAGCTGGCGACCACGGCGCCGTCGGTCTTGAGCGTGGCGGCGTAGCTGTCGGCATCCCGCAGCACCACGGGCGACACGGCGGCTTCGAAGCGATGGCCCTGCGTGTGGTTGCCGGCCGTCAGGCCCAGCGCCTTCACGGGCACCACCGTGCTGCCGTGCAATGCCACCAAGCCGTGGGCCGGGCGCACAAAGTGCACACTGGTCCAGCCAGGCAACTCACAGTCGGTCTCCAGCTGGTAGCTCATGACCTTGGGGATGGGCAACTTGGCAATGGCCTCATCCAGCGCCTTTTGCAAGCCAGCCTGCAGGGTGGCGCCGGCCACCACGCTGTCATAGAACAGGGTCTCGGCCTTGCCGTCCTGCGCGCGCTTCAATGCGGCGACGGCGGCAACGGGGTTGGACACATCGGCGCCTAGCGCCTGCAGCTTTTTCAGCAGCGCGGGCGTGGCATTGCCGCTGGCATCCAGGCCCACGGTGACGGGCATGAGCTTTTGCTGCACGGCCTTGTCGGCAGCCTTGTCGGCGACGGCGGTCACGTGCGCGGCCAAGCGGCGGGGCGAGGCGAACGGTGTGACGGCAGATGCCGCAGTGGCCAGGCCCTGCGCCTTAAGCTGGTCTGCCAGCACCGTGGCAAAGGCATCGCCCAGCTTTTGCAGCGCCTTGGGCGGCAGCTCTTCCACAAACAGTTCAACGAGGAGGTTTTGGGTGGTCATGCGATCAATCAGCTCAAAGACGGCGTGACCGCGCTGTAGTGCAGCACGGTGGGAAAGGGGTCGTAGAAAGGGTGCAGCAGCGCGCGCCATTCCTGGTATCGCGCAGAGCCGCGAAAGCCCTCGGTGTGGTCCTGCAGCGTGGCCCAGCGCACCAGCAGCACGTACTGGTGGTCGTCCTCCACACAGCGTTGCAGCTCGTGCCCGTGGTAGCCCGGCATGGACGCAATGATGCGCTGCGCCTGGGCAAAGGCCTGCTCAAACGCGGCGGTCTGGCCGGGCTTGATCTGCAGGGTGGCCACTTCCAGAATCATCAGGCAGCCTTTTTGGGCATCTGCTCTACCCACTCGCGGGGCGCCATGGGGAAGCCCAGGCGCTCACGGCTTTCGTAGTAGCTTTGCGCCACGGCGCGGGCCAGGTTGCGGATGCGGCCGATGTAGGCGGCGCGCTCGGTCACGCTGATGGCGCCGCGCGCATCCAGCAGGTTGAAGCTGTGCGCGGCCTTGAGCACTTGTTCGTAGGCGGGCAGCGCCAGTTGCTGCTCCATGAGGTATTTGGCCTGTTTCTCGTGCGCGTTGAAGGCGGTGAACAGAAAGTCGGCGTCCGAGTGCTCGAAGTTGTAGGTGGACTGCTCCACCTCGTTCTGGTGGTACACGTCGCCGTATTTCAGGGTGTCGGTCCACTGCAGGTTGTAGACGTTGTCCACGCCCTGCAGGTACATGGCCAGGCGCTCCAGGCCGTAGGTGATCTCGCCCGTGGCGGGCTTGCAGTCAATGCCGCCGACCTGCTGGAAGTAGGTGAACTGCGTCACCTCCATGCCGTTGAGCCAGACCTCCCAGCCCAGGCCCCAGGCGCCGAGCGTGGGGTTTTCCCAGTCGTCTTCCACGAAGCGGATGTCGTTCTTCTTCAGGTCAAACCCCAGCGCTTCAAGGCTGCCAAGGTACAGCTCAAGGATGTTGGCCGGCGCGGGCTTGAGCACCACCTGGTACTGGTAGTAGTGCTGCAGGCGGTTGGGGTTCTCGCCGTAGCGGCCGTCCTTGGGGCGGCGGCTGGGCTGCACGTAGGCGGCTTTCCAGGGCTCGGGACCGATGGCGCGCAGGAAGGTGGCGGTGTGCGAGGTGCCTGCGCCCACTTCCATGTCGTACGGTTGCAAAAGCGCGCAGCCCTGGGCGTCCCAGTAGGACTGCAGTTTCAGAATGATTTGTTGGAAGGTCAGCATGACGGATTTGGATGCGTCGCAAGCAGGCACGGCCGGTGCCCATGGATCGGATGGCAGTTCAGGCTGCGTAACCGGCCATTTTAAGGCGCGGCACGGCTGCCGCAGCGGGATCGCCGCCTGGCGGGCCGCCAGAGCGGGGCTGCAACCACCCTGCGCCCCCCGCGCTTCCACCTCCTCTC
>NZ_ACQT01000320.1 GCF_000175235.1 Acidovorax delafieldii 2AN | reverse complement strand
GCTCGGCAATGCCGTTCAGGTCCACGATTTTTTCGGGGTTGGCCAGGCGCAGGCGCATGGAGGGCAGCAGGCTCTGCCCACCGGCCAGCAGCTTGCCGCCCTGGGCGATGAGCTGCGCGGCAGCGGCGGTGGTGGAAGGCGCTTCAAAGGTGAATGCGTACATAGGGAACTCCTGTCAGTTTTCATGCTGCGGCAGCGAAGACTCGCGACCGGTGAAAAGCGCACGGCGAGGGCCAGCGGCCGCCGCGCAAGGGCCGCCCCGCCGCGCTGGCGGCGTTCCCCTTGAGGGGGAAGGCGCGAAGCGACTCAGGGGGGGCTTCATGTTCTGGCGCTTTGGATGGCTTCCCACACGCGGTGCGGCGACGCGGGCATGTCGAAGTCCTTCACGCCCAAGGGACGCAGAGCGTCGAGCACGGCGTTGATCACCGCTGGCGGTGATCCAATGGCCCCGGCCTCGCCGCAGCCCTTGGTGCCCAGCGGGTTGTGCGTGCAGGGGGTGCACACATGGCCCAGCTTGAACTCAGGGAAGTCGTCGGCGCGCGGCATGGCATAGTCCATGAAACTGCCGGTGAGCAACTGGCCCGTCTCGCGGTCGTACACGCAGTTTTCCAGCACTGCCTGGCCAATGCCCTGCACCAGCCCGCCGTGCACCTGGCCTTCCACGATCATGGGGTTGATGATGGTGCCGAAGTCGTCCACGGCGGTGAAGCGGTCCACGCGCACCACGCCAGTCTGCGGGTCCACCTCCACCTCGCAGATGTAGGTGCCTGCGGGGAAGGTGAAGTTGGTCGGGTCGTAGAACGCGGTTTCGTTCAGGCCGGGCTCCAGCTTGTCGAGCGGGTAGTTGTGCGGCACGTAGGCCGTGAGCGCTACCTGGCCGAACGGGATCTTCCTGTCGGTGCCGCGCACGGTGAATTCGCCGCCGCTGAAATCGATGTCGGCATCGCTCGCCTCCATCAAATGCGCCGCGATTTTCTTGGCCTTGGCCTCGATCTTGTCCAGCGCCTTCATGATGGCCGCCCCGCCCACGCTGATGGAGCGCGAACCATAGGTGCCCATGCCAAAGGGCACGCGGCCCGTGTCGCCGTGCACGATGTCCACGTTCTCCACCGGGATGCCCAGGCGGGCGGCCACCACCTGCGCAAACGTGGTCTCGTGCCCCTGGCCGTGGCTGTGCGAGCCGGTGAACACCGTCACGCTGCCCGTGGGGTGCACGCGCACCTCGCCGCACTCGAACAGCCCTGCGCGCGCGCCCAGCGCACCGGCAATGTTCGACGGCGCAATGCCGCAGGCCTCGATATAGCTGCTGTAGCCCATACCGCGCTTGAGGCCCTTGGCCTCGCTGGCCGCCTTGCGCGCCGCAAACCCGGCCACGTCGGCCAGTTGCTGGGCCTGCGTCATGCAGGCGTGGTAGTCGCCAATGTCGTACTGCAGCGCCACGGGTGTCTGGTACGGGAAAGTGGTGATGAAGTTGCGCTTGCGGATTTCGTCCTGTGACAGGTTCATCTCCCACGCGCAGCGGGTGACCAGGCGCTCGAGCAGGTACGTGGCCTCGGGCCGGCCTGCGCCCCGGTAGGCGTCCACCGGTGCGGTGTTGGTGAACCACGAGTCCACCTCCACATACACCTGCGGCGTGCTGTACTGACCCGCCAGCAGCGTGGCGTACAGGATGGTGGGCACCGCGCTGGCAAAGGTGCTCAGGTAGGCGCCCAGGTTGGCGTGGGTGTGCACACGCAGCGCCAGGAACTTGCCGTCCTTGTCCATGGCCATCTCGGCGTGGCTCACATGGTCGCGGCCATGCGCGTCCGACAGGAACGATTCGCTGCGGTCCGCCACCCACTTGATGTTGCGGTTGAGCTTTTTGGAGGCCCAGGTCAGGCACACGTCTTCGGCGTACAGGTAGATCTTGGAGCCGAAGCCGCCGCCCACGTCGGGTGCGATCACGCGCACCTTGTGCTCAGGCAGGCCCATGACGAAGGCGGTCATGAGCAGGCGCTCGACGTGCGGGTTCTGGTTGCTCACGTAGAGCGTGTACTCGTCGCTCGCGCGGTTGTAGCTGCCGATGGCCGCGCGCGGCTCCATCGCGTTGGGGATAAGGCGGTTGTTGACCAGATCGAGCTGCGTCACGTGGGCGGCGTTGGCAAACGCAGCGTCCACGGCCCCCTTGTCGCCGATGGCCCATTTGAAGCAATGGTTGTCGGGTGCAATGTCGTGCAGCGCCGCGCCGGCCACAGCGCCCGAGGCGGCGTCGGCCACATTGACCACGGCGGGCAAAACGTCGTAATCCACCTCGACCAGTTCGGCTGCATCGCGCGCCTGTTGCTGGGTCTGCGCCACCACCATGGCCACATGGTCGCCGACATAGCGCACCTTGCCCTGGGCCAGGATGGGGTGCGGCGGCTCCTTCATGGGCTCGCCGTTGGTACTGGTGATGAGCCAGCCGCAGGGCAGGCCGTTGATGTTGTCGGCTGCCACGTCGGCGCCCACAAACACGCCCAATACGCCCGGCGCGGCCTTGGCGGCGTCCACATTGATGCCGTTGATCTTGGCGTGAGCGTGCGGCGAGCGCACAAACACCGCATGGCATTGCGCGGCCAGCACCACGTCGTCGGTGTATTGGCCCGCGCCGGTGAGGAAGCGATAGTCTTCCTTGCGCCTGAGCGATTCACCGATGTGCGGCAGCTTCGAAAAGTCGGATGCACCCATGGTCGGTTCTCCTTGGGAATTCGTGATGAATGAAAAAGCGGCGGTATGGGTGCGCTCAGGCCGGCGCCGCCATGGCCTTCTGCCCCTGCTGCACCGCGCGCACGATGTTCTGGTAGCCCGTGCAGCGGCAGATGTTGCCTTCGAGCAGCTCGCGGATCTCGCCTTCGCTGGCGTTCGGGTGGTTCTTGCACAGGTCCACCGCACTCATCACCATGCCCGGGGTGCAGAAGCCGCACTGCAGGCCATGGCACTCCTTGAACGCCGCCTGCATGGGGTGCATGGTGCCGTCGGGCGCGGCCAGGCCTTCGATGGTCTGCACGTCGGCGCCCTGCACCTGGACAGCCAACACCGCGCAGGACTTGACCGCCTGGCCGTTGAGGTGCACGGTGCACGCGCCGCATTGGCTGGTGTCGCACCCCACGTGGGTACCCGTGAGCTGCAGGTGCTCTCGCAGCGCGTGGACAAGGAGGGTGTTGGGAGGAACGTCAACACTGGCGGCACGCCCGTTGACCGTGAACTGGACTTGCATCTGGCTGTCTCCTGAACAGGTGAGGCTGGAGGGTCAGAGTGCATCTTGGTGCGCGCCCCCTCCCAGGACCCTAGGGACAACCCTGAATTCGCCGCACGCCGGGCGGGATATTCTCAAAATGAAACATGTTGCAGCGCACGACCGCCGCATCATGCGGGCTGCACGCCGTGGCCCGCCCACGTGAAAGCCGCGGCCCACCGCACCTT
The DNA here is from genome assembly GCF_000175235.1 of Acidovorax delafieldii 2AN. Taxonomy (GTDB): domain Bacteria; phylum Pseudomonadota; class Gammaproteobacteria; order Burkholderiales; family Burkholderiaceae_C; genus Acidovorax; species Acidovorax delafieldii_B. The sequence goes on along the minus strand of NZ_ACQT01000320.1, from coordinate 77 downwards.
GCCGTCGCCCCACCCCATCGGGAGCCCCATGCTTGCCGTTGCCAACCCGCCGCCGACCGACCGCCAGGGCCTGATCG
>NZ_ACQT01000321.1 GCF_000175235.1 Acidovorax delafieldii 2AN | reverse complement strand
CAGCCCCGCCAGCCCTTCATTGCCGAATTTCGCCTTCACCCAGCACCACGTACTTGAGCGACGTGAGCCCCTCCAGCCCCACCGGCCCGCGCGCGTGGAACTTGTCGGTGCTGATGCCGATTTCGGCGCCCAGGCCGTACTCGAAGCCGTCGGCAAAACGTGTGCTGGCATTCACCATCACGCTGGCCGAATCCACCTCGCGCAGGAACTGCTGGGCGTGCATGTGGTCGCGCGTCAGGATGGCGTCGGTGTGGTGGCTCGAATAGCGGTTGATGTGGGCAATGGCCTCGTCCACGCCCGCCACCACCTTCACGCTGATGATGGGCGCCAGATATTCCTCGCTCCAGTCCTGCTCGGTGGCGGGCACGAGCTTCGCATGGGGCACCGCGGCCAGGATCGCCAGCGACTCGGGGCAACCGCGCATCTCCACGCCCTTGGCGGCATACACCGCGCCGATCTGGGGCAGAAAATCTGCCGCCACGCCACGCGCCACCAGCAGGCCTTCGCTCGCGTTGCAGGGGCTGTACTTGTTGGTCTTGGCGTTGTCGGCCACCTTGACGGCCATCGCGATGTCGCAGGGGTCGTCCACATAGGTGTGGCAGTTGCCGTCCAGGTGCTTGATCACGGGCACCTTGGCATCGCGGCTGATGCGCTCGATCAGGCCTTTGCCGCCGCGCGGAATGATCACGTCCACATACTGCGGCATAGCGATGAGCTGGCCGACAGCCTCTCGGTCGGTGGTTTGCACCAGTTGCACGGCATCTTGCGGCAGGCCCGCTTCGGCCAGGGCCTGCTGCACGATCTTGGCCAGCGCCTTGTTCGAGTCGATGGCTTCGGAGCCGCCGCGCAGGATGCAGGCGTTGCCGCTCTTGATGCTGAGACTGGCGGCCTCGATGGTCACGTTGGGGCGGCTCTCGTAGATCATGCCGAACACGCCGATCGGCACGCGCATCTGCCCCACGCGGATGCCGCTGGGCTGCTGCTTCATGCCGATGATCTCGCCGATGATGTCGGGCATGGCGGCCAGTTGCTCGCAGCCCAGGGCACAGGTCTCCAGCACCTTGGGGCTGAGCTTGAGGCGGTCCACCATCGGCTCAGGCAACCCGGCGGCGCGGGCGCGCTCCAGGTCGCGGGCGTTGTCCACCTGCAGCGCCTCGGTCTGTGCGCGCAGCAGACGTGCCAGGGCCAGCAGCGCTTTGTTTTTGATAGCTGCCGGCGCTTTAGCCATCAGCGCAGAGGCCGTTTTTGCCTGATAACCGAGGGTGTGCGTGTATTCAGCGACGTTGAGGGCGTTCATCCCTTGATTTTGCCGCACCCGTGCTCCAAGCGGGTGTTCGCGCCGCAAGAGCCCCCGCGCAGCACCACAATGCGGCGCAGACCACCCGTTCCGATACCGCCCATGCACTACTCCTCTGCGCCGCCTTCACCATCGCCTCGGCCCGGGTCCCGCCGGGCTGCCATCGCCTGGGTGTTCGTTCCCTTGCTGATAGCGACCGCGCTCGGAACCTGGGCGGTGTGGCCGGTGTGCATCGCGCTGCCGGACGAAGAGGTCGCCCGGTTCAATCCGCCGATTGCGCAGCGCGAAGACCAGGTCTGGCACGTGCGCACCTTCCAGCAGCGCGAGGGGCTGTGGCACCACTGCAAGCCCCGCATTGCGCGCGCTTTCTTTTTCTGAAACAGCAAGTGCCGCTGATAAGCTGGCGCTCCCGCCTGCCGGCAACCGACCCCACGCCATGTCTTCTGAAACGCCCCCCAGCGCCCTGGCGCAACTGAACGCCCTGCAGCAGGCGCTGCAGCAGATGGCGGCCAACCCCGGCAACGCCACCCTGCTGAGCGCCGTGGCACGGGAACAGGCACAGCTGCTGGCCGCCCTGCCACCGCGCTACGGCGAGGTGCTGCTGGGCCTGCTGGACCGGCTCGAATCCAGCGCCCTGTTCTCGGAAGAAAGCTGCTCGTTCAGCCAGAAAGACCTGCTGGACAGCCTGCAGATGTGGGTGGACAAGGCGCGCGGGGCGCTGCAGCGGGCGTGAGCAGCGCGGCCTCGGCGCTGTCGAGCTACTTTTTTGATAGCTGCTTGCGCTTGATGGATAAGCACTAGAGCCCAAAATGGCTCAAATCTGACGATCAATCTCAGCGCGCCGCCTGCGTCAACCGGCACAGCTGCAACGCCAGCCGCTGCAGCGCCTGCCACCCGTCTTGCGGCCAGTCGGGCTGCTTGAGGCCCTTGACGATGCCGTCCACGATGTGGGCCGACTGCAGCAGGCGCGCCAGCGCAGCGTCGCTGGCCTTGGGCAGGATGCGTTCAAACAGCCGCTCCTTGGGGCCCCAGATGCGGTTCTCGCGCAGCGCCATGGGCAGGGGGCGGCCGGCGTTCATGGCGTCCTTCACGCGCTTGAGGGCGCGGATGTCTTCGGCCAGCGCCCAGTGCACCAGCACCTCGGCCTCGCCCTCGGCCTGCAGGCCGTCGAGCATGCGCTGCACGCGGGCGGTCTGGCCGGCCAGCACCGATTCGGACAGCTTGAACACGTCGTAGCGCGCCACGTTGAGCACCGCGGCTTCGACCTGGGCCTGTGTCAGCTCACCCGCGGGGTGCAGCAGGGCGAGCTTTTGGATCTCCTGGTGCGCGGCCAGCAGGTTGCCTTCCACGCGGTCGGCAAAGAACTGCAAGGTGCGCTGGCCTTCCTCGCCCGCCACCACACGCTGGCCCTGCGCGGCCAGGCGCTGGGCGATCCACTGCGGCAGCTGCGCGCGCTCGATGGGGTCGATCTGGATGGTGGTGCCATTGGCTTCCAGCGCGGCAAACCAGGCACCGGTCTTCGTGGCTTTATCGAGGCGCGGCAGCATGACGAGGGTGAGCGTGCTGTCGTTGCCCTTGGCCGATTCGGCCACCTGCTGCAGGGCCACGCTGCCGTCCTTGCCGGGCTTGCCCGAGGGGATGCGGATCTCGACGATCTGTTTGTCGGCAAACAGGCTCAAGCTGCCGCCGGCGGCCAGCACGGCGCTCCAGTCGAAGTGGGCGCCAGCCACGGTGTAGCTGCTGCGCTCGGTGTAGCCCTGTGCGCGTGCCGTGGCGCGGATGGCATCGGCCGCCTCCTGCTGCAAAAGGGGCTCGTCACCATGCAGGACGTACAGCGCCGACAGGCCGCGTTGGAGATGGGGGGAGAGTTGGGCCAAGGCGACTTGCATCGGGCAAAGTTTATCGCCCCGCCGAGGCAGGCAGCGCAGCCGCCGGTGCCCGCAGTGGGCGTGGCTTGCATATCGCCAGCGCGCCAACGCAGATTGCTCACTCACCCTTACACATGGCGCACATTGGCCTCTTTCCATTGACCGGCATGCGCCAGACAATGCACTCCACCCTTCTGCTGCGCGCGCAGCGATAGGCCAGCCGCCGCTGTTGCCCTCGCAACGCACACCCACGTCCTTGCCCAGCATCCGCATGAACACCAGCACTGCCCCCGCCACCGCCCGCGTTGCCACCCTGATTGGCGCAC
>NZ_ACQT01000322.1 GCF_000175235.1 Acidovorax delafieldii 2AN | reverse complement strand
GGCCCTTCGTGGTCGTGGGCGACGACGAGGCTTCCCAGGCCTGGTTGCAGCACCAAGCAGGCTCATTGCGCGAGCGCGGCGCGGTCGGCTTGGTGGTCAACGTCGAGACCGTGCAAGGCCTGGCGCGGCTGCGCGCCCTGGTGCCTGGCGTGCCCCTCGCGCCCGTATCCGGCGACGACCTGGCTGAGCGTCTGGGCCTGCGGCACTACCCGGCGCTGATCACGGCCACCGGCATCGAGCAATGAAGCCATGTCGGGGAAACAGCCGGTCGAGGTTCTGCTCCGCCCAGCGGTGGAGCTATATACCGTCGCGGCGTGTGCAGGCGCCGCGTTTCTGTCCCTGGTGGCCCCGTGGTCGCTCGCGCTGAGCCCCGCCATGGGCGTCGGCAGCGCGCTGGCGTTCGGGGCCTATGGCGCGATCCGCTACCACGATGCCCGCGTCATCCTGCGCTATCGGCGCAACATCCGCCGCCTGCCGCGCTACGTGATGACCAGCAAGGACGTGCCGGTCAGCCAGCAGCGGCTGTTCGTGGGGCGCGGGTTCCTGTGGCAGCAGAAGCACACCCATAGGCTCATGCAGACGTACCGGCCGGAGTTTCGGCGCTACGTCGAGCCGACGCCGGCCTATCGGCTGGCCCGGCGTCTGGAGGAACGGCTGGAGTTCGCGCCGTTCCCGCTGTCCCGGCTGTCGAAACTCACCGGATGGGACGTGCCTTGCAACCCGGTGCGGCCGCTGCCGCCAGTGGGCGGCCTGCCGCGCCTGCACGGCATCGAACCCGAGGAGGTGGACGTCAGCCTGCCGCTGGGCGAGCGCGTCGGGCACTCGCTGGTACTGGGCACCACGCGAGTGGGCAAGACCCGGTTGGCCGAGTTGTTCGTGACGCAGGACATCCGGCGCAAGAACGCCGCAGGCGAGCATGAGGTCGTGATCGTCATCGACCCTAAAGGAGATGCCGATCTCCTGAAGCGGATGTATGTCGAGGCCAAGCGCGCGGGCCGCGAAGGCGAGTTCTATGTCTTCCATTTGGGCTGGCCGGAAATTTCCGCGCGCTACAACGCCGTAGGCCGCTTCGGTCGCATCTCGGAAGTCGCCACCCGCATCGCGGGCCAGCTCTCCGGCGAAGGCAACAGCGCAGCCTTCAGGGAGTTCGCGTGGCGCTTCGTCAACATCATCGCCCGCGCCCTGGTGGAACTGGGTCAGCGCCCGGACTACATGCTGATCCAGCGGCACGTCATCAACATCGACGCGCTGTTTCTGGAGTACGCGCAACAATTTTTTGCCAAGCATGAGCCGAAGGCTTGGGAAATCATCGTCCAGCTCGAAGCGAAGCTGAACGACAAGAACGTCCCGCGCAACATGATCGGGCGCGAAAAGCGTGTGGTGGCGCTGGAGCAGTACCTGAGCCAAACCCGAAACTACGACCCCGTGCTCGACGGCCTGCGCTCGGCGGTCCGCTACGACAAGACGTATTTCGACAAGATCGTCGCATCGTTGCTGCCGCTGCTGGAGAAGCTCACCAGCGGGAAGATTTCCCAGCTTCTGGCCCCGAACTATTCCGACTTGGCCGACCCGCGCCCGATCTTCGATTGGATGCAAGTCATTAGGAAGCGGGCCATCGTCTATGTGGGCCTGGACGCGCTGTCCGATGCCGAGGTCGCCGCAGCGGTCGGCAACTCGATGTTCAGCGATCTCGTATCGGTCGCAGGCCATATCTACAAGCACGGGATCGACGATGGCCTGCCGGGCGCTTCGGCCGGCGCGCGCGTGCCGATCAACGTCCATGCCGATGAATTCAACGAACTCATGGGCGACGAGTTCATCCCGATGATCAACAAGGGCGGTGGCGCCGGCATCCAGGTCACGGCCTACACGCAGACGCTTTCCGACATCGAGGCACGCATCGGCAACCGGGCTAAGGCGGGTCAGGTCATCGGCAACTTCAACAATCTGTTCATGCTGCGCGTGCGCGAGACGGCCACTGCCGAACTGCTGACCCAACAATTGCCGAAGGTCGAGGTCTATACCACCACCATTGTGTCGGGCGCGACCGATAGCTCCGACATCCGTGGGGCGACGGACTTCACCAGCAATACGCAGGATCGCATCAGCATGTCCAGCGTGCCGATGATCGAGCCGTCGCATATGGTGGGCCTACCCAAAGGTCAATGTTTCGCATTGATCCAGGGAGGACAGCTTTGGAAGGTTCGCATGCCGCTGCCGGCGCCGGACCCGGACGAAGTGATGCCGCAGGACCTGCAGCAGCTCGCGGGCTACATGCGCCAGAGCTACACCGACGCGACCCAGTGGTGGGAGTTCACCAGTTCGCCGGCCCTGCAGGATGCGGGCTTGCCGGAGGATCTGCTCGATGACGCGGCAACGAATTCACCTGCTGCTGCCACTGGCGCCGAAGACGCGGCCGGCAACGAGGCCGCGTCATGAAAGATGCCGCCTCGACTGCGCAGCGGGAGCAGAACCAGCGCCAGGGCCTGATCGTCAGCACTATCACCTTGCCGTTCCGGCTGCTCGGGGTGCTGATCGGCTCGCTGCTGTTCTCGATCGTGATCGAGTGCGTCGGCATGCACCTGTTCTGGAAGGACCAGGGCTGGCGCCACTCCCAGCAGATGTTGCAGTACGAGCTGGGGCACCTGTCCAGTCACTTCACGCGCAGCGTGGTGGTTCAAGAGCCCGGACGCACGGCGCACGAGCTGGTGGACACCGGCTACGAATGGGTGTTCGTGCGCTCGGGGCTGCTGGAGCGCATGAGCCAGACCGCCGAGCGCGCCCGCGCGCCCAGCCACCGGAAGGACCAGAACGGGGGCCGCAACTTCCGCTACTACATCAGCCAGGTCTATGTCTGGACCGAGCGCTACCTGATCGCCGCGGCTTTCACGACGCTCACGTTCCTGGTGCGCCTGCTGGTCCTGGTGCTCACGCTGCCGCTGATCTTCACCGCGTCATTCGTTGGCCTGATCGACGGCCTGGTGCGGCGCGACGTGCGCCGGTTCGGCGCGGGCCGGGAATCCGGCTTCATCTACCACCGGGCGAAGGCGAGCCTGATGCCTCTGGCCGTGCTGCCTTGGGTCACGTACCTGGCCTTGCCGATCTCGGTGCATCCATTGCTGATCCTGCTGCCGAGCGCCGCCTTGCTGGGACTGGCCGTGAGCCTGACCGCAGGCAGCTTCAAGAAGTACCTCTAGACCATCAATCCGGTCATCCGCAGGTTCCTATTGTTTGCGGCCTAAAAGCCCCTCGCTGCCCACGATCAAGCCATTGCTGATCACACAGGAATGGCGCGATGTTGGCTCCGATCTGGCAGCGCGCCGCGCATCGCGGCGTGCCCACTTTTTTCGTGACGGCCCTCCTGCTGGGCCAGTCCCCGATGACGTTGGCCGAGCCCCCCGCGCAGCGCCAGGAGCTGGTCGCCGCGCTGCGCCAGCTCGACGCGCTGGAGCG
>NZ_ACQT01000323.1 GCF_000175235.1 Acidovorax delafieldii 2AN | reverse complement strand
CCGCACTGGCCGACCGCGACCGAGCAGCGTTGCACGAGACCAAGCAGGAGGTGCTGCATGCCGCCTACCGGCAGGCGCACCCGGCGGCCGCACGGCGGGCGCTGATGGAGCTGTCGTGGCACATGGCGGGCCTGCTGCTGCCCCGCCATTGCGTGCGCTGACACAAAATTCTGGCAAAAACAAACCATTGCGCTTGATGGACGGACAAAGTTAGCTCTTATAAATATAGCAATCGAGCATACAACGGGCGCGCTTCGGCAGACGGCTCTTGCCCGGCTGCAGCCCGCAGGCTGCACGTGGGGCGTCAGACCAGCACGGTGCGATTGCGCCCCTGGGTCTTGGCGGCGTAGAGCGCCGCATCCAGGCCGCGCAAGGTCAGGTCAAGCGGACGCGCGGGATCGAAGCTGCAAAGCCCCATGCTGGCGGACAGGTACAGCGGCGGCGCGACATCCGGCACGGCAGCAGCGGCCAGCGCAGCATGCAGGCGCTGCGCCACCACCTGGCCTTCCGCCAGCGTGGTCGCGGGCAGCAGCGCCAGGAACTCCTCGCCGCCCCAGCGGCTGACCACATCGGATGCGCGAAACACCTCGCGGCAGGTGGCGGCGAAATGCCGCAGGGCATCGTCACCGACATGGTGGCCGTGGACATCGTTGACCTGCTTGAACCGGTCGATGTCCATCATCAAGAGGCATGCCGGCGCACCGCCCCGTTGCAGCAGAGCCAACTGCTGGCGCAGGCGCTCCGTGAACGAGCGGCGGTTGGCAAGCCCGGTGAGCACATCGGTATGCGCCAGCACCGCCATGCGCTCGCGTGCCTCGTCCAGCTCCAGCACCATCCGGGCCTGGCGGTCGTTGGCGAGCTTGAGTTCCAGCAGGCGCATCACCTGGTGCGCCAGCACATTCAGCATGTCCTGCTGCGGCTGCCCCAAGGTGCGCGGCTGGTAGTCGAGCACGCACACGGTGCCCAGGGCAAAGCCATCGGGCGTGCGCAGCGGCGCTCCGGCATAAAAGCGCACGCCATGGGGCTGGGTGACCAGCGGGTTGCTGGCAAAACGGGCATCCTGTCGCAGGTCGGGCACCACGAACACGCCACGCGACTGGATGGCGAAGCGGCAAACCGACTGGTCGATCGGGGTCTCGCGCCGCCCCATGCCCCTCTCGGCCTTGAACCACTGGCGTTCGCGGTCCACGAAGCTGACGAGCGCGATGGGGGCTTCGCAGATGTAGCGCGCCAGCTCGGCCAGTTCGTCAAAGGCGGGATCGAGGGACGTGTCAAGAATGCCGTAGTGCCGCAGCGCCTTGAGCCGGGCATCCTCATCGCCTGCGCAGGCAGCCGTTGTGTCCATATGCGGGGGCTGGCTTTCCGCCAGAAGTCGTGGAGCGCCCAGCTTGCCACACAACAAAAGCCCGCGCATCGGCGCTCACCCGCCATCCCCCTGCGGCCCCTGGCCCAGGGGCAACTCAGGCCACGGCCTGGGCGGTTCCTTCGTCCGAGCAGCTGGAGCCACCGCAACCATGAACCGGCGCACCCGGCAATGCCTCGGGGGCATGGACCACCCCCGTCGCCGCGTCAAACCCCACGCGGCGCAGATGCAGTGCCAAGGCAGCGTCCATGCTCTGCGCGTGCTGGGGAAACCAGATGGCCAGCTCGGCCGCCATTCCGCGCACCACGTGCAATTCCCCTTTTTCCACCGCCCGCGTGGCGCCTTCGCGCATGACCTGCAGCACCACCTTGTGCTGCATCGCATGGCAGTTGCCCGAAGCGAAGCCGGTGGATGCCATCCACGCATCCTCCTGGCCGAAATGCTGTTCGGTGTGCTCCACCAGCGCCTGCCAGGCAGGCACCAGCGCGGCATCGTCGGCCGCCTCGACGGCCGCCAGCAGATCGACGAACTCGCGGTGCGTGTCGTCCATGAGCGGCAGGTCCAGCGCCAGGGCCTGTGACCATTCCAGTGCAGCCATTCTTGATTCCTTGCGTCACAAAAGGGCGAGAGCTTAGGGCGGCGAAAGCCCCCCAGTGTTGACGCAAGTCAACGCCTCGCATGCGCAGTCCGTCACGAGAAAAGCCCCGCGCAAGCGGGGCTTCAGGTCGGGCAGCGCCGGGGCGCTGGCGCACGCCAACGGCGTCAGTGCTGGCCGTACATGCGCTTGGCGTCGTCCACGCACTTGGACTTCACATCGCCCTGCAGGGTGTCGCAGCGCTCCTTGGCGGCCTTGTAGTTGGCCTCGTTCTTCTCGGCCGCTGCATCCTTGCGCGCTTCGGACACGGCGGCACCCTTCTCGGCCGCTGTGCCGGCGGGCTTGGCCTGGGCCTCGGCCACCTTGGCGTTTTCCTTGGCCGCCACGTGGGCTGCCTTGGCATCCTTCACACAGACATCCTTGGCATTGCCGTTGAGGTCGTCGCATTTTTCCTTGGCCACGGCATAGTCGGCGTCGGCACGTGCCATGCGGACCTTGTAGTCGGCCTTGGCGCTGGGTTTGTACTGGGCCTCGAGTTCGGCCCTGGCGACGTCTTCCTTGCCCTTGGCTTCCTTGACACAGATGTCCTTGGCATTGCCCTGCAGGGCATTGCACTTGTCCTTGCTGGCCTTGTACTCGGCCGAGATGCTGTCTTTGGCCGCCTTGTGTTCCGCCTGCGTCATGGCCATGGCACTCGTGGCCAGCAGGGTGGCACTCACGGTGGCGATCAGGGTACGTGCGATCTTCATGGTTTTCTCCTCTATCGAAATTCAACAAAACGCGGGTGCGTGGCACCGCGTGGTGGAAGGGGGTGCGGCCAGCGATGGCCAGGCACTGCGCCTCAATCGTTGAAGCGGAAGTCCGGGTTGCGCGACTGCCATTCCTTGAGCTGCCGTTCGGCCTCGTCGCGGGCGATGCCGAGGCGTTCCTGGAGCTTGCCCACGAATTGATCGCGCCGACCGGCGATCACATCGAAATCGTCATCGGTGAGTTTTCCCCATTGCTCGACCATCTTTCCCTTGAACTGCTTCCAGTTGCCTTTGAGGGTGTCCTCGTTCATGGTTGTTTCCTCGATAAATCTCGCCTTCGCCATCCACCCGGAATGTGTGGAACCTGTGCGGGAAGCGATAGGAACGACTGTAGAAACGAACGCGGCCGGCACGCGTAGGCCATGCCACGCAGCATGCGTCAGTGCCCGCCTACGGTGTGCCAGACAAGCGCGCAATGCCAAGCGCTGGCCGCCAACGCGGCAAACGTGCGCCACGCTCGGCGGCAGGCCCTGTTGCAAAACGGCACGGTTGCCCAGGCCCGCCGCTCATCGGCCCAAGGGGGCTGCATCGTTTGGTAACGCATGTATTTTTTGATAACGAATGACCGGGGTGGCGGCCTGGCCGCCGTCCCTACACTGCCGCACTGACGCCCCCGCACCCTATCTCCATGACCAAAATCTTCGAGGCCCCCGTGGGCCCGGCCACTGGCACGCGCCACGC
>NZ_ACQT01000324.1 GCF_000175235.1 Acidovorax delafieldii 2AN | reverse complement strand
CGCCGGCACCTGGGGCCGCACCTGCGAAGGAAATGCCGCGTTATGTGGGGGGCATCCGCTGACGGGTAGCACTGCGCAGGCTGCCAGCGCGACGCAGGGTGCCGGGGACGGCTTCGGCTCAGGCTGCGCCGCGTGCCTCGATGATCCACTCTGCGGCCTTCTCGGCCAGCATGAGGGTGGGCGAATTCGTATTGCCGCTCGTGATGGTGGGCATGGCACCCGCGTCCACCACCCGCAACCCGGCAATGCCGCGCACGCGCAAGCGCGCGTCGAGCACCGCCATCGGGTCATCGTCGCGGCCCATCTTGGTCGTGCCCACGGGGTGGAAGATGGTGGTGGCAATGTCGCCCGCCAGGCGCGCCAGGTCTTCGTCGCTTTCGAATTGCACGCCGGGTTTCCATTCCTGCGGCTGGTATTTGGCAAGTGCGGGCTGGGCCACAATGCGGCGCGTGACGCGCAAACTGTCGGCTGCCACCTGGCGGTCTTCTGCGGTGCTGAGGTAGTTGGGCGCAATCGCGGGGGGCGCCTTGAAGTCCGCGTTCTTGATGTGCACCGTGCCGCGGCTCGTGGGGTTGAGGTTGCACACGCTGGCCGTGAACGCCGGAAAGCTGTGCAGCGGCTCGCCGAAGGCGTCGAGCGACAGGGGCTGCACGTGGTATTCGATGTTCGGATAAGGCTGGTCGGGGCTGCTGCGCGTGAAGGCACCGAGCTGCGAGGGCGCCATGCTCATGGGACCGCTGCGCTTGAGCGCGTATTCCAGACCGATCTTGGCCTTGCCGAGCAAGGAGTTGGCCATGGTGTTGAGCGTGGTCACGCCGTTGACCTTGAACACCGCGCGGATCTGCAGGTGGTCCTGCAGGTTGGCGCCCACGCCGGGCAGGTCGTGCACCACGTCAATGCCATGCTGGCGCAGCAGCGCGGCCGGGCCGATGCCCGAGAGTTGCAGCAATTGCGGCGAGTTGACGGCGCCGGCGCTGAGGATGACTTCGCGCGTGGCGTGCGCCGTGACCATTGCGTGGCCTGTCCACACCTGCACACCGGTGCAGCGGCGTCTGCCGTCGGGCTGCGTCTCGACGATAAGCTTGGCCGCCTGCGCGGCGGTCCACATCTCGAAGTTGGGGCGCCCGTAGCAGGCCGGGCGCAGGAAGGCCTTGGCCGTGTTCCAGCGCCAGCCGTTCTTTTGGTTGACCTCGAAGTAGCCCACACCTTCGTTGCTGCCCCGGTTGAAATCATCCGTGGCCGGAATGCCTGCCTGCTGCGCCGCTTGGGCAAAGGCATCGAGCACGTCCCAGCGCAGGCGCTGCTTCTCCACGCGCCATTCGCCCTGGCCGCCGGTGCTCTTGCTGCCATGCAGGCGCTTGAACTCGTCGCTGGCGCCCTCGGGCCGGTCCAGGCGCCAGTGGTCTTCATGGCGGCGGAAGTAGGGCAGGGCATTGTCCCAGCGCCAGCTGGCGTCGCCCGTGAGTTCGGCCCACTGGTCGTAGTCGCGGGCCTGGCCGCGCATGTAGATCATGCCGTTGATGCTGCTGCAGCCGCCCAGCGTCTTGCCACGCGGGTAGCGCAGGGTGCGGCCGTTCAGGCCCGCGTCGGGCTCGGTGTTGTAGAGCCAGTCGGTGCGCGGGTTGCCGATGCAGTACAGATAACCCACGGGGATGTGGATCCAGTGGTAGTCGTCCTTGCGGCCTGCCTCGATGAGCAGCACGCGGCTGCGGCCGTCGGCGCTCAGGCGGTTGCACAGCAGGGCGCCGGCCGTGCCGCCGCCAATGATGATGTAGTCAAACGTGGTGTCGCTCATGGGATGAAAGGCAGGCTGCGGCGGGGGGGCGGGGCAAGAACGGGTGGTGCGTGCCATTGTGCGCAGGGCGTTGCACGTGTCGAGGGGAAAAACGTGAATTGCTACGCAATCTATAGCGTATTGCGCCGGACGGTATTGCGCCAGAAGTCGATTTGATAATAATTGCATGCAGGGAACAAGCAGCTGTGCTTGTCCCGCCGCAGGCCGCCGGTGGCGCGCCCCGTTTTCCCCCAACCTCCATCCATGAGCGACCGTTCGCCTCGCATTGTCCTTTCCGATTCCCCCGCAGGCCCCCAGGCGCTGCTGCTGGGGCGCTGGGGCGCGGCCGAGCTGGGGCAGCGCTCGCAATGGCGTGCGCTGTCGGCGCAACTGCGTGACAACACCGCGCCCGCTGGCGGGTGGGATCTGCGCGGCCTGGATTGGCTTGACCACGTGGGCGCACAACTGCTCTGGGACCATTGGGGCCAGGCCTGGCCGGGTCGGCTGGAGCTGACCGACCCGCAGCGGGCCATGCTGGAGCGCGTGGGCGCTTTCACGGCGCCGCCTCCGCCTGCCGAGCCCTGGCGCCTGGCCGACCAGGCCGACCACCTGGGCGTGCTGGTGCTGCATGGGCTGGACCATGCACGGCACGTGGTGCAGCTGATCGGGCAGCTGGCGCTCGACCTGTTGCGGCTGGTGCGCGCTCCCCACCGCGCGCCGTGGCGCGACATGTCGGGGCACGTGTACCGCATGGGGGCCACCGCGCTGCCCATCACGGCGCTGGTGGGTTTTCTCATCGGCGTGGTGCTGGCCTACCTGATGTCGCTGCAATTGCGGCAGTACGGAGCAGAGTCGTTCATCGTCAACATCCTGGGCATTTCGCTGATCCGCGAGCTGGGGCCCATGCTGGCGGCCATCCTGGTGGCGGGCCGGTCGGGCTCGTCGATCACGGCGCAAATCGGTGTGATGCGGGTCACCGAAGAACTCGACGCCATGCGCGTGATGGGTATCCCGCACGGTTTTCGCCTGGTGATGCCGCGCACCTTGGCGCTGGCGCTGGCCATGCCGCTCATCAGCGTGTGGACCACCCTGGCGGCGCTGGCTGGTGGCATGCTGGCGGCCGATGTCTCCATGGGCATTTCGCCGGCGTATTTTGTCGAGGCGCTGCCTGCGGCCGTGAAGATCGGCAACCTGGGGCTGGCCACGGCGAAGTCCGTGGTGTTTGGCGCACTCATCGCCCTGATCGGGTGCCACTGGGGCCTGCGCGTCAAGCCCAACACGCAGAGCCTGGGCGAGGGCACAACGGCATCGGTGGTGACATCGATCACCATGGTCATCATCGTGGACGCGCTGTTCGCTGTGGCGTTCAAGAACATCGGGATCTGATCCATGAACGCCACGGCTTCGGTCCCCACGCCTCCTGCCAGCGACGCGCCCCTGGTGGACATCTCCGGGCTCTGGACGGTGTTCGGCAAGGGCGACGAAGCCTTCACCGTGCACCAGGATCTGCAGCTGTCGGTGCGGCGCGCGGAAATCCTTGCGCTGGTGGGCGGCTCGGGCACCGGCAAGACCGTGCTGTTGCGCCAGATGCTGGGCCTGGCCCAGCCCACGCGCGGGCGCGTCACGGTGCTGGGCCAGCCCGCCTCCGA
>NZ_ACQT01000325.1 GCF_000175235.1 Acidovorax delafieldii 2AN | reverse complement strand
GCTCCGCGCGGGCAGGACCTTTCCCCATGAAGTTTTCCACGCGCGCCGAGCGCATTGAACCGTTCTATGTGATGGAAGTGGCCAAGGCCGCCCAGGCTTTGGCGCGCGAGGTCGCAGGCAGCAGCGACCCGATGATCTTCCTGAACATCGGTGAGCCCGATTTCACGGCGCCGCCCCTGGTGCAGGAAGCCGCTGCACGCGCCGTGCGCGACGGCGCCACGCAGTACACGCAATCGCTGGGCCATGAGCCGCTGCGCGAGCGCATCAGCGACTGGTACCAGCAGCGCTTCGGCGTGAACGTGCCTGCCCGCCGCATCGTGGTCACGGCGGGCGCGTCGGCAGCGCTGCACCTGGCCTGCCTGGCACTGATCGAGGCCGGTGACGAGGTGCTGATGCCCGACCCCAGCTACCCCTGCAACCGGCATTTCGTGAGCGCCGCCGAGGGCAATGCCGTGCTGATCCCCACCACCGCCGCCGAACGCTACCAGCTGAGTGCCGACAAGGTGCGCGCAGCCTGGAACCCCAGGACGCGCGGCGTGCTGCTGGCCTCGCCCTCGAACCCCACGGGCACGTCCATCGCGCCGGATGAATTGCGCCGCATCCATGGCGTGGTCCAGGAACACGGCGGCATCACGCTGATCGACGAGATCTATCTGGGGCTGAGCTACGACGACGCCTTTGGCCAGACGGCACTGGCCATCGACGACAACGTCATCAGCATCAACAGCTTCAGCAAGTACTTCAACATGACGGGCTGGCGCCTGGGCTGGATGGTGGTGCCCGATGCCATGGTGCCTGTGGTCGAACGTCTGGCACAGAACCTTTTCATCTGCGCCAGCACCGTCTCGCAGCTGGCGGCCATGGCCTGTTTCGAGGCCGAGAGCATCGCCGAATACGAACGCCGCCGTGCCGAGTTCAAGGCCCGGCGCGACTACTTCATCCCCGAGCTGCAAGCCCTGGGCCTGGCCGTGCCCGTGATGCCCGACGGCGCCTTCTATGCCTGGGCCGATTGCGCAAGCGCTTGCAAGCAGCTCGGCGTGCAGGGCAGCTGGGACTTTGCCTATGAAGTCATGCGCCGCGCCCATGTAGCCGTGACGCCGGGGCGCGACTTCGGCACGGCCGAAACACACCATTTCGTGCGGTTCTCCACCGCCAACTCGATGGCGCAGCTGCAGGAGTCGGTGGCGCGCCTGCGCGGGCTGTTGGGCTGAGATGAAGCCAGCCCCTGTGGCGCTGCGCGCCTTCCCCTTTCTTTCGCCCCGCTGCGCGATGCGCCGAAGGGACATCGTGCCGCCCCCACACGCGAAGCGCCGCCCGCGCTGCACTGCGGCAGGCCGGCTGCAAGCCGGCCGTAGGCCGAGGCCGTGCCTGCTTCGGGCACTGCCGGTGTGCACATGCAGGAACCACTGAGATGACGTTCCGGTTTCCCGTCCGCATTTACTGGGAAGACACCGATGCCGGTGGCATCGTGTTCTATGCCAACTACCTCAAGTTCTTCGAACGCGCGCGCACCGAATGGCTGCGTTCGCTGGGCCTGGGCCAGCAGCGATTGCGGGAACAAACGGGCGGGATGTTCGTCGTAACGGATGCGCGCCTGCGCTATCTGCGCCCGGCCCGCCTTGACGATGAACTCATTGTTACCGCACATTTGCAGGAAACCGGGCGCGCGTCCCTGACAATCGTGCAGCAGGCGCTATTGAATTATGAGCAAGCCCCGAACCAGCCGCCTGTGCTGCTGAGCGAAGGCACGATCCGCATCGGCTGGGTGGATGCCGCGAGCATGCGCCCCGCCCGAATCCCGAACACCCTTCTGGAACAACTTTCATGAATTCCCAAGACATGTCCATCCTCTCCCTGGTGCTGCACGCCAGCTGGGTGGTGCAACTCGTCATGCTGCTGCTGCTGGGCGTATCGGTCGCCAGCTGGGCCGCGATCTTCCGCAAGCTGTTTGCGTTGAAGCGCGTCAAGAACCTCAACGAAGAGTTCGAGCGCGATTTCTGGTCCGGCACCAGCCTCAACGACCTGTATGCCAGCGCCGCCCAGAACGCCAAGAACGCCGGCCCCATGGAACGCATCTTCGCCAGCGGCATGCGCGAATACCAGAAGCTGCGCGAGCGCCGCATCACCGATCCGGGCACGCTGCTCGACGGCGCGCGCCGCGCCATGCGCGCGAGCTTCCAGCGCGAAATGGACGTGGTCGAATCCAGCCTGTCTTTCCTGGGCTCTGTGGCCTCTGTGAGCCCCTACGTCGGCCTGTTCGGCACGGTGTGGGGCATCATGCACGCCTTCACGGGCTTTGCCGGCATGGAGCAGGTCACGCTCGCCACCGTGGCGCCTGGCATTGCCGAAGCGCTGGTGGCCACCGCCATCGGCCTGTTCGCCGCCATCCCCGCCGTGATTGCCTACAACCGCTTCGCGCGCGACATCGACCGCGTGGCCACCCACCAGGAGACCTTCATCGAAGAGTTCTCCAACATCCTGCAGCGCAACCTGGGCGCCCACCCCGGTTCGCCCTCGGGCCACTGAGATGAAATGCATCCCCCTGAGCCGCGCTGCGGCTTCCCTCTTCTCTCACAGCGCTGTGCACTGCGGGAAGGGGGACGACGCCACCGCGGCGGGGCGGCCCTTGCGCGGCGTCTGCCAGCCTCGGGCGCGCCAGTTTTATCCGCTGCGCACACTGCGCAGCACAACGGAGAGCTGAAATGCCCGCAATGGCCTCGCGCACCGGCAGCCGCCGCCGCTCCATGAACGAGATCAACATGGTGCCCTTCATCGACGTGATGCTGGTGCTGCTCATCATCTTCATGGTGACGGCACCCATGCTCACGCCCAGCTCGGTCAACGTGCCTTCTGTCGGCAAAGGGGCCAAGGTGCCCAAGACCCGCGCCGATGTGATCGTCGAAAAGGACGGCAGCGTGCGCTTCAAGGCCGACGGCAATGAACGCACGGTTCCCGTGCAGAACCTGGGCGCCACGGCCAAGAATTGGCTCAAGGACCAGCCCGAAGACACCCCGGTGCTGATCAGCGCGGACAAGAACGTCTCCTACGATTCGGTCATGAAGGCCATGTCGGCCCTGCAAAGCGCGGGCGTTCCGCGGGTCGCGCTGGCCGTGAAATCCGGCAACTGACGCCCCCGTCTCTCCACAACGCCTTCACCGCATGCACGCCCAAGACGACCGCGACCAGTTTGCGCCCCCCCGCCCACCGGCCCGCCTGCGCGCCATTGCGCTGGCCGTGCTGGCGCATGCCATCCTGATTGGCGCGCTGACCTGGGGCGTGAACTGGAAGACCAGCGTCGATGCACCGGCCGTGCAGGCCGAGCTGTGGTCGGCCGTTCCACAGCAGGCAGCGCCCCGGGCGGTGGAGCCCCCCGCGCCCACCCCGGAGCCCAAGCCCGAACCCACCCCTGC
>NZ_ACQT01000326.1 GCF_000175235.1 Acidovorax delafieldii 2AN | reverse complement strand
GCCCCCGCGGCCAGCGGCCCGGCGCTGCGGCCCAGCCCATCCCTCGGCGGTCCGTCCAAGTGAGTGCGCCGGCTGTGAACCCAGGCCCCGAGACCCAGGCCGGCAGCCGGCTGGAGGTCGAGCACCTCGAGAAGTCCTACGGCAGCCGCAAGGTCGTCAAGGACGTGTCGCTGGTGGTGCAAAAAGGCGAAGTGGTGGGTTTGCTCGGGCCCAACGGCGCGGGCAAGACCACCTCGTTCTACATGATCGTGGGGCTGGTGCGCTGCGACGGTGGCGACATCCGCATTGATGGCCATTCGGTGGCCGACATGCCCATCCATCGCCGCTCGCGTCTGGGGCTTTCGTACCTGCCCCAGGAAGCATCGATCTTTCGCAAGCTCACCGTCGAAGAGAACGTGCGCGCCGTGCTGGAATTGCAGCGCGGCGAAGATGGCCGCCCGCTGCCCCGGGCCGTGATCGACGAGCGCCTGGGCGCGTTGCTGCAGGAGTTGCGCGTGGACCACCTGCGCGAATCGCCGGCCCTTGCCTTGTCGGGCGGCGAGCGCCGCCGGGTCGAGATCGCGCGTGCGCTGGCCACGCAGCCGCGCTTCATCCTGCTGGACGAACCCTTTGCGGGCATCGACCCCATTGCCGTCATCGAAATCCAGCGCATCATCGGTTTTCTCAAGGCGCGCGGCATCGGCGTGCTGATCACCGACCACAACGTGCGTGAGACGCTGGGCATTTGCGACCACGCATTCATCATCAGCGATGGCCGCGTCCTGGCCCAGGGCACCCCTTCGGAAATCGTCGACAACGCCGAGGTGCGGCGGGTGTATCTGGGCGAACACTTCAGGATGTGATGAAGCCCGGTCTTTCGCTACGCGTCTCGCAGCACCTGTCGCTCACCCCGCAATTGCAACAGTCCATCCGGCTGCTGCAGTTGTCCACGCTGGAGCTCTCGCAGGAAGTGGAGCAGATGCTCGACGAGAACCCCTTCCTCGAACGTGCGGCCGACGAAGCCCCGCGCGAGGAATTCGGCCTGGATGCCGCCGATACGCCTGCGCAGCCCGATGATTACAGCGCCGATGATGCTATGTATTCAGGAGCTGTTGGCGCAAGTGCCACAAGCGCAGAAGCGCCGATCGAGTCCGAAAACCCGGGCACCGCTGCGGACGAGCCCGACTGGAGCGGCGACGGCACGGTGGAGATGGCGCCCAACGACTCCGAGTGGGGCGGCGATGCCCCGGCGCGCAACCGCAACGACGCCGATGGCGACGAGGCCGACGCCACCGAACTGGCCCGCTCGCACGAATCGCTCACGGCCTTCCTGCACCGGCAGGCGCTGGCGCTGCGCCTGTCTGAAATCGACAGCGCCGCATTGCGGTTCTTGATCGAATCGCTCAACGACGACGGATACCTCGAAGAGCCGCTGGCCGACCTGGCCATCAGCCTGGCCGGCCCGGATGACCTCGCGCAGATCGACGAGCTGGTGCACCGCTTCACCGTGGCCTTGCGCCTGCTGCAGAACCTCGAGCCCGTGGGCGTGGGCGCACGCAATCTGGCCGAATGCCTCACGCTGCAACTCTCCGCGCTGGCGCGCGACGGCGCCGCCGACCCGGCGGTCGTGCAGACCGCGCTGCGCATTTGCCAGCAGCCGCTCGAATTGCTGGCCCGGCGCGATGTGCGCCGCCTGACGCAGGCATGCAGCGAAGGCGGCAGCGCCGGCGAGGAGCGCACCCGCGCCGCCATGGCGCTCATCGCGCGCCTGGAACCGCGCCCGGGGCGCCGTTTCGCCGACGTGGAACGCAACATCATCGTGCCCGATGTGATCGTGCGCAAAGCCGGCCGCGCCAATGGCCCAAGTGGCCAGCACAACTTCATCGTCTCGCTCAACCCCGACGTGATGCCGCGCCTGCGCGTGCACGACATCTACGCCGGAGCGTTGCGCGGCCACAAGGGTGGCGAGGGCCACCAGGGCATGCAGCAGCGCCTGCAGGAGGCGCGCTGGTTCATCAAGAACATCCAGCAACGCTTCGACACCATCCTGCGCGTCTCGCGTGCCATCGTCGAGCGGCAGAAGAACTTCTTCACCCATGGCGAGCTGGCCATGCGCCCGCTGGTGCTGCGCGACATTGCCGACGAGCTGGGCCTGCACGAATCCACCATCAGCCGCGTGACCACCGCCAAGTACATGGCCACGCCCATCGGCACCTACGAGCTCAAGTATTTCTTTGGCTCGGGCCTGGGCACCGAGACGGGGGGCAACGCCTCGAGCACCGCCGTGCGTGCCCTCATCAAGCAGTTCGTTGCGGCAGAAAGCCCTTCCAAGCCGCTGTCCGACAGCCAGATCGCCGAGATGCTCAAGGAGCAGGGCATCGAGTGCGCGCGCCGCACGGTGGCCAAATACCGCGAGGCCCTCAAGATCGCGCCGGCCAATCTGCGCAAGGCGTTGTAGTTTTTCTGCGGCGCGCCCCCACGACCAGGCGCATGCTCCGCTCGGCTGCCGATGGCCGCTCTTTCCTTCTTCCTTGCACACCGCTCACGCCATGGCCCGCATCGTTTTCGATCTTCCCGCGCATTTCGCTTTCTCGACCGAAATGCAGATCTACATCAGCCACGTGAACCAGGGCGGGCACCTGGACAACGCGCAATTGCTCAGCCTGGTTTCCGAGGCGCGCGTGCGTTTCTTTCAGTCGCTGGGCTACCGCGAGGCGGACGTGGCGGGTTTCTCCACCGTGGTGGGCGATATCGTGGCCCAGTACAAGTCGGAAGCCTTCCATGGCGAAACCCTGTGTGTGGAGATGCTGCCGGCCGATTTCAACCGCTACGGTTTCGACCTGATCTTCCGTATGTCGGAGAAGACCCAAGGCCGCGAGGTGGCGCGCGGCAAGGTGGGCATTGTCTTCGTGAGCCGCGCCGAGCAACGGCCCGCACCCATTCCAGAGCCGGTGCGTTTGTTGCTGCTGCAGCGCGCCACGCCACGCTAGGCGCGCGCCCCCTTCAGTGCGCAAAAAACATTGTAAAAAAAGCCACTAGCGGCTACGATGGCGCGCCCCTGATCTGGTATTTGGGGCTTTTTGCCCTGCAGCGCTCATCCGTAGAGCGCATGCAGCTATTAAAAAAATAGCGATATTTACCATGCCAACACTTTCTTGGCTCCCGCGGCCACGTTGGGCGCAGGTTTTGGCGTGCGCCGCCACCCTGGCTCTGCCGCTGGCCTACGCGCGCGATCTGGCTCCGATTGACGCGTTGGGCGATGCGCCCGCAGCTGCACGGCCCAAGTCCGCACAGGCCCTGCCCGCCAACGTGCAGCGCATGTCGCGCGAAGAGCGGCTGGGTCTGCCCACCTTCGTGGAGCTGCGCCCGGGCGCGAGCGCTGCCGGCGCGCAGGCCAAGTCGGTCGCAG
>NZ_ACQT01000327.1 GCF_000175235.1 Acidovorax delafieldii 2AN | reverse complement strand
CTCGGTGGACGCCACGGCGCGGCGCCTGGCGGAAACCTGGCGCCCACGGCTGGGCACCGTCGTGGTGGAGCAGAAGGTGGGGGCGGGCGGGCGCATCGCCGTCACCACGCTCAAGGATGCGGCGCCCGACGGGCTGACCATGCTGCTCAGCCCCTCGTCCATGTTCACCATCTACCCGCATGTGTTCAAGCGCCTGCAGTACAAGCCCGCGACGGATGCGATCGCCGTGTCGCCCGTGGCGCTGTCCACCTGCGGCTTCGTGGTTGGGCCCAAGGTGCCCGAGTCGGTGCGCACGCTGCGCCAGTTTGCCGACTGGGCCAAGGCCCAGCCCGAGCCGCAGGGCTATGCCTCGCCCGCCGCCGGGGCCATGCCGCACTTCCTGGGCAACCAGTTTGCGCGGGCGGCGGGCGTTGCGCTCACGCACGTGCCTTACCGCGGTGCGGCACCAGGCCTGCAGGACCTGATGGGCGGGCAGGTGGCGTCGGGCTGCTTCAGCGTGGGCGACTGTCTGCCGCACCTGCCCACCGGCCGGGTGCGGGTGCTGGGCGTGACGGACGCGCGCCGCTCGCGCTTTCTGCCCGAGGTGCACACGTTCGAGGAGCAGGGCTTTGCGGGCATCCAGGGCGTGGAGAGCTACGGGCTGTTCCTGCCCGCGCGCACGCCGGCTGCGCAGGTGGAAAGGCTGGCCGAGCTGGCCCGCTTCGCCGTGAAGGAGCCGGCCGTGATCGAGACGCTGGCCAAGCTGGGTTTCGAGCCCATCGCCTCGGGCCCGGACGACTACGCGCGCCAGCTCGCGCAGGAGCGCGACCGCTGGGCGCCGGTGGTGGCCGCGTCGGGATTTTCGCGGACGACTGAGCCGTGCCGGGCGCCCGCGCTGCTCAGCGCGGGCCGGGCACGGTCAGGCCGCGCTGCACGGCGGGCCGCGCCACGAAGGCATCCAGCACGCGCCGCACTTCCGTGAACTGGCCAAACTCCACGAGGTCACCTGCGCCATAAAAGCCGATCAGGTTGCGCACCCACGGGAAAATGGCGATGTCGGCGATGGTGTACGCATCCCCCATCACCCAAGCGCGGCCCGCCAGGCGCTGCTCCAGTACGGCCAGCAGGCGTTTGGATTCGGCCACGTAACGGTCGCGCGGACGCTTGTCCTCGAAGTCCTTGCCCGCGAACTTGTGAAAGAACCCGAGCTGGCCGAACATCGGGCCCAGGCCGCCCATCTGCCACATCAGCCACTGCAGGGTTTCGTAGCGTGCCGCGCCGTCCGTCGGCATGAGCCGTCCGGCCTTGTCGGCCAGGTACACGAGGATGGCGCCCGACTCGAACAGCGCCAGCGGCTGCCCGCCCGGGCCGTTCGGGTCGAGGATGGCCGGAATCTTGTTGTTGGGGTTGAGCGACAGGAATTCGGGCGAGGTCTGGTCGTTGGTCTCGAAGCTCACCAGGTGCGGCTCATAGGGCAAGCCCAGCTCTTCCAGCGCAATCGACACCTTCACGCCGTTGGGCGTGGGCAGCGAGTAGAGCTGGATGCGATCGGGATGCCTTGCCGGCCACTTGCGGGTGATGGAGAAAGCGGACAGATCGGTCATGAAAATCCTCTGTTCAGGGGCGTGCCGCCCGGAAACGCAAGCCTAATCGGATGCGTTAACCGGCACAGAACCAGGGCATTGCCCCACGCCTGTCGCTGTCGCCAGGCGGCGAGCGCCACCGCGGCGATGGCGCAGGCAGCCCAGCGACGATAATCCAGCCCATGCAGATCCGCTTTACCAAAATGCAGGGTGCAGGCAACGATTTCGTCGTGCTCGACGAGACGCAGGGGCGCCTGGGCCTGACGCCGGCGCACTACCGCTTCCTGGCTGATCGCCACTTTGGCGTGGGTGCCGACCAGATCCTCACCGTGCGGCCCTCGCCGGCGGAAGGCATCGATTTCGAATACGTGATCCACAACGCCGATGGCGGCGAGGTGGAGCAGTGCGGCAACGGTGCCCGCTGTTTCGCGCGCTACGTGCGCGACAAGGGCCTCACCACCAAGGACACCATCCGGGTGCAGACGCTGGCCGGGGTGATCGCCCCCCAGCTCACGCCCGACGGGCGCGTTACGGTGGACATGGGCCGCCCGGAGTTCGACGCGGCGCGCGTGCCCTTCGATGCGGCCGGCCTCGCGCCCGTGGCGCAGGGTTTGGGGCAAAAATGGCCTCTGGCGCTTGCTGGGTCTGCGCAAGATGCTCCTGTTATGGTAGCGGTGGTGTCCATGGGCAACCCGCACGCCGTGCAACTGGTGCAGGACGTGGACACCGCGCCCGTGGCCCAGACCGGCCCCTTGATCGAATCGCACCCGCGCTTTCCGCGGCGGGTGAATGCCGGCTACTTGCAGATCGTGGACCGGGGCCATGTGCGCCTGCGCGTTTTCGAGCGTGGCGCGGGTGAAACCCTGGCCTGCGGCACCGGGGCTTGCGCCGCCGTGGCGGCGGGCATTCGCCTGGGGCTGCTCGATGCGCGCGTGGACGTGCAGACGCGCGGCGGCCTGCTCACCATTGCCTGGAGTGGCCAGGAGGCCGACTCCGTTTTCATGACCGGCCCGGCCACCCTCGTTTTTGACGGCCAGATCGAACTTCCCGACACGCCATGACCACCAGCTCTCCCATTCCTCCGATCACCGAAGACGACATCGCCCAGTTCCTCACGCAGACGCCCGGATTCTTCGAGCGCCATGCCGAGGTACTGGCCAGCGTGCAGATCACCAGCCCGCACGGCCAGCGCGCCGTGAGCCTGCAGGAGCGCCAGGCCGAGATGCTGCGCGAGAAGATCAAGGGGCTGGAGCAGCGCATCATGGAAATGGTGCGCCACAGCAACGAGAACGCTGCCATCGCCGCCAAGGTCGACCAGTGGACAGGCGCCCTGCTGCAGATCCGCGACCCCATGGATCTGCCCCAGGCCGTGGTGGATGGCGTGCGCACCCTGTTTGACGTGCCGCAGGCCGCCGTGCGCGTGTGGGGTGTGGCGGGCGCCTACATCGACGCTGATTTCACCCAGGGTGCCAGTGAGGATGCGCAGGCTTTTGCCTCTTCGCTCACCATGCCGTTCTGCGGCCCCAACCTGGGTTTCGAGCCTGCAGCCTGGCTGGCTCAGGGCGAAGCCGCACAGGCCCAGTCGCTGGCCCTGCTACCGCTGCGCGAAGGCGCCATCGACAGCGCCACACCGGCCTTCGGCCTGCTGGTGCTGGGCTCGCACGACGCGCAGCGCTTCGACGCCACCATGGGCACCGACTTCTTGGCGCGCATGGCCGAATTGGCCAGCGCCGCATTGGCACGCCTGCGATGATTTGCCCGGCGCGCCGGGGCGTGCTGCGTGTCCACGCTTTCCACGCGCGCCAGCGCGGGGCGCCG
>NZ_ACQT01000328.1 GCF_000175235.1 Acidovorax delafieldii 2AN | reverse complement strand
GCCCGGCGGCAACGCCGCCGCAGCGCCCAGGGGCCAGGTGATGGCGGCCAAGGCGGACCACAGGTGGATTCGATGATTGAACGGCATGCGCGTCTTTCCAGGGAATGCCGGGGACGGCGCCGGAGCGTCCCGCGGGCCGCGTGCACCCTCCCTTGCACCCGGCGCTGGAAATTATGGCCAGCCTGCGCTGCGCGGGCACAACGCGCCGTGCGGCGCCGCGCCGATTTCATGAAGAAAGCCACATTTGGCCGGATTGCACACTGCCCGGCGGCGGGTGCACGGCGCTTTCCTACAGACGCCGCGGGGGTGCGGTGCTACAAAGACAAGGCGCACCAGCCCCGTTCCACACCGCTTCGCTGCAAGCCAATCCCGCACCCCACCGGAATTCCCCCATGCCCGCCGTCCCTCGCCTCAAGATTGGCCTGTCGGCCTGCTTTCAACACGCCGACCCCACCCGCCCGCTGTTCACGGGCAAGACCCTGCAATACGTCGAGCAGTCCATCGCCCACTGGCTCATGTCGGCCGGTGCGATGGTGGTCATGGTGCCCTGCCCCACGGGGCCGACGGCACGTGGCGACGTCACACTCGACCACTATGCCGAATGGCTCGACGGCATCGTCATGCATGGCGGCGCGGACGTCTGGCCCGGCAGCTATGGCGAGGAACCCTTGCGCGAGGAGTGGCTGGGAGACCGCGTGCGCGACCTGTACGACCTGGCCGTCGTGAAGGCGTTTGCCCAGGTGGGCAAACCCATTTTTGGGGTCTGCCGGGGCCTGCAGCTCATCAACGTGGCCTTTGGCGGAGCGCTCTACCAGGACTTGCAGACCCAGCACCCCGGTGCGCTGCAGCACCGCAATGCCACGACCTACGACCAGCACTTCCACGACATCCACATCGTGCCCGGCACGCATCTGGCGCAGCTGTACCCCGGAAAGCCGCGCGCGCGCGTCAACAGCATCCACCACCAGGGCATCAAGCGGGTGGCGCCGGATTTTGTGGTCGAGGCCCTGAGCGAGCCCGACGGCGTGCCCGAAGCCATCCGCCTGCAAGCGGCCCCGGGGCGCGGCTACATCGCTGCCACGCAGTGGCACCCCGAGTTTCACCGGATCGGCTCGGACACCCTGGACGACACCGCAATCCTCAACGACTTCCTGGCCGCCTGCAGCGCCGCCAAGGCGCACCCCTCCGTGCCGGGGGCAGGCCCGCTGGGTATCCGCGACCGCGCCACGCGCCTGCTGCGCAAGGCACTGCTGCGGCGCCGTTGACGCTTTCCTTCGCGGGCCTCCGAGGGCCCGTAGGCCTCAATGCTGGTGGCCGTGCGCCCCGTGCACGTGGCGGTGCGCAATCTCTTCCGCCGTGGCAGCCCGCACGGCCGTGACCTTGCAGCTGAATTTCAGGGCCTGGCCCGCGAGCGGGTGGTTGCCATCGAGGTGCACTTCGGGGCCCTTGATCTTCATGACGTTGAACACCTGGGGCTGGCCGTCGGCCCCCACGCCCTGCAGCTGGCCGCCCACCTTCACACCCGGTGGGAATTCGGCCTTGGGAATAGTGCGCACCAGGCTTTCGTCTCGGGCGCCAAAGGCGTCTTCCACCGCAAGGTCGAGCGTGGTGCTGAAGCCCACGGCCTGCCCATCGAGGGCGGCTTCGACCTTGGGGAAGATGTTTTCATAGCCACCATGCAGGTAGGCCAGGCTGCCCGCGTCCAGCGGCTTGCCTTGCGGCGTGGTGACCTTGTAGGTGATGGTGACGGCGGAGTCTTTGGCGATGGTCATGGTGTGCGCTTTCGAGGGGGCGGCGCGGGGGCGGCACGCAGCTCATGCAAGCCGCCCCCACGCGAAGGAAGACCCCGGATTGTCCACGAGGCGCGCTGTCCGCCTCAGCTACAGGGTCAGGCCGCGCCGCCCGGCCGGTCTTCCTCGGTCTGCCCCGGATAGCGTGCAAAGCGCCGCGCCTCGGTGCCATGCACCGGGTCCTGGTCGGGCCAGGGCCAGCCACCGAACTGGGTGCGGCGGTAGTCGTTCATGGCCTGCATGATCTCGGCCTGCGTGTTCATCACGAAGGGGCCGTACTGCGCCACGGGCTCGGCAATCGGCTGGCCTTGCAGCAGCAGGCACTCGACGGGCGTGGTGCCGGTGTTGGTCAGTTGCCAGTCCTGGCCCGCCACCAGCTCCAGCGCCGCGTGCTGGCGCACCTCCTGCGGGCCCACGCGCAGGCCGTCGCCCACGAAGAAGTAGAGCATGCGGCGCGTGCCCTGGCCCTGCGCGGCCGGCAGCGTCCACTGCGCGCCCGGCTCCAGGTGCAACGTCCAGATGGCCACATCGCCCTCGGGCTGCGAGGCCCAGGATTCGGGCGGCGGCGCCAGGGGATTGGCGGCGCCCGGCAGGGCTCCGGCCACCACGGTCACGGTGGTGGCGCGGCCCGCTTGATCGCGGTGCACCAGGCGTGGAATGCGCTCATTCCAGAACATGGTGAAGTGCGGCGCCACCATCTTGTTGCGGGCGGGCAGGTTCAGCCAGATCTGGAACAGCTCCAGCGGGTTGGGTTCACTGGCGTTGAGCAGCGGGAACATCTCCGAATGCACGATGCCCTTGCCCGCCGTGACCCATTGCACATCGCCGCCGCCAAAGCGCGCGGCCGCGCCCAGCGAGTCGGAATGGTCGATGAGCCCCTTGCGCACCAGCGTCACGGTTTCAAAGCCGCGGTGCGGGTGGCCCGGAAAGCCCGGCACGGTGTCGCCGTGGTACATGCTCCAGCCGTCCTTGCGGCTGAAGTCGCTGCCGATCTGGCGCCCTTCCAGCGAGACGGCGGGCGCGAACGCGCCGTTGCCGGCCGGGTAGGCATCGTCGTGGTGGGCGCAGAACAGGAACGGGTCCATCGTGGGCCACAACGCGCCCAGCGGCTGAATTTGCACGATGGGCTGGGTGGCGGCAGTCGAAGACGCGGCAGGGGTGGACGACATCAGGGGCTCCTTGGTTTTGCGCCACCAGCGATCGGGCAGCACGCCTGCCAAAGATAAGGCCCGCAGCGCCGTTCAGAAGAGCGCGGGATGGAACAATGCGGTGCCGCGCACAGGACAGTGCCGCATGGCCGCGTGCCCATCCCGCCCATCCGCGCCAGTGCCGGGCAGGCCCGGATTCATGCCCAAAGTGCCCGTTGCGCTCACCCATTCTGCGCAATCAGCTATAAATTTAATAGCGATTTCAAGAGCCACCTCCGGCACCGCGTGACCCTACGGATGCGCCCCTTGCACGCCCGCTGCGGCCGGTGGCGCTGGCCGCAGCACCAGCCCCCCGAGCACGGCGGCCACCAGCGCGCACAAGGCCGCACCCCGAAGCGAGCTGGTAAGCCCCGCGTTTGAAGGG
>NZ_ACQT01000329.1 GCF_000175235.1 Acidovorax delafieldii 2AN | reverse complement strand
AAGGCGCGTTGCAGGCTGGCTGATGCGCGCTCCAGCAGCGCTGCATCCGCCGCGCCAAAAGCCCTGCCTTGCGCGCGAAACAGCAGCAGCACAGCGCGCGTGCGGCCCTGCGCTTCCACGCGCAGGTCCAGCGTGTGGTGGTGGCCTCCCGCGCGGATGAGCAGGTTGTAGGTGTTGGAGCGAAAGTACCGCGCATCGGGCGCGAGGAGGCGGCCCACTGCGGGGCCGTCTGCCCGGGCGAGAGCAACCACGTTGGTTTCACCCTCGCCGACGAACAGGCGCTCGAATTCGTTGAGGAACAGGTCCTGCGCCGGTGCGGGTGAGTCCTCGTGGAAAAAACCTTCGGGCAGGCCGTGCTCGTCCAGCCAGAACAGGGCCGCCGCTTCTGCGCCAACGAGTGCGCGCAGCACCGCACAGACATCCGGCGCGATGGGCGCGAGCCCCAGTCCCAGGCGGCACAGCAGATCGAGTTCCTGCCACAGCCGCTGCCGCGCGGAGGCTGGTGGCGAAGAGGCGTGGGGGCGGTGGAGTACAGGCATGGAGGTACAAGGGATCGGCGAAGCTCCAGCGATTACATACCAGGCCCGCGTCCGCGTCGGCACGGTGAATCCCCGCCGCGTGAAATGCAGCACGCCGGGCAGGCCTGCCTCCGGGGCAGGAGGCTGTCGGCGCGCAGCCCCGCAGAGGCTCGGCTCATCGAAGGTAGCGCCGAAGTCGGCGTCAGCACCCCGCCGTCCGCAAAACGTACGCCCAGGGGGCAGATTTCAAGGTGGCGCCGGCGGGTTGAGGCTGCCCTTCGTGCCGTAAAAACCTGTCCCACAAGGTGGTGCAGCCGGGCACGCAGCGCGCTGACGGCGCTGTGGGCGCGGTAGCAGGCGGGCTCGGCTGTAACGCACAGCGCTGTCCGCCGATGTCCTACGCGCGGCGCGGAACATGGCGCACGCAGTGTGCAGAAGGGGGTTCCTAGGATTGCGTTCAGGGGCCTGGAGCCGTTTTAGCGCCCCATTCCTCCATCAACACCTACGGACGCCTATCACCATGAATTCCCTTTTCAAGACCTGTAGCGCCCTCGCTGCCGCCACCGTGTTTCTCGCCGCCTGCGGCGGAGGCAATGACGATGACCCCACGCCCAGCAACGAACCGGGCGTGCTGACCGTGACCAGCGCCACGGTTGACGGCCTCAATGGCGTGTACGGCAACGGCGCCCTGAATCTGACCGATGTGGAGAAGCACAATCCCATCGGTTCCGTGCCCGAGTTGTGTGCATTCCGGTTCGACGGCGCCAACAAGGTCGGCTCATCTGCCACCGCCTTTGGCGACATTCGCTACCGGCCCGATGCTACCGGGCTGTTCCAGGCGTTCCTGACCTTCGACGGCAAGGAATACGCCAGCGGTGAGGCTTCGGATACTTCGGTGAACCGCGACAGCGATCAAGTCCGGTTCTCGGGCAAGACCCTTACTGCCACGGATGGCTCCAACGCCACTTTGCGCGTCACAGGGATCGTGCCCATGCGCCCGAACCGCCCTGCAGGTTGCTGAAGCCCGCTCTTTCTGTCTGAGTTCCCCCCTTCCGATCATCGTGATCGGACTTCAGCCCCCGTTGCTCTGGCGGCGCGGGGCGTTTTTCTGTGAGGATTCCGTGGGCAATCGCGGAAACTACTTTTGGCCGTGTCGGCGGCGAGGCGTGTTGCCTGCCTTTGGTGCGCTCTCATTCGTACGCCACTTGTGGCGTCGTGGCGCGGTCATACTCTAGCTTCCACTGATTTTGCTCCATGCGTTCCCACCGGTCCCATGCCTCGTCCGTCGTCTGGTTGCAGGCAGATGCCCCCGCGAAGCCGGCAACGGGCGCACCCTGCAACGGATGTGGCTTGTGTTGCCTGTCAGTGCCTTGTCCGCTGGGAATGTGGGTGTCGCGCCGCCGCTCCGGGACTTGCGCGGCGCTGCGCTGGAGCGCCGTCCAGCAACGTTATCTGTGCGGCATGGTGGCAGAGCCAGGCGACGTGACAGGCTGGACGCACCCGTTGGCCGTGCGTCTACAAGTGTGGCTGGCACGGCGCTGGGTGGCGGCAGGTGCCGGCTGCGATGCCGACGTGCGGGCCGAGCCGCCGGGCTTGGGTTGAGCGGCAGAGGCGCAGGGTGCTCAGCGCGCCAGGGTGACCCAGGCCTGGGTCAGTCGCTGCACGAGATCCTGAGGGCGGCGCACCAGTGCATAGCCCTGGCTGCCGAACAGCATGGGCAGATATTCGTGGGCTTCATGGTCGATGGTGACGCAAAAGGGTGTCAGGCCCGCATCGCGCGCCTCTTGCACGGCATGGCGCGTGTCTTCGAGTCCGTAGCGGCCCTCGTAGATGTCGAGGTCGTTGGGCTTGCCATCGGTCAGCACCAGCAAAAGGCGCTGCCGCTCGGGGCGTGCGCCCAGGCGCCGGGTGGCATCGCGCAGCGCCGCGCCCATGCGGGTATAGAAACCTGGTTTGAGGGCCCCCACGCGCGAGCGCACGGTGTCGTTCCAGCGCTCGCCGAAGCCCTTGATGTGCTGGATGCGCACATGCTGTCGCCGCACCGAACTGAAGCCCAGCATTTCAAACGCATCCCCTGTGCCCGACAGCGCTTCGCCAAACACGTACAGCGCGTCGCGGATGACGTCGATCACGCGGGCGTTCGATGTGGCGTAGGCGTCGGTGGACAGAGACAAGTCGGCCAAGAGCAGCGTCGCGAGGCTTCGCTCACCGCGCTGGCGACGGATGTAGACGGGCGGTGAGTCGCTGTGCTGCACGCCGCTGCGGGCTTCGGTTTGAAAACGCACCCACGCGTCGATGTCGAATTCGTCACCCAGTGTCTGACCGCCTTGCCAGCGTGGCGCGGCACGCAGCACTTCCAGGCGCCGCCGCACGCGCCGGGCCGTGGCCCGCAGTGCCTGTGGAGGCACGTAGGGCGTGCCGGGCCGCGCGACCGAGCATTGCAGCGCGCAGTGGTCGGGTTGGAGCACGCGGCGGCGCCAGTTCCATTCGGGTGTTTTGCGCCCGGGACCGAGCGGAAGGTCGTCGGCCGATGCACTGGGCAGGTCCAGATCGAACTTGATGCGCGAGGCCGTGGTCTGTTCGCCGCGTGCCAGCGACAGCGTGTCCATGTCGTTGGCTGCTGCGGTTGCGTTGGGGTCGACTTCGTCGTCGGTGCCGCGGTCGAGCCGGATCAGCTCGCTCCAGCTCATCAGGGCCTCGGTCTTGGCCGCCAGCAGCAAGGGGTTGCGCGATTCCTGGTGTTCCACG
>NZ_ACQT01000330.1 GCF_000175235.1 Acidovorax delafieldii 2AN | reverse complement strand
CTTCAACACCAAAGTGGCTTTGAAAAAGGCTACTTTGTTGTTGATCAATATCATTTGATCAATCGGCTGTTCTTTAAAAATTCATAGAGTCGAATCAGAGTTGTCAGAGGAAACTGCACATTCGTAAAGGTTTAGTGCAGACCGTGCCTCTGATGACAATTTTTTGATTGCGTCAAAACGAATATTCAATAAGCGAAAGCTGATTGAAATTCAGTAATGACGAATGTTCTTTGATAGTGATATCGAGGAAATATTCACATTACGGCATAACGCGCCAGGTGAAAGACCTGGCAAGTCCTTGAAGATGACGGCGGTATCTTGAAAGAAGATGTCAAAGTTATAGGGTCAAGTGACTAAGAGCATGTGGTGGATGCCTTGGCGATTACAGGCGACGAAAGACGTGATAGCCTGCGATAAGCTTCGGGGAGCTGGCAAATAAGCATTGATCCGGAGATTTCTGAATGGGGAAACCCACCTCGCAAGAGGTATCGCATGATGAATACATAGTCATGCGAGGCGAACCGGGTGAACTGAAACATCTCAGTAGCTCGAGGAAAAGACATCAACCGAGATTCCGAAAGTAGTGGCGAGCGAAATCGGAAGAGCCTTCTAGTGATAGCACGACTGTTAGCAAAACGGGATGGAAAGCCCGGCCATAGCAGGTGATAGCCCTGTATGCGAAAACAGACGTGTGGTACTAAGTTAGAGAAAAGTAGGGCGGGACACGAGAAATCCTGTCTGAATATGGGGGGACCATCCTCCAAGGCTAAATACTCGTAATCGACCGATAGTGAACCAGTACCGTGAGGGAAAGGCGAAAAGAACCCCGGGAGGGGAGTGAAATAGATCCTGAAACCGCATGCTTACAAAAAGTAGGAGCCCGCAAGGGTGACTGCGTACCTTTTGTATAATGGGTCAGCGACTTACATTCAGTGGCAAGGTTAACCGAATAGGGAAGCCGTAGAGAAATCGAGTCCGAATAGGGCGAATCAGTCGCTGGGTGTAGACCCGAAACCAAGTGATCTATCCATGGCCAGGATGAAGGTGCCGTAACAGGTACTGGAGGTCCGAACCCACTAGTGTTGCAAAACTAGGGGATGAGCTGTGGATAGGGGTGAAAGGCTAAACAAACTTGGAAATAGCTGGTTCTCTCCGAAAACTATTTAGGTAGTGCCTCAAGTATTACCTGCGGGGGTAGAGCACTGTTTAGGCTAGGGGGTCATGGCGACTTACCAAACCTATGCAAACTCCGAATACCGCAGAGTACAGCTTGGGAGACAGAGCACCGGGTGCTAACGTCCGGACTCAAGAGGGAAACAACCCAGACCGCCAGCTAAGGTCCCTAAAATTGGCTAAGTGGGAAACGAAGTGGGAAGGCTAAAACAGTCAGGATGTTGGCTTAGAAGCAGCCATCATTTAAAGAAAGCGTAATAGCTCACTGATCGAGTCGTCCTGCGCGGAAGATGTAACGGGGCTAAGCCAGTTACCGAAGCTGCGGATGTGCAATTTATTGCACGTGGTAGGAGAGCGTTCTGTAGGCCTGTGAAGGTGTCTGGTAACGGATGCTGGAGGTATCAGAAGTGCGAATGCTGACATGAGTAGCGTTAAAGGGGGTGAAAAGCCCCCTCGCCGTAAGCGCAAGGTTTTCTACGCAACGTTCATCGGCGTAGAGTGAGTCGGCCCCTAAGGCGAGGCAGAGATGCGTAGCTGATGGGAAACAGGTCAATATTCCTGTACCGATCAATAGTGCGATGTGGGGACGGAGAAGGTTAGCTCAGCCAACTGTTGGATATGTTGGTTCAAGCCTGTAGTCGTGCCTGGTAGGCAAATCCGCCGGGCTTAGATGAGGGGTGATAACGAGGCTGCTTGCAGCCGAAGTGAGTGATACCCTGCTTCCAGGAAAAGCCACTAAGCTTCAGCTATTGACGACCGTACCGCAAACCGACACTGGTGCGCGAGATGAGTATTCTAAGGCGCTTGAGAGAACTCAGGAGAAGGAACTCGGCAAATTGATACCGTAACTTCGGGAGAAGGTATGCCCCAAGTAGGTGAACCTGTACAAGGCGAGCCCAAAGGGGTTGCAAAAAATCGGTGGCTGCGACTGTTTAATAAAAACACAGCACTCTGCAAACACGAAAGTGGACGTATAGGGTGTGACGCCTGCCCGGTGCTGGAAGATTAAATGATGGGGTGCAAGCTCTTGATTGAAGTCCCAGTAAACGGCGGCCGTAACTATAACGGTCCTAAGGTAGCGAAATTCCTTGTCGGGTAAGTTCCGACCTGCACGAATGGCGTAACGATGGCCACACTGTCTCCTCCTGAGACTCAGCGAAGTTGAAATGTTTGTGATGATGCAATCTCCCCGCGGAAAGACGGAAAGACCCCATGAACCTTTACTGTAGCTTTGTATTGGACTTTGAACAGATCTGTGTAGGATAGGTGGGAGGCTTTGAAGTGAGGTCGCTAGATCTCATGGAGCCAACGTTGAAATACCACCCTGGTGTGTTTGAGGTTCTAACCTAGGTCCATCATCTGGATCGGGGACAGTGCATGGTAGGCAGTTTGACTGGGGCGGTCTCCTCCCAAAGCGTAACGGAGGAGTTCGAAGGTACGCTAGTTACGGTCGGACATCGTGACGATAGTGCAATGGCATAAGCGTGCTTAACTGCGAGACTGACAAGTCGAGCAGATGCGAAAGCAGGACATAGTGATCCGGTGGTTCTGTATGGAAGGGCCATCGCTCAACGGATAAAAGGTACTCTGGGGATAACAGGCTGATACCGCCCAAGAGTTCATATCGACGGCGGTGTTTGGCACCTCGATGTCGGCTCATCTCATCCTGGGGCTGTAGCCGGTCCCAAGGGTATGGCTGTTCGCCATTTAAAGAGGTACGTGAGCTGGGTTTAAAACGTCGTGAGACAGTTTGGTCCCTATCTTCCGTGGGCGCTGCAGATTTGAGGAAGCCTGCTCCTAGTACGAGAGGACCGGAGTGGACACACCTCTGGTGTATCGGTTGTCACGCCAGTGGCATTGCCGAGTAGCTAAGTGTGGAAGAGATAACCGCTGAAAGCATCTAAGCGGGAAACTCGTTTCAAGATGAGATCTGCCGGGGCCTTGAGCCCCCTGAAGAGTCGTTCAAGACCAGGACGTTGATAGGTCAGGTGTGGAAGCGCAGTAATGCGTTAAGCTAACTGATACTAATTGCTCGTGCGGCTTGACCCTATAACTTTGATAGCTGCTTGAA
>NZ_ACQT01000331.1 GCF_000175235.1 Acidovorax delafieldii 2AN | reverse complement strand
AGGCCGGCGGCCAGGTTGGGCCGCGTTCAAAGGAACGAAGCCCGGATGGGCGGTACGTTGGTCACCACGTCGCCGCACTGGGCGCGGTGGCGCAGGGCATGGTCCATGACCACCAAGGCCAGCAGTGCCTCGGCAATGGGCGCGGCGCGGATGCCCACGCAGGGGTCGTGGCGGCCCTTGGTGATGACCTCGGTGCTCTGGCCGTGGATGTCAATGGACTCGCGCGGGCTGATGATGGAACTGGTGGGCTTGATGGCGATGCTCACTTCCAGGTCCTGCCCGGTGCTGATGCCACCCAGCACGCCACCGGCGTTGTTGGTGCGAAAACCCTGCGGCGTCATCGAATCGCCGTGCATGGTGCCCCGGTGGGCCACGCTGGCAAAGCCCGCGCCAATCTCCACGCCCTTCACCGCGTTCAGGCCCATCATGGCGTGGGCGATGTCGGCGTCCAGCTTGTCGTACAGCGGCTCGCCCAGCCCCACGGGCACGCCCGTGGCCTGCACGCGGATGCGGGCGCCGCAGGAATCGCCGGCCTTGCGCAGGGCGTCCATGTAATCCTCGTACTGCGCCACGTCGGCCACGGGGGCAAAGAAAGGGTTGCTGCGCACGTGGTCCCAGCTCTCGAAAGGGATGGGCAACTCGCCCAGCTGCGTCATGCAGGCACGAAACTGCGCGCCGTACTGCTGGGCCAGCCACTTCTTGGCCACGGCGCCGGCGGCCACGGTGGGGGCCGTCAGGCGGGCGGAAGACCGGCCACCGCCACGCGGATCGCGAATGCCGTACTTGTGCCAGTAGGTGTAGTCGGCATGGCCGGGGCGGAAGCTCTCGGCGATGTTGCTGTAGTCCTTGCTGCGCTGATCGGTGTTGCGGATCAGCAGGGCAATCGGTGTGCCGGTGGTCTTGCCCTCGTACACGCCGGAGAGGATTTCCACCGCATCGGGTTCGTTGCGCTGCGTGACATGGCGGCTGGTGCCGGGGCGGCGCCGGTCCAGGTCGGCCTGGATGTCCGCGTCGGTGAGCGGCATGCCGGGCGGACAGCCGTCGATCACGCAGCCAATGGCCGGGCCGTGGGATTCACCAAAGTTGGTGACTGTGAATAGGGTACCGATGGTGTTGCCGCTCATGGCGAAGGATTATCCCCGAGGCGGCCTGCTCCGGCAGCGCCCGCGCAGGTCAGCGCCCCTGCCAATCGCCGCTTGGCAGGCCTGTGGGCACTTGGTAGCATAGGCTCAGCCTTTGCGGCGCCCCAAGGTCATGCCTGCCACTCTCACCATTACCCCGCCAGGCCTTGCCTCCCCCCTCCAGGAAGCCCCGCTTCGCCGGGCGCTCGACACCACCGACGACGCCATCGTGATCAGCGACGGGCAGGATCAGGTGGTCTACGCCAACGCAGGATTCACGCGACTGTTCGGTTTTCCATTGGCCGAACTGTCCGGGAAACGCCTGGCCGACCTGCTGCTGGGGCCCCACTCGGCCCCAGGTCTCGCGCATACCATTCACCAGAGCCTGGCCGCCCAGGGCCACTTCCGGGGCGAAGCGCTGCTCTATGGCCACCATGGTCAGTCGCGCTGGACGTCAATGGTGATCAATGCCTTGCACGACGCTACCGGCGCAGCGGACGGGCGCATCACCGTGCTTACCGACATCACCCTCACCAAAATGCACGAGGTGCTGCAAAAGCGCGTGCTGGAGGGCATGGTCAACGAAATGCCCCTGCCGGAACTCATGGCCCTGGTGTGCGCACAGGTCGAGCGCATTGCCCCGGAGGTGACCGCGTCCATCCTGGCCGTGGACGAGCAGGGGCGGCTGCACCCCTTGGCGGCGCCCGGACTGCCGAAGTACATCTGCCGTGCGCTGGAAGGGGTGCGCATCGGGCCGGTAGTGGGCTCATGCGGCACCGCCGCCTTCCGAGGCGAGCCCGTGGTCGTTACCGATATCACCACCGATCCTTTGTGGGCCGACTACCACGTGCTTTTCGAGCCCAGTGGCATGCGCGCATGCTGGTCAAGCCCCATCCGCAACCACCGCGGCCAGGTGGTGGGCACCTTCGCGTTCTATTTCCGTGAACCGCGCGCCCCCGATGCCAGCCACCAGCACCTGGTCGATGTTTGCCTGCACCTGTGTGCGCTGGCGATAGAGCGGGACACCGCGCGCCGCCGCATCCACCAGCTGGCGTTTTTCGACACGCTCACGGGCTTGCCCAATCGCGTGCAATTCAGAAGCAATGCCGAAGGTGCACTGGCGCACCTGCAGCGCAGCGGCGACGCCGGCGCACTGCTGTTCGTCGACCTTGACCGCTTCAAGCAGGTGAACGACACCCAGGGGCACGCGGCAGGCGATGCGCTGCTGGAAGCCGTGGCCCGCCGCCTGGTGCAGGCCTGCCGCAGGCAGGATCTGGTCGGCCGGCTCGCGGGCGACGAATTCGTGGCCTTCCTGCCCGGCAGCACCCAGGACGAAGCCCTGACCGCCGCACAGCACCTGCTCGACACCATTGCCGCGCCACTGGACATCCACGGCCAGATCCAGGTGCCCACCGCCAGCATCGGCATCGCCATGTACCCCGGCGATGGCAGCGACATCGACACCTTGCTGAGCCACGCCGACCAGGCCATGTACCAGGCCAAGAAAGAACATCCGCACGGCCCGCGTTTCTTCAGTGCCGACCTGAGCCTGCACGCCCAGGAACGCGCCGCGCTGGAGCGCGCGCTGCGGCAGGCCCTGTCCGACCGCAGCCTGCAGCTGCACTACCAGCCGCAGGTGCTGAACGACGCCGCCCACACCCTGCACGGGGTGGAGGCGCTGGCGCGCTGGCAACACCCCGACTGGGGGGTGATCACCCCTGCACGCTTCATCCCTGTGGCGGAAGAAACCGGGCTGATCCACGAGCTCACGCTCTGGCTGCTCGATGCAGCGTTTGGCCAGCTCGCCCGCTGGCGCGCGGCCGGCTGCAACGTACCCTGCGTGGCCGTGAATCTATCGGGCAGGAGCTTTCACCAGCCCGAGTTTGCCGACCAGATCGGCGCGGCGCTCGCACGCCACGGCCTGCAGGGCAAGGACGTGCTGCTTGAAATCACCGAGAGCGTGATGATGGACGCGCGCCCCGTCACGGCGGCCAATATTGCGGCGCTGCACCGGCAGGGTTTCCGCCTGTCGCTCGACGACTTCGGCACCGGCTATTCCAGCCTGAGCTACCTGCACCGCCTGCCCATTGCCGAA
>NZ_ACQT01000332.1 GCF_000175235.1 Acidovorax delafieldii 2AN | reverse complement strand
GCGGGGACGGCGCGGCGCCCGCGTCAGGCGCGCTGCGGTGCCGGCGTCTTGGGTTGGTAATCGCAGTAAGGCGCCACCACGCATTCCCAGCAGCGGGGCTTGCGCGCCTGGCATACATAGCGGCCCAGCAGAATGAGCCAGTGGTGCGCGTCCACCGCGTAGGCGGGCGGCACACGCTGCAGCAGTTGCACCTCCACGGCCAGCGGGTTCTTGCCAGGAGCCAGTCCGGTGCGGTTGCTGACCCGAAAGATGTGCGTGTCCACCGCCATGGTGGGCTGGCCGAAGGCCACGTTGAGCACCACGTTGGCGGTCTTGCGGCCCACGCCGGGCAGGGCTTCCAGGGCTTCGCGCGTGCGCGGCACCACGCCGCCGTGCTGCTCCACAAGAATGCGGCAGGTTTCCAGCAGGTGCCTTGCCTTGCTTTTGTAGAGGCCGATGGTCTTGATGTAACCCTCCAGGCCTTCCAGCCCCAGGTCGAGGATGGCCTGCGGCGTGCCCGCCACCGGGAACAACCGGCGTGTGGCCTTGTTCACGCCCACGTCGGTGGCCTGCGCCGACAGCAGCACGGCGGCCAGCAGCTCGAACACGGTGGTGTATTCCAGCTCGGTGTTGGGCTGCGGATTGGCGGCCCGAAGGGTGGCAAAGAAGGGTTCGATCAACGCGGTTTGCATGCCGCGCAGTGTAGGGGCAGAGCAAGGCGCATTGAGAGTTGAAGGGGCCTGCCCAGCTCTTGCGCCACCCCTGCGCCGCCGGTATGCAGGAACCCGGGCCGCCAATTGGCGACAATGTGCCATCTCTCGCCCAACCTTTACAACGCCATGCAATTTGCCGACCGCCTGAACAACGTCGAAACCTCAGCCATCCGCGAACTCTTCAAGCTGCTGGGCAAGCCCGGCATCATCAGCTTTGCCGGGGGCTTTCCCGACAGCGCCATGTTCGACGTCGACGGCATCCGCGCCGCGAGCAACCAGGCGTTGCAGGAAGAGCCCGGCGCTGCCTTGCAGTACGGTGCCACCGAGGGCTACCAGCCTTTGCGCGAGCAGCTGGCCGCCTTCATGGCGAGCAAGGGCGCGCGCGATGTGGCGCCCGAGCAGCTCATTGTCACCACCGGCAGCCAGCAGGCGCTGGACCTGCTGGGCAAGACCATGATCAGCCCCGGCGACAAGGTGATCGTCGAAGGCCCCACCTTCCTGGCCACCATCCAGTGCTTTCGCCTGTATGGCGCCGAAGTCATCAGCGCGCCCGTGGACAGCGATGGCGTGAAGGTGGACGTGCTCGAGCAGCTCATTGCCGAGCACAAGCCCAAGCTCGTGTACCTGATTCCCACCTTCGGCAACCCCAGCGGTGCGATGCTGAGCCTGGCGCGCCGCCAGAAGGTGCTGGAACTGGCCGTGAAGTACCAGACCCTGGTGGTGGAAGACGACCCCTATGGTGATCTGTATTTTGGCGAAGCACCGCCACCCAGCCTGCTGGCGCTGTCAGGCCAGGTGCCCGGTAGCCGCGCCCTGCTGGCCCATTGCGGCAGCCTGAGCAAGGTGTTGAGCCCTGGCCTGCGCATTGGCTGGCTGATCGCCCCGCCCGAGCTGCTCGCCAAGGCCGTGATGTGCAAGCAGTTCAGTGATGCGCACACCAGCACATTTGCACAGGCCACGGCGGCGCAATACCTCAAGGCGGGCCGCATGCCCGCCACGCTGGCGAATGTGCGCAAGGTCTATGCCGAGCGGGCCCAGGCGCTGTGCGATGCGCTGCGCAAGGAACTGGGCGATGCCGTCGAGTTCGTGCAGCCGCAAGGCGGGCTGTTCGTGTGGCTGCGCCTGACGGGCGCCGGTGGCAAGGTGGCCGATGCCAATGTGCTGGCCAAGGCAGCGATCGAAAAGGGTGTGGCCTTCGTGCCCGGCACGCCATTCTTTGCCCAGAACCCGGACCACGCCACGCTGCGCCTGTCGTTCGCCACCGCCGATGTCGAGAAGATCCGCGAAGGGGTGGCGCGCCTGGCGCAGGCGCTTTGATTCCTGCATCCCGGTCGTGAAAAAGGGCGCCACGGCGCCCTTTTGGGGGGGCTGGGCCTGGCTGCCTGCAAAAGGCGGGCCTGTGCGCCGGCATGCCGCCGGTGTGCGGCTCGGGGGGGGCTCGAGAAACGCATCCGCGATGCTCGGCCGCCACACCCTGCATCGCGCAGTGCCCGTTTCACGCCGCATGGCGCCGCTCGTTCACCATGGCCGAGGTGTGAAAAGAGATGTGCGGGTGCTGTGCACGAGAGACACGGCACAGTGCGTGCCACGCAGGCTTTTTCAGGCGCGCACCGCACGCCACGCAGCGTCGGCCAATGCCTCGCGGTAGGTGCTGGGCGATGGCAGGGTGCTGGGGCCCGACAGCCAGGCGCGGCAATAGCTTTGCACCGGGCCCATCACCAGCGAAGGCATCAGCTCACAAGGCAGGTCGCGCACGGCGCCCGCCTGGCGATGCGGTTCGAACCACGCCACCAGGGCCTGATTGCGGCGGCGGGCGGCCTCGGCCAGATCGGGCGTGCGCGGGCCCCCGGCCACCGCGCTGCGTGCCTGGAACAGAAAGCGCGCGCGCTCGGGGTGGGCCACCACCCAGTCCAGGTAGCCCGTGACCAGCGCATGCACGCCGGCCTGTGCGCCACGGGCCGCGTCCAGTTGCACCTGCACACTGCGCGACTGCTCGTGGAAGATGTCGAAGAACAGCGCAGCCACGATGCCATCCTTGTTGCCAAAGTGGTGGTAGATGCTGCCCACACTGGCGCCGCAGCGTGCGCGCACGCCGTCGATGGAAACTGCATCCACCCCCGCGTCGATGGCGCAGGCCAGGGCGGCGTTCAGGATGTCCTGGCGGCGGTCGGTGCCGGCCTCGGCCGGTGGAGAAGGTTGTGGAGCGGTGGTACGGCTTGCCATGGAATGGAATTCTAGAATAAAGTTCTAGAAAAATCTTCTGCCCATCCCGAGACACCATGCATTCCTCTGCCACCGTCGCGCCTGCCGCACCCGCTGTAACCCCCGGCGCTGCCCTGTACCCCCACCTGCTCGCGCCGCTCGATCTGGGCTTCACGACGATCAAGAACCGCGTGCTCATGGGCTCCATGCACACGGGGCTGGAGGACGGGCGCGACCTCTCGCGCATGGCGGCGTACTTCCGCGAGCGGGCCGAGGGCGACGTGGGCCTGATCGTGACCGGCGGCTTCGCGCCCAACAT
>NZ_ACQT01000333.1 GCF_000175235.1 Acidovorax delafieldii 2AN | reverse complement strand
CGCATCGGCGCCGACCAGCCCGATACCGAGGTGCAATTGCGGGCCGATGCCGCCGTGCCGTACGGCCGGGTGGTCGAGGTCATGGGCGCGGCCCAGGGCGCGGGGCTGCGGCGCATCGGCTTCGTGGCCGAGCCGCCTGCTGGCGCGCCCTGAAGCCCGCACCATGCGCCCCAACGGCGTGTGCCCCGTGGCGCTGGTCTGCCCCCGGCCGGCCCGGGCATCCGTCACAGCCTAAAATCTGCGCAGCGCAGCCCGTGCAGCTGCTCCTTTCCCATCCAGCAGAGCCCCCATGCAAGAAAAATATTCTCCCCAAGAAGTCGAACGCGCCGCGCACGACCACTGGACCGCCCGTGATGCCTACCGCGTGACGGAAGACACGAACAAGAAGAAGTTCTACGCCTGCTCGATGCTGCCCTACCCCAGCGGCAAGCTGCACATGGGCCATGTGCGCAACTACACCATCAACGACATGCTCACGCGCTACCTGCGCATGAACGGCCACAACGTCTTGATGCCCATGGGCTGGGACGCCTTCGGTCTGCCCGCCGAAAACGCCGCGCTCAAAAACGGCGTGCCCCCCGCCAAGTGGACGTACGAAAACATCGCGTACATGAAAAAGCAGATGCAGGCGATGGGCCTGGCCATCGACTGGAGCCGCGAAGTGGCCACCTGCGACCCCACGTATTACAAGTGGAACCAGTGGCTGTTCCTCAAGATGCTGGAAAAGGGCATTGCCTACCGCAAGACCCAGGTGGTGAACTGGGACCCGGTGGACCAGACCGTGCTGGCCAACGAGCAGGTGATTGACGGCAAGGGCTGGCGCACCGGCGCCACGGTGGAGAAGCGCGAGATCCCCGGCTACTACCTCAAGATCACCGACTACGCCGAGGAGCTGCTGGGCTTCGTCACCGGCGACAAACTGCCCGGCTGGCCCGAGCGCGTGAAGCTGATGCAGGAGAACTGGATCGGCAAGAGCGAAGGCGTGCGTTTCGCCTTCACGCACGACATCGCAGGCGACGAAGGTGCGCTGATCGGTGACGGCAAGATGTACGTATTCACCACGCGCGCCGACACCATCATGGGCGTGACCTTCTGCGCCGTGGCGCCCGAGCACCCGCTGGCCGCCCATGCCGCCAAGACCAATCCCACGCTCAAGGCCTTCATCGAAGAATGCAAGAGCGGGGGCACCACCGAAGCCGAGCTGGCCACGCAAGAGAAGAAGGGCGTGCCCACGGGCCTGTTTGTCACGCACCCGCTCACCGACGAAAAGGTGCAGGTGTGGGTCGGCAACTACGTGCTGATGGGCTACGGCGACGGCGCCGTGATGGGCGTTCCCGCGCACGACGAGCGCGACTTTGCGTTTGCCCTCAAGTACGGCATCGAGATCAAGCAGGTGGTGCTGGTCGATGGCGAAACCTTCGACTACCACCAGTGGAGCGACTGGTACGGTGACAAGCAACGCGGCGTCACCATCAACTCCGACAGCTTCAGCGGCCTGGGTTACAAAGACGCCGTGAACGCGGTGGCCCATGCGCTCGCGCAAAAGGGCTTGGGCGAAAAGAAGACCACCTGGCGCCTGCGCGACTGGGGCGTGAGCCGCCAGCGCTACTGGGGCACGCCGATCCCGATCATCCACTGCGATGAGCACGGCGCCGTGCCGGTGCCCGAGAAAGACCTGCCCGTGGTGCTGCCGCAGGACTGCATCCCCGACGGCTCGGGCAACCCGCTGCACAAGCACGAAGGCTTCCACGCGGGCGTGACCTGCCCTGTGTGTGGCAAGCCGGCGCGCCGCGAGACGGACACCATGGACACGTTCGTGGACAGCTCGTGGTACTTCATGCGGTACTGCGACCCCAAGAACGCGGACGCCATGGTCGCCGGTGGTGCCGACTACTGGATGCCGATGGACCAGTACATCGGCGGCATCGAACACGCCATCCTGCACCTGTTGTACGCACGCTTCTGGACCAAGGT
Organism: Acidovorax delafieldii 2AN; assembly: GCF_000175235.1. GTDB lineage: Bacteria > Pseudomonadota > Gammaproteobacteria > Burkholderiales > Burkholderiaceae_C > Acidovorax > Acidovorax delafieldii_B. Next base: position 1,215 of record NZ_ACQT01000333.1, on the reverse strand, counting down.
CATGCGCGACCTGGGGCTGGTCAAGGTCGATGAGCCCTTCACCAAGCTGCTCACCCAGGGCATGGTGCTCAACCACATCTACAGCCGCCGCACCGCCAAGGGCGGCAAGGACTACTTCTGGCCGCACGACGTGGAGCATGTGCTCGATGAAGGCGGCAAGATCATCGGCGCCAAGCTCAAGAACGAAGCCACCAGCGGCGACGGCCTGCTGCCAGTGGGCACACCCATCGACTACGAGGGCGTGGGCACCATGTCCAAGTCCAAGAACAACGGCGTGGACCCGCAGGACCTGATCGAGAAGTACGGCGCCGACACGGCCCGCCTGTACACCATGTTCACCGCCCCGCCCGAAGCCACGCTGGAGTGGAACGACGCCGCCGTGGAAGGCAGCTACCGCTTCCTGCGCCGCGTATGGAACTTCGGCGTGAAGCTGTCTGCTATGGATATGGAAGCTGCCACCGCAAGCGCGGCAAGCGCCAGCAGCCTGAAAGACGTTGAGTTTGGCAAGGAAGCCAAGGCCCTGCGCCTGGAGATCCATAACGTGCTCAAGCAGGTGGACTACGACTACCAGCGCATGCAGTACAACACCGTGGTCTCGGGCGCGATGAAGATGATCAACGCGCTCGAAGACTTCAAGGCCACCGATTCGGCCGGTGCCCAGGTCGCGCTGATCGAAGGCTTTGGCATCCTGCTGCGCTGCCTGTACCCCGCCACGCCGCACATTGCCCACAGCCTGTGGCAAGGCCTGGGCTACGCGGGGGCCCTGGGCGACCTGCTCGATGCCCCCTGGCCGAAGGTCGATGCCGGCGCGCTGGTGCAGGACGAGATCGAACTCATGCTGCAGGTCAACGGCAAGCTGCGCGGCTCCATCCAGGTGCCCGCGCAGGCCGACAAGGCCGAGATCGAGCGCATCGCGCTGGCCAGCGAAGCCTTCGCCACGCACGCCGCGGGCGCCGTGCCCAAGCGCGTGGTGGTGGTGCCCGGGCGCCTCGTGAATGTGGTGGTGTGAGGTGGGCCGCCGCCTCCCAGCCATCTTGAACCGCAGTTGCCCGGTGGCCCGCACGGCCGTTGGGGAGCTGCGCTGCGGAGACATCTGATGCACAAGCGCACGCTTCTTTCTCTGGCGCCGGTGGCCTTGCTCGCCGCCTGCGGCTTCCGCCTGCGCGGGGTTCCCGAGTTCTCGTTTGCGTCGCTGTATGTGGCGGCGCCGGCCGG
>NZ_ACQT01000334.1 GCF_000175235.1 Acidovorax delafieldii 2AN | reverse complement strand
AGCGCGGCGCCTGCACGGTGGCGCCCCCCTGCACCAGCACGATGCGCGAGCGCGACGCGCTGGTGGACGCCGGAATCATGCCCGCCAGGCCGCAGAGCGCGCCCAGCAAGCTCTCGCGGCGCAGTGCCTGGTTGGCGTTGCAGCGCAGGCCGTGGTCCAGCTCCAGCTCTTGGTTGAACACCACGATCTCGAGGCTGTTGACCAGCGCCATCAGCAGCGCCAGCACCACCAGCGCGTTGCCATGCCGCCGCGCAATCTCCATCCACGGCACTCCCGTCCAGTCGGGCCACAGCGGCCCGGCAAAGGGACCTGGCGCCGCAGCGGGCACGAAAACATCACCCAGGCCCCCGCCCCAGAAACCGGCCACGGCCACCCCCAGCGAGACCAGGGCGACGGAGGTCAGCAACCCCGGCACACGCGGCCAGCGCCAGCGCACCAGCAGGGCCATGGCCGCCACCGACAAGGCGGCAAGCGCATGCCAGGCCACCGCGGTGCTCCAGTGCGGGCCGGCGCCAAAGCCGTTGCGCACCTGCCCCAGCACCATCGACAGCCCCACCCCCGCAGCAAACCCGTGCGTGACCGAAATGGGCAGAAACCGCGCCACCGACGCCAGCCGAAGCACCCCCAGCAACCACTGGAACATAAAAGCCACAGCAACCGTGGCACCGCTCACGGCAAGCACCTGGCGCGGGCCCAAGCCCAAATCCGGCGCCGCGCCCCAGGCGATCGACAACACGGCGGCAAGCAGCAATGCCACCACGGTAGTGGGTGCATACACCACGGCCCGGCGCGGCATGAGCAGGGTCAGCAGCAGCCCCGGCAACGCTGCAGACCACAGCGCCAGGGCCGCCAGCGAATGCGTTTGCGCCAGCGGCGCAAAGGCCAGAAGCCCCAAGCCCAGCGCGTGCGGCACGGTGACGGCCGCGGCCGACCACGCGGCGGCCGACGCTGACGAAGGCGCATCCGCCGAAGACGACGCAGGCGCCGAGCCGTCGGTATTAACAATCAAGGACGCCGGTGCAAGGCCGTGCGAGGCCTGCGGCCTGCCCTGCCCGGCTGACCCGGCCGGAGAAGCCCCGTCCTTTTCAGGCGGCATGGCAGCGCACACGCGGGACGCCACACACGGCGCGACCGTTCGGAACCGTGGGGACAAGGGCGGGGAGCCGCGCTGCCGAGGAGGCCCGCCGCGCCGTGGCGGAGTTCACGCCGAGCGCCATGGGCTCACAGGCTGCGGCTTGCAAACGTGTCGCAGGCTTTCACGCTGCCGTTTTGCAGGCCGTTGTGGAACCAGCGTTGGCGCTGCGCGCTGCTGCCGTGCGTGAAGCTCTCGGGCACCACGGCGCCACCGCCTGCGCGTTGCAGAGCGTCGTCGCCGATCTTGGCGGCCGCGTTCATGGCCTCTTCGACGTCGCCCTGCTCGAGAATCTGCCGCGCGTTCTGGGCATGGTGCGCCCACACGCCCGCAAAACAGTCGGCCTGCAGCTCCAGGCGCACCGACAACGCGTTGTATTCGGCCTGGCTCACGCGGCCGCGCATCTGTTCCACCTTGGCGCTGATGCCCAACTGGTTCTGCACATGGTGGCCCACTTCGTGCGCGATCACGTAGGCCTGGGCGAAGTCGCCCGGTGCGCCCAGGCGGTTCTTCAGGGTTTCGTAAAACCCGAGGTCGATGTAGACCTTCTGGTCCGCCGGGCAATAAAACGGCCCCATGGCGGCCTGGCCCGTGCCGCACGCCGTGGGCGTGGCGCCACGGAAAAGCACCAGGCGCGGCTCGCGGTAAGCCCCACCGCCCTGGCGAAAAACACCTTGCCACACGTCTTCCGTATCGGCCAGCACGGTGGAAACGAAGCGGGCCATCGTGTCATCGGCCGGCGGGCGGTGCGCCGGGCCTTGCGACTGCACCTGCGCAGGGGGTGCTCCGCCGCTGAGCAGGCTCAAAATGGTGAGCGGGTTGATGCCGAGGGCCCAGCCGCCCAGCAGCGCAATCACGATGGTGCCAATGCCAATGCTGCGCCCCCCGAACACGGGCATCCCGCCACCACCACCATCGTCGCGGCGGTCTTCCACGTTGTCCGATTCGCGGTTACCTTCCCATCTCATGCTGCTCTCCATGCCTCCCATTTCGCGAGAGGATTACCCGCAATGGTACGCGCCGCGTTGCGCTGCCGCAGCCGCGTGCGGGTGGGCACCCATGTCAACCCAGACCGACGGACTGAAAACCAAGGGAGCAGCGGCGGCACGAGGCCAGCGCAGACTCGCCCCCCTGTCAACCTCTGCCGCCATACCCCGCGGCGAAAAAGGGAGAAGGCCTCCCCGTGGCCCATGGTTCACGCCAGCATGTCAACTTCGTGGCGCCGTGGCGCAGGGGGCACCACCCTGTGTCACTGCTGTGCACCGCGCCCCGCCCCAGACGTTATGAGCACCTGTCCCGCCCCTGCCGCCTGATGAATCCTCTGACCCTTTCCGGCCACAGCCTGCGCACCCAGATCGCCTGGGTGTTCGGAACGCTGGTGGCCACCTTGGCCATCCTGTTGTCGGTGGGCTTCGGCGACATGCTCAAGCGGCGCATCGAGCAGGACGCGGGCAGCGCGCTGCAGGTCGTGGCCGACAACGCCAGCACCCTGCTGGCCAATGGTCTCTACGAGCGCAGCCGTGAAGTGCAGGTGATGGCCGCCTCGTCGGCCGTGTGGGCGCAGGGGCTTGATTCGATCGAGGTCATCCACCTGCTGGCGCGCTCGCAGGCCATGCAGCCCAACCATGTCTGGATCGGGGTGGCCGACGCGGAAGGCGTGGTGCGTGCCGCCACGGGCAACCTGCTGGTGGGTCAAAGCGTGGAGGACCACGCCTGGTTCCAGGCGGGCAGGCAGGACGTGTACGTGGGCGATGTGCGCCCTGCCCGGCTGCTGCGCGGGCTGCTGCCGCCCACCCCCACGGGAGAGCCGCACCGCTTCGTTGACTTTTCGGCGCCGATACGCCTCGGCCCCACCACGGTGGGCGTGCTGGGCATTTATGGCAACTGGAACTGGGCACGTGAAGTGGTGCAAAACCTCGTGCCCACCGACGGCCCCGCGCGCGAACTCGAAGTGTTCATCTTCGACAAGGCGGGCGCGCCCCTGCACGCCCCGGGCGGGCAGGCCGCGCTGCAACGCGGCTTGCGCATGCCGCGGGGTCTGGTCGTCACCCGCGCCG
>NZ_ACQT01000335.1 GCF_000175235.1 Acidovorax delafieldii 2AN | reverse complement strand
CGCGGCCCCAGGTCCAGAAGGCGGCCAGCGGCGTGTCGGGCGACAGGCCCATGGCGCCGAAGATCTGCATGGCGCGATCCACCACGCGCTGCTGCAGGCGCGCAGCCACCACCTTGATGGCGGCCACCTGCGCGCGCACCTGGCCGGCGTCGGCGCTGCCCTCGGGGTGCGGGCCCTGGTCCAGCAACCAGGCGGCATGCAGCACCAGCAGGCGTGCCTGGTCAATCTCGATGCGCGACTCGGCAATCCACTCCTGCACATTCGCCTGATCGGCCAGCGGCTTGCCAAACGCCGTGCGCTCCAGCGCGCGCTCGGTGGCCAGGGAGAGCGCCAGCTCGCACTGGCCGATGGTGCGCATGCAGTGGTGCACGCGGCCCGGCCCCAGGCGCGCCTGGGCCATGGCAAAACCGGCGCCCCAGTCGCCCAGCAGGTGGTCGGCTGGCACGCGCACACCCTGCAGCAGGATCTCGCAATGCCCCTCGGGGGCATGGTGGTGCAGCACGCTGATATTGCGCACGATCTGAACGCCCGGTGCATCGGCGGGCACCAGCACCATGCTGTGGCGGTGGTGGATGTCGGACCCCGGCGCACCCGCCGCATCGGCATTGCGGCACAGCACGATGAGCAGCTTGCAGTGCGGGTGCGCCGCGCCCGTGATGAACCACTTGCGGCCATGGAGCACCAGCGCTGCGCCATCGCGCTGCACTGTGGTCTGCAGGTTGGTGGGGTCGGACGACGCCACGTCGGGCTCGCTCATGGCAAAGGCCGAACGCATCTGCCCCTGCAACAGCGGCTGCAGCCACCGTGTGCGCTGGGCGGGCGAAGCAAAGCGGTGCAACAGCTCGATGTTGCCCGTGTCGGGCGCGTGGCAGTTGAAGACCTCGGGCGCCCAGGGCAGGCGGCCCATGGTTTCGGCCAGCGGCGCGTAGTCGAGGTTGGACAGGCGCGTGCCCGGCTCGCCCTCGCACAGCGTGGGCAGGAACAGGTTCCACAGGCCCTCCTCGCGCGCCAGGGCCTTGAGGTCTTCGAGGAACGGCGGCGGATACTCGCCCGCCTGAACGGCCGCGTGCCAGGCCGCGTTGTAGGGCAGCAGATAGCGGTCCATGAACGCTGCGAGGCGTTCCTGCATCTGGCGCGCCAGGGGAGAAGGTGCGAAGTCCATGCCGCCATTGTGAAAACCCGCGCGGCGCATGTCACAACGCAGGCGACATGGTGCTTGACGTGCATCATGCGCGGGCCGGTGTCCACACAGCCGCAGCGCCAATACCCGGCCGCGGGGGCCACGGGGCCGCATGTTGCGTCTGTTTGCTTCATTTTTTATAGCTGAATGCGCTTGCCAATCAAGCGCATGGGCGGTATTTACCTCAAATAATGGCCACCACGCGGTACCATCCGCGCATGAGCACCCATTACGAAACCCTGCAGAACGCCGACAGCTACCGTGGGGCGTTCCAGGTGGACCCACCCGCCTCCCTGGGCGAGCGCCATCTGTGGCCACGCAAGCCGGGCTTCTTCATCGTGCATGCGGCCACGGCAGCGGCCCTGGCCCAGCCTCCGGGCGCTTCAACCGAGGCCCCGCCGCACACCGCCGAACTGCCCGAGGCCCCCAGTGCCACTGCCGGCGGCCGCGTGCTGGTGCCCGCACAGTGGGGCCTGGTTCCGCACTGGGTCAAGTCGGCCTCCGACGCCAGGCTGCGGGCGCCCAAGCTGGTCAATGCCAAGTCCGATAACGCCTCCACCGGCACGGCGTTCCGCGATGCCTGGCTGAACGGCCAGCGCTGCATCGTGCCCATGGCGGCGTTCTATGAAGACGATCTGCGCAGCGGCAAGGCCGTGCCCACGCGCATTGCGCGCGTGGACGGCCAGCCCATGGGCGTGGCGGGGCTGTGGGCACGCTGGCAGGGTGCCGATGGCGAAGTCATCATCAGCTACTGCCTGCTCACCGTGAACGCCAACAACCATGCCCTGCTGCACCGCTACGGCCAGCCGGGCAGCGAAAAGAGCATGCCCGCCATCCTGAACGAAGGCGCCTATGACGCGTGGCTCACGGCCCGCCCCGACAAGGCCAAGGAGTTCATGCGCCAGTACGCCGCCCAGTGGCTCACGGCCAACCCCGTGGAGAAGAAGGCCGACAAGGTCCCCAAAGGGCCGCTGGACTGATGCCTGTGTGCGCGCCGCCCCTTACGAACCTGTTGACGATCGTTTCGAGGTCGCCCAAGCACCTTGCCGGCATGGGCTGCAAGGCGCGGTGCGCAGTGGATAGCTCGGCCATCCACAAGCGCCGCAACGCCGCAGACCGCCCGGCAAGGCACTTGCCCGATCCCGATGGCACTCCAACGCAATCCCCGAAACGATCGCCAACAGGTTCTGAGGGATCTGGCACAAGGAAGGCGCTGACGCAGTTCCGTTGGCACCGCGCCAAGCCTGTCGTGAGCCTGCCGCACGGTCGAAAGCCCGGCAGCCGCCGCCCGAACGGGATGCATGCGGCCGTCCCGCCGAATCGGTAGCACGGCCCCTCAACCGCCGTTGCTGGCCTGCGGCGCGCCCGCCCAGCCCGCGCCCACGGCCTGGTACAGGGCAGCACTGCTCTGCAGGCGCCGCGCCTGGGCCGCCAAGAGGTCGGTGCGGATCTGCTGCGCCTGCTGCTGGGCGCTGAGCAACTGCAGATAGCTGGCAGAACCCAGCGCGTACTGCCGCTGCATGGACTGCAGGCTGCCCTGCGCGGCGGCATCGGCACCGGCCTGCGCGGCCAGGGCCTGGGCGTCGTTGTCCAGCGCGCGCAGCGCATCGGCCACGCTGCGCAAGGCGTCCAGCACCACGCCCTGGTAGTTGGCGGCGGCCGCGTCCAGCGCGGCCAAAGCCGCGCGCTTTTCGGCCGGCAGCGCGGGGTTGAACAAGGGCTGCGTGATCTGGCCGATCAGGCTCCACACGGCGGCGCCGCCGCCCAGCAAGGCGCCCGTGGTCAGCGCCTGCGAGCCCAGGCTGGCACTGAGGTTGACTTGCGGGTACAGGCGCGCCACGGCCACGCCGTAGTCCGCATTGGCCGCATGCAGCAGCGCCTGCGCGCCCTGGATGTCGGGGCGCTGGCGCACCCACTCTGACGGAATGACCCGCGGCAGTTCGACCGGCAGCGTGAAATCGCGCAGCGTGAACGTGGGTAGCCCCCGCGCCGTGGGCTCGCGACC
>NZ_ACQT01000336.1 GCF_000175235.1 Acidovorax delafieldii 2AN | reverse complement strand
AGCTGGTGCAGTCGGGGCGGATGGATTGGCGCGCGGCTGACTCCGCCCTGAGGCGCCGCACACCCCGCGTGCGGCCTGCCTGAACCGACACCCCTTCCGGGCTGGTCCAGCCTGCGCGGGCAGGCGGGAACCGCGCCCCTCAGCGCCCGCGCTCGCCTTGCTGCGGGGGTTTTCAGAACAGGGGAACGCGACCCACGCGGCAGGGCGGCGCGGCCGGCACAGGCCTTGCGCGGTAGCTGCTGGAGTGGGCCATGTCCGTGGCCCCAAAGCGGACCGCAAGCGTCTGGCTCTGCCGCAGCCCATCACGATCCGTGATGGGGCCATGCCGGCGTCGCCCTGTGCAAGCTGCGGCGTTGTTTCTACATTCCACTACCCCATGAATGAAATGAACTCCCCATGCACCCCGATGTTTTGGTGATCGGCGGCGGCAACGCTGCCCTGTGCGCCGCACTGATGGCGCGCGAGGCCGGTGCCAGCGTGCTGCTGCTCGAATCGGCCCCGCGCGCCTGGCGCGGCGGCAACTCGGGCCACACGCGCAACCTGCGCTGCATGCACGATGCGCCGCAGGATGTGCTGGTCGAAGCCTACCCCGAAGAGGAATACTGGCAGGACCTCCTCAAGGTGACCGGCGGGCTGACCAACGAGCACCTGGCGCGCCTGGTGATCCGCGCCTCCAGCAACTGCCGCGACTGGATGCGCAGCCATGGCGTGCACTTTCAGCCGCCGCTGTCGGGCGCGCTGCATGTGGCGCGCACCAATGCCTTCTTCATGGGGGGCGGCAAGGCGCTGGTCAACGCCTACTACCGCAGTGCCGAAAAGCTGGGGGTGCAGATCCGCTACGAAGCGCCCGTGGACCGTATCGAGATCGAGAACGGCCGCTTCGTCGCCGCGCACTGCACCGTGAACGGCCAGCCGGAGCGCATCACCGCCAAAGCCTGCGTGCTGGCGGCGGGCGGCTTCGAATCGAACCGCGAATGGCTGCGCGAGGCCTGGGGCCAGAACCAGCGCGGCGAGTGGCCGTCGGACAACTTTTTGATCCGTGGCACGGCCTACAACAAGGGCGTGCTGCTCAAACACCTGCTCGAAGACCACGGCGCCGACCGCATCGGCGACCCGACGCAGGCGCACATGGTGGCCATCGACGCGCGCGCGCCGCTGTACGACGGCGGCATCTGCACGCGCATCGACTGCGTGTCGCTGGGCGTGGTGGTCAACCGCGATGCCGAGCGCTTCTACGACGAGGGCGAAGATTTCTGGACCAAGCGCTATGCCATCTGGGGCCGCCTGGTGGCGCAGCAGCCGGGGCAGATTGGTTATTCGATCATCGACAGCAAGGCGATTGGCCGCTTCATGCCGCCGGTGTTTCCGGGCGTCAAGGCCGACACGCTGCCCGAACTGGCGCAAAAACTCGGCCTGCCCGTGGACACCTTCATGCGCACGCTCGATGCCTACAACGCCGCCTGCCGCGTGGGCCGCTTTGACCACACCGCGCTGGACGACTGCCACACCGAAGGCGTCACGCCCGCCAAGACGCACTGGGCGCGCCCCATCGACACCGGGCCGTTCTACGGCTACGCGCTCAAGCCCGGCGTCACCTTCACGTATCTTGGCCTGCACACCGACGACACGGCGGCCGTGCGCTTTCACAACCAGCCGAGCGACAACCTGTTCGTGGCCGGCGAAATGATGGCCGGCAACGTGCTGGGCAAGGGCTACACCGCCGGTGTGGGCATGAGCATTGGTACCGCGTTTGGCCGCATTGCCGGCACCAACGCGGCTTTGGCATCAAAAGGCCTTCCAGCGCAAGCTGGACGGGCGCAATCAGCTATTAATCAAGGAGCAAACCATGCAGTCGCTTGAAGCCCTCGCGCGCGATGCCCGGGCGCTTGCGAACGGCGACGTGGTGCCCGCGCTGCCCCTCACCGGCGCCGAATCGGAAGTGGCGCGCCAGCTGCAGATCTGCAACGCCTGCCGCTACTGCGAAGGCTTCTGCGCCGTGTTTCCGGCCATGACGCGCCGGCTCGAATTTCCGAAGGCCGACATCCATTTCCTGGCCAACCTGTGCCACAACTGCGGCGCCTGCCTGCACGCCTGCCAGTACGCGCCGCCGCACGAGTTTGCGGTGAACATTCCCAAGGCCATGGCGCAGGTGCGGGGCCAGACCTACGTGGACTACGCATGGCCACCCGCGCTGGGCACGCTGTACCAGCGCAACGGACTCACGCTGGCGCTGGCGTCGGCCGCCGGGCTGGCGTTGTTCCTGGTGCTGGCCGTGGCGCTGCACGGCCAGGGCCTGGCCGCGCTATGGAGCACGCCGGTGGGCGGGTTCTACGGCATCTTCCCGCACAACCTGCTGGTGGGCCTGTTCGCCCCCGTGTTTCTGTTCACCACGCTGGCGCTGGGCCTGGGCGTGCGCCGCTTCTGGCGCGACGTGACGCCCGCCACCAGCGGCGCGCCTTTGAGTGCGCCGGCCACGGCCGAGGCGACCAACGCGGTGCTGCGCCTGAAATACCTGGACGGCGGCCACGGCGATGGCTGCCACAACGAAGACGACGCCTACACCCTCGCGCGCCGCCGCTGCCACCACCTCACGTTCTATGGCTTTGTGCTGTGTTTCGCCGCCACCAGCGTGGCCACGCTGTACCACTACCTGCTGGGGCAGCCCGCGCCGTACGACCTGCCCAGCATCCCGAAGCTGCTGGGCGCGGCGGGCGGCGTGAGCCTGCTGCTGGGCACGGCCGGCCTGTGGCGCCTGAACCTGCGCCGCCACCCCGAGCACGGAGATGCCGCGCAAAAGCCCATGGACCGCGGCTTCATCGCACTGCTGTTCCTCACCGCCGCCAGCGGCCTGGCACTGTGGGCCGCGCGCGGCACGGCCGCCCTGCCGCTGCTGCTGTGCGTGCACCTGGGCGCGGTGATGGCGCTGTTCGCCACGCTGCCCTACGGCAAGTTCGCGCACGGCATCTTCCGCACCGCGGCGCTGTTGCGCCACGCCGTGGAAAAGCGCCAGCCCAACCCTGTCGGCCTGGGCGCCGACTGAGTACCGATTGAGTGCCGACCGAGGGTGACTTCCGGCGCCACGTTATCTTCTTTCACCCACCATCCCGCAACGAGGAGACCCCGATGAACAAACGAGAACTGCTGCGCGCCACCGCGCTCGCCACCGCAGCCCTGGT
>NZ_ACQT01000337.1 GCF_000175235.1 Acidovorax delafieldii 2AN | reverse complement strand
AGCCGTTGGCGCGCTGGCTGGCTGCGCCCGGGGCCGTGACGGTGGTCGATTTCATCTACACACGCTGTCAGACCGTCTGCCTTTCCTTGGGCAGCAGCTTTGCGCAAATGCAAGCCAGCCTGCAGCACGACCGCGCAGCCGGGCCCACCGGCACGGACCACGCTGTCCCCGCCAGCGCGGGGAGGCAGGTGCGCCTGCTGTCGATCAGTTTCGACGGTGCATATGACACCCCGGCGCAACTGCAGGCCTACGGGCAGAAGCTGCAGACCGACCCGGCCGTGTGGCAACTGGCGCGCGTGCCCGACCCTGTGCAGAGCGCGGCGTTGCTGCGTAGCCTGGGCGTGGTGGTGGTGCCCGACGGGCGTGGTGACTACGAGCACAACGCCGCCCTGCTGGTGGTGGACGGGCGGGGGCGTCTGGTGCGCATTTTCGACCAAGCCGAGCAGCAGCTTGCGCTCGACTACGCACGCGACCTGGCGCAGCGGCAGACGCCATGACCACCTCCCTGCACGTCCATTCTTTGGCGACCCGTTGGACCCCGCTGTACGCCGCCGCCTGCACCCGCATGGCGCGCGTTTTCACACTTTGCACGCCGCGGCGGCAGGCACTGCTGGGCTTGGCGATGCTGGCAGTGCTGCTGTGGCCGTCCGTGCGCCACGCGCTGGAGGCCAGCATGGCGCGGCACATGCTGGCGCAGTTTCCGCTGTTGCTGTGCAGCGGGGCCCTGTTGGCCCAGGGCTTGCCGGGCTTTGCGCGCGCGGCCGTGTCCCGCTGGAACGCCCACGGCATCAGCGGCCTGGTGGGGGCCACTCTGGTGCTGGCCGTGCTGATGGTGCCGCGGGCGCTCGACCTGGCGCTCGTCGATCCCTGGGTGGAAGCGTGCAAATGCGCCGCGCTGGTGCTATCGGGTGCGGCGCTGCGCCTCTCCTGGCGCGCGGCGGGGCTGGTGGTTCAGGCGTTTTTCCTGGGCAATGTCTTGCCCATGACGGCCGTGGTGGGCCAGCTCTACATCGATTCTCCCGTGCGCGTGTGCAACGCCTATCTGCTGGATGACCAGGCGCTGTTGGGCGGTTGGCTGGTGCGGGCCGCCATTGCGATAGCCACGCTGTGGCTGGTGCAGGTGGTCTGTGCCATGGCGCGCAGGGAAGCGGTGCATGCCCCGCCGTTGCCGCCCTCCGGGCGGGGATGAATCCTTGCCGCCAACTGGCGCTGTGTGCTCTTTTTTTTGTAGCTGTTGGCGCTTATGCGATAAGCGCTGCAGGCATGTTCCGCACAAAATTGACTGTAACCGCCTCACCCGCCGGCGCTGGGGCTGCTGCGCTTCGCCATGGGTGGCTGCCGCAGGGGCGGAGAGCCCCGCGGTGCATCGCCGCAGCCTCGGCCCGAACTGTTTCGCCGCCGCCGTTCTGCACGGCCGTGATTGGGCGGAAAATCGCTGCTCACGCCCCAGGACTCACCATGACACAGCTTGACGACACCGACCGCGAAATCATCAGCACCCTGCGCGCCGATGCCCGCACGCCGGTGGCCACATTGGCGCACAAGCTGCGTGTGTCGCGGGGCACGGTGCAGAACCGCCTGCGCAAAATGGAGGAAAGCGGTGTGATCGTGGGCTACACCGTGCGCCTGCGCCCCGATTCGGAGCCGCAGCGCATCCGTGCCTGGATGAGCATTGCGGTGGAGGGCAATGCCGCGCCCGAAGTGATCCGCGCGCTGCGCGGTGAACCCACCGTGGGGACGCTGCACAGCACCAATGGCCGCTGGGACATCGTGGCCGAGGTGCGGGCCGACAGCCTTGAGGCATTCGACAGCGCGCTGGGCCGCATCCGGCTCACGCCCGGCATCGCCAATACCGAGACGAGCATCCTGCTGTCAACGTTCAAGGTGTGAATGCACCGCGCGGTGCGGGTGGCAACGCACCGGGTTTTTGCGGGCCCTCAGGGGTTTCCTTCATGGCCGGCCAGCGGTGGCTGGGGTCCAATAGCGGGGTTGTATTTCCCCGGAGTTCTGCATGCAGCGTCGTCACATTCTTCAGTGGGGCACCACCGCCCTGGCCGCACCCGCCCTGCTGGCCCAAGCCCAGAGCTTTCCCGTCAAGCCCGTCAAGCTGGTGATCGCCTTTCCGGCAGGCGGCCCCACCGACATCACCATGCGCGCCCTGGCCGATAACGCCAGCCGCATCCTCGGCCAGCCCGTGATCGTGGAAAACAAGCCTGGCGCCGGTGGCACCTTGCCCGCACAGGCACTGCAGGGCGCGGCTCCCGACGGCTACACCATTGCCCAGATTCCGCTGGGCGTGTTCCGCCTGCCGTACACCACCAAGATCAACTGGGACCCGGTCAAGGACATCAGCTACGTGATCAACGTGACCGGCTACGCCTTCGGCCTGGTGGTTCCGGCCGACTCGCCGCTCAAGACCTGGACGCACTTCGTCGCCTGGGCCAAGGCCAATCCGGGCAAGTTGAGCTATGGCTCGACCGGCACCATGACCAGCCCCCACCTGACCATGGAGTTGATCGCCCAGAAGCTGGGCATCGAGCTGCTGCACGTGCCCTACAAGGGCAGCGCCGACCTCATGCAGTCCATCCTGGGCGGGCAGATCATGGCGGCCGCCGACTCCACGGGCTTTGCGCCGCAGGTGGAGGCCGGCAAGCTGCGTGTGCTCAACACCTGGGGCGCCGAGCGCCTGGCCAAGTTTCCCGATGCCCCCACGCTCAAGGAACTGGGGATCGACATCGTGCAGAACTCACCCTTCGGGATCGGTGCGCCCAAGGGCACGCCGCCGGCCGTGGTCAAGCGCCTGCACGATGCCTTCAAGCAGGCCATGGAGCAGCCCAGCTACCGCACGGCACTGGCCCGCTACGACATGGTGCCCATGTACATGGGCAGCGCCGCGTACCAAAAGTTTGCGCAAGACACCTTCGCGCGCGAGAAGGCGCTGGTGGAAAAGCTGGGGCTGGCGAAGGTCCAGTGACGCTCTTATTTTTATAGCGTTTTGCGCTTGTGTTGCAAGCGCAGCAGCCCCAAACGCCCGCATATTGCGGCGGGTGTGTCAGTCCAGGCCCAGTTCGCGGGCGTCCGCCAGATGCGCGTCCCACGCTCCGCTCAGGCGCGGGTCCGGATCACGGTTCAGGTAATGGCTGCCTCGCGCGGCACGCACCAGCAGCG
>NZ_ACQT01000338.1 GCF_000175235.1 Acidovorax delafieldii 2AN | reverse complement strand
GGGGCGCTCGCGCCCTGGCCCGGCCCGGCGGTGTCCGGCACCGCATCCTGCTGCAGCCACTGGAAGGCGTCTGCATTGACGATGTGCACGCGGGGATCGTTCAGCGCACCGCCATTCAGGCGCGTCAGGGTGTCGTGCTGGCTGAAAAGCTGCGTCATCTGCGGGTCGAGTTCGACGAGCGTGACCGATTCGACCGAGGGGTATTTGAGGATCTCGCGCACCGCCATGCCGTCGCCGCCCCCCAGCACAGCCACCTTGCGGGGCGAGCCATGCGCCGCCATGGCCGGGTGCACCAGGGCCTCGTGGTAGCGGTACTCGTCGCGCTCGGCGAACTGCAGGTTGCCGTTGAGGAACAGCCGGTGGCCCAGCTTGCCGTTGGTGACCACGATGCGCTGGTAGGGCGAGGCAGCGCTGAAGACGATGCGGTCCTGGTAGAACTTGTCTTCGGCGAACGTGGTGATGTGGTCGGCCCCCGCCAGCCCGGCCAGCAAGGCACCCAGCACGGCCGCGCAGGCCAGCACGTGCGCGCGCAGGCGGCGGATCTCCCACCGGAACAGCCACACCGCCCACACCGCCACCACCGCGTTCATGAGACCGAACAGCAGCCCCGTGCGGATGAGCCCCAGGTGTGGCACCAGCAGCAGCGGAAACGCCAGCGACACCGCCAGCGCACCCAGGTAGTCGAATGTGAGCACCTGCGAAACCAGGTCTTTGAGCGCCACGTTGCGCTTGAGGATGCGCATGACCAGCGGAATCTCGAGCCCCACCAGCGTGCCCACCACCAGCACCATGCCGTAGAGCAGCAGGCGAAAGGCGCCGGGCACGTAGGCGTTGGCCACGAACAGCGTGGCGGGCAGCGCGCCGCCGACGAGCGCCACCATCAACTCAATGCGCAGAAAGTGCGCCGGCAGCTGGCGCTCGAAATAGCGCGAGAGCCACGAGCCCACGCCCATGGCGAACAGGTAGGTGCCGATGATGGTGGAGAACTGCAGCACCGAATCGCCCAGCAGGTACGAGGCCAGGGCGCCGGCCGCCAACTCGTAGAGCAGGCCGCAGGCGGCCACCACGAACACGCTGGCCAGCAGGGCGATGTCGATGGGGCGGGCCGCAGCGGGCGCTGTGGGGGAGGGAGAGCGGGATGCCAAAGGGTGTGCCCACGCGCGCAAGGGCTGCGCGCCGTGTTCGTCAGAAGGGATCGAAAAGGGTCAGCCGTGGATGGCCGCGGCCACGATGATGCTGATGCCCAGGCACATGGCGGCCACCACCATGGCCAGCGCCTTGTTCTGCTTTTCGACGATTTCGCGCCACAGGTCGTAGGGCGTGATCTTGTCGATGATGACGAAGCTGATCCAGAACACCAGCACGCCCACCAGGGCGAACAGGATGGAGCCAAAAAATGCGGCAGGCCGCAGCCATTCAATTCCCATGATGACCTCCGTGGGTAAAAACTACTTGTGCCCGCCGCCGGTGGAAAAACCACCGAACGAGCCGCCCGAGCTGCGATAGCCGCTGCCGGACGAGCCCGAGCAATTGCTCAGGATGATGAGCAGGATGATGATGATGACCGCGATGAGGATGATGGTGCCGCAGCCCAGGCCCGACTTGGCCACGAAGGGGCCGGGGTCGTCGCGCTGCAGCACGTCCTTCTTGTCGCCCAGCCCGAAGGCCTGCACCACCGCGTCGCTGGCCAGCTTGTCGCCCGCCGACCAGGTGATCTCGTTGGCGCTCTGCTCCATGGAGAGCAGGCCCTTGGCGCTTTCGAAATCGCGGTTGCTGGTTTTCTGGCCCCGCTCGACCTGCCAGTAGAACTCGCCCAGCACGTAGGTGGTTTCGGCCTCGTAGGTGTACTTGAGCTGGTAGGTCGTGCCCAGGTAGGTGGCGCTGCGGCCGCTGGCGGCCATCTGCGGCGCGCCCGTGGTGGGCCGCACGAAGCTCCAGCCTTCCTCGGAATCCACCAGGAAGGCGAAGCCCCGCTTCTGGTTGTAGAGCAGGTATTCGCTCCAGCCGAAATGCTCGTCGTCGCCCGGCTCCACGCCCATGCGGTGCTGGAAGCCCACCACCTGCCAGTGCACACCCTGCAGCTGGCCCTTGCTGCCCAGCGGGATGAGGGGCTGCACCGGCTCGTCCTGCTCGGCCGAGCGCAGCTCGCCGCCCACGCCGCTGTCCAGGCTGATGATGCTGGCGCACGACCCGCAGGTGATGCTCTTGGTGCTGGACAGCTGCACCTGCACCGGCGCGCCGCAGTGGGGGCAGTTGAACTGGCGGCCTTTTTCGTCCTTGACCGATTCGTCCTTGAGGCCCTGGAGCTGCAGGTCTTCCAGCAGCACGGCACGGCCGCGCTCGACGTGGGGCGGCATGTGGGCGTACTCGACGCTCACCACCTCGCCATCGCTGCTGCGCAACTCGACCATGCCGAACGGTTGGCCCAGCGGCGGCAGCTTGGGCAGCTCGCCCTGCGCTGAAATCAGCTGCGCCTGGCCGCTGTAGGCCACGCTGTAGGGCTTGCCGTTGATCGCCGTGGTGCTGCCGATGCGAAACCGCGCGGCCTCGGGCATCTCGCGGCCGGGGTCGATGGGCCGGGTGAAGACGTAGGCGCCGTTGTCCTCGCCCAGCGTGGCCAGCGTGCCGTCATTCAGGAACGCCGCCCATTCGGTCCAGACCCCCGCGTCACCCTTGTACTGCAGGCGGCCGATGAGGGTGAAGGATACGTCCTTGCCATCGAGCGCGATACGCCCGCTGGCCATGAGCTGCAGCGGGCTGTGGTCGTCAAACAGCTCGGCCATCTTGCCCAGGCGCGTGAGCACGTCGCCACTGCGCACCACGGTGCTCTGGCAGTAGCCGCAGACGGCGTGGGTGGACTGCGCGCTGCGAAACTCGACGGGCGCGCCGCAGCCCGGGCAGGGCGCCCGGTAGCTGCGCTGGGTGGGGCTGGTGGCCATGGTCGGGGCTGCTGCCTGCGCCGCGCTTGGCGGTTTTGAAGCCGTTTCGGCCTCTAGCGCTTATCCCTCATGCGCCGACAGCTATTTTTATAGGAGCAAACGGATCAGACCAGCTTCTTCAGCAGCTCGGCCTTCTTGGCGTCGAACTCTTCCTGCGTGAGGATGCCCTTGGCCTTGAGGTCGCCCAATTTTTCGAGCGTGGCCATCACGTCCTCGGG
>NZ_ACQT01000339.1 GCF_000175235.1 Acidovorax delafieldii 2AN | reverse complement strand
CGCCGCGTTGCGCGCGCGAGTGGCTGTGCACGGCTTCCACCAGCGCAGCCACATGCTCGGGCGGGGTGAACTGGCTGATGCCGTGGCCCAGGTTGAAAATGTGCGTGGGGCCGGTCGTGGTGCGGTCGGTGTGCGGCTTGCCGAAGCTGTCGAGCACGGCGTGCACCTGCGTGACGATCTGCGCGGGCGGGGCGAACAGCACGTTGGGGTCGATATTGCCCTGCAGCGCCTTGCCGGGGCCGCCCACTTGGCCACCGACGATGGCGCGCGCCTTGCCGAGGTTGGCCGTCCAGTCCAGGCCCAGCACCTCGCAGTCGATGTCCTTCATGTCGTCGAGCCAGATGCCGCCGCCCTTGGTGAAAACGATGCGCGGCACGTCCTGCCCGTCCACGCCGGTGCGCTTGAGCTGCGCGAGCACGCGGCGGGTGTATTCCAGGCTGAACTGCTGGAACGCGCCGTCGGCCAGCACGCCGCCCCAGCTGTCGAAAATCATCACGGCCTGGGCGCCCGCGTCGATCTGGGCGTTGAGGTAGGAGGCCACGGCGTCGGCGTTCACGGCCAGGATGCGGTGCATCAGGTCGGGGCGGCTGTACATCAGCGTCTTGACGAGGCGGTAGTCGTCGCTGCCCTTGCCCTCGACCATGTAGCAGGCCAGCGTCCAGGGGCTGCCCGAGAAGCCGATCAGCGGCACGCGGCCGTTGAGGGCCTTGCGGATGCTGGTGACGGCGTCGAACACGTAGCGCAGCTTGTCCAGGTCGGGTGCGGCCAATTGCGCCACGTCGGCCTCGGTGCGCACCGATTGGGCGAAGCGCGGGCCCTCGCCCTCGGCGAACGACAGGCCCAGGCCCATGGCGTCGGGCACGGTGAGGATGTCGCTGAACAGAATGGCGGCATCGAGCGGGAAGCGCTCCAGCGGCTGCAGCGTGACCTCGGTGGCGTAGTCCACGTTCATCGCCAGGCCCATGAAGCTGCCCGCCTGGGCGCGCGTGGCCTTGTATTCGGGCAGGTAGCGGCCCGCCTGGCGCATCAGCCACAGGGGGGTGTAGTCGGTGGCCTGGCGGCGGCAGGCGCGCAGGAAGGTGTCGTTGGTGAGGGGGGCGAAGGAGGTGCTCATGCCCCCGATTGTCTCAGGCCGCGCCGCGCGGGTTGTGCGCAGCCCCAAGAGGGGGTGAACGCCGGGCGCAGAGGGCCCGGGCGCGGCCACCCCCAAGGGGCGGGTCACGCCGTCGCGCGGGCCAGCGCCTGGTCGATGTCCCAGAGGATGTCGTCGATGTCCTCCACGCCCACGCTCAGGCGCACCATGTCGGCACTCACGCCGGCGCGGGCGAGTTCTTCGTCATTGAGCTGGCGGTGCGTGGTTGAGGCCGGGTGGATGACCAGCGTCTTGGCGTCGCCGATGTTGGCCAGGTGGCTCAAAAACTCGCAGGCGTCGATGAACTTCTCGCCGGCCGCGGCGCCACCTTCGATGCCGAAGGTGAGGATGCCCGAGGCGCCCGGCGCCCCGTCCACGGCGCGGAACTGCTTGTGCGCCAGCGCGTGGTGCGGCGAGCCCGGCAGGCCGGGGTAGTTGACCCAGCGCACTTTCGGGTGGCCCTGCAGGAACTGCGCCACCTGGAGCGCGTTGCGGCAGTGCTCGCGCATGCGCAGGTGCAGCGTTTCGGCGCCCTGCAGCAGCAGCCAGGCGTTCAGGGGCGAGAGCACGCCGCCAAAGGTGCGGTTGACCTCCATGCGCGCCTTCATGGTGTAGCCGAAGTCGCCGAAGGTCTCGTAGAACTTCACGCCGTGGTAGGCGCGGCTGGGCTCCACCATCTCGGGGAACTTGCCGTTGTCCCAGGGGAACTTGCCGCCTTCCACCACCACGCCGCCCATGGTGGTGCCGTGGCCGCCGATGTACTTGGTGGCGCTGTGCACCACGATATCGGCGCCAAACTGCAGAGGGTTGCACAGGTAGGGGCTGGCCACGGTGTTGTCGATGACGAGCGGCACGCCGTGGGCGTGCGCCACCTCGGCAATCGCGGCAATGTCGAGCACGTTGACCAGGGGGTTGCCGATGGTTTCGCCATACACGGCGCGGGTGTTCGGGCGCATGGCGCGGGCGAAATTCTCGGGGTCGGCCGGGTCCACGCAAGTGGTCTCGATGCCGAGCCGGGAAAAGCCCACGCCGAGCTGCCCCACCGTGCCGCCATAGAGCGTGCTGGCCGCGACGATGTGGTCACCAGTTTTCAGGATGGCCAGCAGCGCCGCCATCTGCGCGGCCATGCCGCTGGCGCAGGCCAGCGCGGCGCGGCCGCCCTCCAGGTTGGCGATGCGCTCTTCCAGCACGGCGACCGTGGGGTTGCTGATGCGGCTGTAGACGTTGCCGAAGGTCTGCAGGTTGAACAGGCTGCTGGCGTGCTCGGCGTCGTCGAACACGAAGCTGGTCGTCTGGTGGATGGGCGTGGCGCGGGCGCCGGTCACCGGGTCGGGCTGGGCGCCGGCGTGGATGGCGCGGGTGCCGAAGCCGTAGGCGTGGTCGGTGCCGGAAGAAGGTGTGTGGGCCATGGTTTTTGAATAAAAAGTGCCTCCGGCGCTTATCTGGCAAGCGCTGGCAGCTATCAATAAGGGAGCTGCCGCAGCCGCTTGGCGGTGATCACGCCGGTGTTCACGCCCATCCAGCCCAGGCCGCCGAACAGGCGTGCGTGCTCGATCTTCACGCAGCGGTTCTGGATGACCTGCAGGCCCGCGTCCTCGGCGCGCTGGGCGGCTTCTTCATGCACCACGCCGAGCTGCAGCCACAGGCAGCGCGCGCCAATGGCCACCGCTTCCTCGGCCAGCGGCGGAATGTCCTCGCTCTTGCGAAAGCAGTCCACCATGTCGATGCGGCCGCCCTGGCGCGCGATGGCCTGTTCGGCCTCGTGCAGGCTGGCGTGGCAGGGCTCACCCAGGATGCTGCCGCCCTCGCGGGCCACCACCGGGTTCACGGGCACGATGCGGTAGCCGTGCGCCTGCATGTACTTGGCGGCGAAAAAGCTGGGGCGGTGCCACTGCGGCGACAGGCCCACCACCGCGATGGTGCGGCAGTGGCCCAGCACGTCGCGCAGGGTGCTGATGGTGTCGGGGGTGCGGCTCATGCGGGGCAGTGTACGCAAG
>NZ_ACQT01000340.1 GCF_000175235.1 Acidovorax delafieldii 2AN | reverse complement strand
CAAAGCTAGCACTGGCGCGGGGGTGGTCTGGGTAGACCGTTGATTTCATTGACTTTCCTGTTCGCTTTGTAAACGGGTATGGTGGCCTCCCACTTTTGAGGTTCACGATGCAGGGTTGGCACACAACGTTTTTGGGGATGCGTGGGCTCCCCCGCGATATCAGCGACTTCGAGATGAAGGCATTTTTCACCTTCGATGGTGCCGAGCGCGACGCAATCAATGCACGCCGAGGTGATTCCCACAAGCTTGGTCTGGCGCTCCATATTGGTTTCCTGCGCATGAGTGGGCGTTTGCTCGGTGCCTTTCGGGTAATTCCAGTAGCCTTGTGGCGCCACCTTGGCAACGAGCTTGGCATTGCAGCACCAGAAGTCGCCTCGCTGAGAGCCATGTATGAACGCGGGCGCACGCTATTCGATCACCAACAAGTAGCCTGCACGGTCCTTGGATTCCAGTGGATGAGCGAGCACCAGCGCCGCTCACTGGTACGTGAACTGCGCGACGAAGTGGCGCGCTGCGCCGACCGCGATCAGCTACTCGTGCGGGCGCGTCAATGGCTGTACAAGAACAAGCTGGTGATCGTGCACGAGCGGGCAATTCGGACACTGATTGCGGCGGCACTTGCCCAGCTTGAAGTTGAAACAGGCACCGCCATCGCCGCCAGCGTTGATCCAGCAACACTTGATCGCTGGCGAGCCTCAGTTTCAGAGCTGCGCCCAGATGGACAAACCCAGCAGAGTTGGCTATGGGCTGCACCGGCGAAACACTCAACCCGCCAAATCAGCGAGGTACTGGAGCGCATCGACCTGCTTTACACGCTGGACGTTCATAAGCACCTGGCAGACATCCCCGATCTCATCTTGCGCCGCTACGCGCGCCGACTTGTCTCCAGGCCGCCCTCAGCCGGAGCCAAGATCAAAGAGCCAGCGCGCACCGTGGAGGTCGCATGCTTTCTTCGGTATTGCCTGTTCACCACCACAGACCAGTTGATCCTTATGGTGCAGCGCCGGATCGCCGATCTGTGGCGTCAGGCTGCCGCCGATGTCCCCGCTACCGTCAATTGGGCCGCAATGTACAAAACGCTGCTCGGCGAACTTGTTGCCTTGAGCGCGCAAGGTGCGGTGCCAGATGCTGAGTTGCGTGCCCGTCTTGAAGCCTTGATCACCGAAACCCAGAAACGCAAACCACCGAGCAGGGCCTCCCTGGTCCGCGAGGGATTGATTGATGGAATTCGCCCCGTGCGGTCGTTGCTCGTCGCCATTGCAAAGCTGCCCTGGCAGGCCACCGGCGAGCATCCTGCCATCGAGTACCTTGCCAAGCTGCAAGCTTTATATCTCAAAGGATCCAGAAAGCTGCCAGTTGAAGTGGTGGCACCAAGTCTGGGAATGATCTGGCAGGTTTCGATCTCCAGCCCAGACCGGGAACGGGCGTTTCAGGCGTTGGAGGTGGCCACCCTGTTTGCCCTGCGCCGCGCGGTGCGCAATGGCTCGGTCTGGATTGAGCACAGCCTGAGCTTTCGGGGTCGTGCGCGCTTGTTCTTCACGGACGAGCGTTGGCAGGCAGAGTCCAAGAAACACTATGCCCGTCTATCGTTACCCAGCAAGGCTGCCACTTTCTTGAAGCCTTTGCTGGCCAGAGTAACTGCCGGTGTCGATGCGGTGGCCGCTGCAGCCCGCAGTGGCGTACTGCGCGTGGATGATGAACTCCATTTGTCGCCATTGCCCGCAGAGGACGAAGACCCAGAAGTGACCAAGCTGCGCGCGGCTTTGGATCACCGCATCGGTGAGGTTCAATTGCCGGAAGTGATTCTGGCCGTTGACGCCCAGGTGCGCTTTAGCTGGATCATGCTCGGACGTGAGCCGCGCTCTACCGACGAGCTGCTGATGGTCTATGCCGGCATCATGGCCCACGGCACCAGTCTGACTGCGGTCGAATGCGCGCGCATGATTCCGCAATTGTCTGCCACCAGCATTCGCCAGGCCATGCGCTGGGCGCGGGACGAACGGCGTCTGAGCCAGGCCTGCCAGGCTGTGCTGGAATTCATGCAGCGACACCCGATTGCCGCCACCTGGGGGCGGTCCGATTTGGCATCTTCTGACATGATGAGCATGGAGACCACCAAACGGGTGTGGCAAGCCCGGCTTGATCCTCGGCGCAACACACCTTCCATTGGAATCTACTCCCATGTAAAAGACCGGTGGGGCATCTTCCATGCGCAGCCCTTTGTGCTCAATGAGCGCCAGGCGGGCGTGGCCATTGAAGGTGTCATCCGCCAAGAAAAGCTGGAGACCAGCCAGCTTGCTGTGGATACCCATGGCTACACCGACTTTGCCATGTCACATGCCCGTTTGCTTGGTTTTGATCTTTGCCCGCGGTTGAAGGAACTCAAACAGCGCCACCTCTTTGTGCCACGCGGCACCAAAGTGCCCGCAGAAATCGCTGCGGTGTGCGAAGCCAATGTCGACGTCGCTTTGATCGAAAAGCATTGGGATAGTCTGGTGCACCTGGCAGCCTCGGTCATGAGCGGACATGCCAGTGCGGTGGCAGCTCTTGCGCGGTTCGGTTCTGCCGCCCAGGGCGATCCAATCTATGAGGCTGGCGTGCAATTGGGGCGGTTGCTGCGTACGGCGTTTTTGGCTGACTACTTTGTCAAGGACGCTTTCAGGAACGAGTTGCGCCGGGTGCTCAATCGGGGCGAGGCTGTTAACGCCCTCAAGCGCGCCATTTATACCGGCCGGATCAGCCCGGCGCAGGCCAAACGTGTCGATGAAATGCAGGCTGTGGCCGATGCGTTGAGCCTGATGGCCAACATCGTGATGGCGTGGAATACCTCACAGATGCAGGCGGTCCTGGATCGCTGGTCGAACCGCCGCCAGGTCATTCCACCGGAACTGATCGGGAAGATTGCGCCCACCAGGCTGGAGAGCATCAACTTGCGGGGTGTGTTTCGCTTCCCGGTTGACCGCTATGCTGACCAAATCCTGCCTTCGCGGCCAAATGCATCGATAACTGGCACCAATGGATGAAACCGACCACGGTTTGACGCCACGAATCGCAGATTTGAAAGTGAACAGGAAAGTCAATGAAATCAACGATCTACCAACACCACCTCCGCGCCAGTGCTAGCTTTT
>NZ_ACQT01000341.1 GCF_000175235.1 Acidovorax delafieldii 2AN | reverse complement strand
CATCACCCCGCCGGGCGGATCACCCGGCAGCTCGGCCAGCACCGCTGCCCCCGCCGTGCGCCTGCCACCGCCCGTGCGCCTGGGGTTTGACGTGAACGGGCAGGCCAAGAAATTCGACTACAAGGCCCGCGCCGAACTGGTATGGCAGCACGACGGCAGCCGCTACGAGGCGCGCCAGGAAGTCAGCGCTTTTCTCGTGGGCACCCGCTCGCAAAGCAGCGTGGGCCAGGTCACGCCCCAGGGGCTGCAGCCCGAGCGCTTTGCCGACCGCTCGCGCAGCGAACAGGCCGCCCACTTCGACCACGCCCAGAAGCGCGTCACGTTCAGCGCCAACACCCCCAACGCCGCCCTGGGAGCCGGCGCGCAGGACCGCCTGAGCGTGTTCATCCAGCTGGGCGCCCTGCTGGCTGCCGACCCGGGGCGCTTCGTGCCGGGCACCCAGATCACGCTCACCACCGTCAGTGCCCGCAGCGCCGACCGCTGGACGTTTTCGGTCGAGGGGCAGGAAACCCTGGATCTGCCCGCCGGCCCCACACCGGCCCTGAAGCTGCAACGCCTGCCGCGCCGCGACTACGACCAGAAAGCCGAACTCTGGCTTGCGCCCGCGCTGGGCTACCTGCCCGTGCGCATCCGGCTGACCCAGGCCAACGGCGACTTCGCCGATCTGCGCCTGCGCAGCAGCGGCCCGCCCTGACAGCGCCGGCACCGGCCACGCGCCCGCGCCGGGTTGTGTTGCTCGCAGACGCCATCCGGGCGAAATAGCCCTTCAAGCCAGCCCCCCGGGCCTTTTCATGAAATACTGCAAGGCAGGTGTTCCAGGGGCGGCCGGCGTTGCGCGCCGTGCCTCTTGCCTGGTGCACCGGGGGACTTGAACTCTGCCCGCCCGCTGTCATCTGATCCTTATATTGACCGAGGGAACGCCATGCAAATGCTCTACGACTCCGACTCTTTTGTGGTGGTCCACATGCTGCCCGACGCCGTGGAGCAACAAGAAACGCCCCTGAACGACACTGCGCCCCCCACCCCGCAATTGGCCCGCCATGGCTTTGAGATTGTGGACAAGCGCTCGGGCAAGGAGGTGTATCTGGACGGCTCGTGGGCCGAGATGTTCCAGCAGCAGATCCTGGCCTGGCAGCGCGAGACGCCCACCCAGGAAGAGGTGGAAGATGCGCTCGACCGCTACGCCGGCCTGGCCCAAAATCCGGTGGTCATGCACTGACGGGAACGCGACAACGGGGGCGTGAAGCCTCTGGATTGCATGCCGCCGCGGCCGGCGCCCGCGCATTGGGTGGCGGCGTGTGGGTGGGGCTGAAGCGAGCGAATCCCTGGGGCCCGCGGGTCCAAAGCGGTGTCAAGGTCCGGCCGCACCGCACCTTGTGCCACCCCACCCTGCGATGCATCCGCATAGGCTGCATTGGCGAATCTTCCTGGCGGCGCCACTTTGGCAGTGCTTGGCAGTACCCCCTTCTTTGCACGCTCACCAACGTCCCGCCCCGCGCTCCTGAGAGGCGTTACTGCCCGCCCCCTGGCCCGCAGACGCCTCGGTCCCGCCGCAGCACACGACGCCGGGCCACTCCTTCGTCCCAGAAATGACCGCCCCGGCAGCCCCGTCAATCGCGCACGGGGTAAATGCGGCGGAACAGTGGCTCGACCAGAATCAGCACGGCAATCAGGCGGCAGACCTGGAACACCGTCACCACCGGCACCCCCAGTTGCAGCACCTTGGCCGTGATGGCCATTTCGGTGATGCCGCCCGGCGAGGTGCCCAGCAGCAGCGTGACCCACGGCAACCCCGTGCACCACGCCAGCAGTGCCGCAAATGCCGCGCACAGGGCCATCAGCCCCAGCGTGCCCACCACCACCGAGGCCAGCCAGCGGGGCGCTGTGTGCAGGAAGTCGGCCCGAAAGCGCACGCCCAGGCTCACCCCGATGACGAGCTGCGCCGCATTGACCAACCACTGGGGCACGGCCGACAGCGTGAGATCGGCCATGGCGAGCCCCATCGACACCACCAGCGCCCCCATGAACCAGGGATTGGCCCGGCCCAGCCGGTCCATCACCAGCGCCCCCGCACCCGTCAGCAGCGCCAGCAGCACCAGCCCCGGCCCGTCGACGAGGCGGATGGTGGGTGGCAGCACGGCCAGCCCGTGCAGGCCGCTCCATTGCAGCGCAAACGGAATGGTCACCGTGACGATCAGCAGCCGCAGGCTGTGGCTGGCCGCCACGAGGTCGGTGCGGGCATTTTCGCGCTCGGCCAGCAGCGTCATCTCGGACGCCGCACCGATGGCCCCCGAAAAATAGCTGGTGGCACGCATCATCGACGCGGGCACCCCATGCATGCGCGGCGCATGCAGCCGGTACAGCCAGGCACCAAACAGCCAGCCCAGCACCAGGGCCCACACAATGCCGAGCCCGATCGCCCACCACAGGCTGGCCACCAGCGCCACGACCTGCGGCGTGAAATAAAGCCCCAACGAGGCGCCGATGGCCCACTGCCCGCCGTTGCGCAGCGGTGCCCAGCTCTCGGTGGGCGCACCGGCCATGGACAGCAGCGAAGTGGCCAGCAGCGGGCCGATCATCCAGGGCAGCGGGGTGTGCAGCGCCACGCAGGCCGCTGCTGCGGCCCAGGCCAGGGCCAGGGTGGACGCCACACGGGCGATGAAAGGCAGGGGGAGACGAAGGCGCATGGCGGTAGCCCGCCAGTATCCAACGCCCCAGGCCGCAGATGCGCGGTGCGCCGTGCCCTTGGGGAATGGCTGGCGTCGCCCTTGGCGACGCCAATATCAGTCCAATCAGGCCGATGCGCTCATCCCGCCTGCGCAAACCGCTATACTTTTTGAAGCGCTACCGCGCTGGTGTCGGCGCCTTGCGCCGGGCGGCCATTTCGGAGCCCATGGCTTCCAGGGCCGGCGCTGCCAGCAAGGTCTGGGCTGCTGGGTAGGCCACGGTTTCTTCATCGCGGATATGGCGGTCGTAACGACCGACAAAGCGGTCGAACGCGGCGCCGTCGGCCTCGCTGAACGCGGCCTGCCGCCCCTCCATCAGGGCCTGCAGCGGCAGGCGTGCGGCGGCCCAGTCGTCGGCCATGCAGGCGTGGTCGTGCTGCAGGC
>NZ_ACQT01000342.1 GCF_000175235.1 Acidovorax delafieldii 2AN | reverse complement strand
CAGTCCCGCCGCCGCACCCAGCACCACGCCGGCCGCGAACTGGCCGTTGGTGCCCAGGCGCTGCAGCAGGGTTTTGAGGCTGCACGCCGCGATCAGCCAGACCAGCGTTGCGGGCAGCGCGCCGCCGGTCAGCAACGACAGGCGGGCCAGCCACTCCAGCAGGGTGTCGGCGCCATACAACGCGCCCACGCCCAGCACGGTTTCCACGAACAGCACGGCGCGCAGCACCACGCCCACATGGCATGCATCGAACACCAGCGCGCGCTGCACCGTGGCCCGCGCCTGCGGGCGCGGGGATGCGAAATCCAGGTCCAGGGGCTGGGTCGATAAAATTTGCTTGTTTTGCATGAGGCATCCGGGTGTTCCGGGTGTCAGTTCCACCCAATTATTGCCGTCACATGCCCACCAGCCAATCCTCCGCCCCGTCCCACAACCAGCTCGACACCAAGGCGCAGGCATGGTCCGCACTCTTTTCCGAGCCCATGAGCGACCTCGTCAAGCGCTACACCTCCAGCGTCTTTTTCGACAAGCGCCTGTGGCAGGCCGACATCGCGGGCAGCCTGGCCCATGCCGAGATGCTGGCCGCGCAGGGCGTGATCAGCGCGCAGGACCATGCCGACATCCAGCGCGGCATGGCGCAGATCACCGCTGAAATCGAATCGGGCGCGTTCGAGTGGAAGCTCGACCTGGAAGACGTGCACCTGAACATCGAGGCGCGCCTGACCCAGCTCGTGGGCGACGCTGGCAAGCGCCTGCACACCGGCCGCAGCCGCAACGACCAGGTGGCCACCGACGTGCGCCTGTGGCTGCGCGGCGAGATCGACCTGATCGGCGGACTGCTGACCGATCTGCAAAAGGCGCTGGTGGAAGTGGCGGAAAAGAACGTGGACGTCATCCTGCCCGGCTTCACCCACCTGCAGGTGGCCCAGCCCGTGAGCTTCGCCCACCACCTGCTGGCCTACGTGGAGATGTTCTCCCGCGATGCCGAGCGCATGGCGCAGGTGCGCCGCCGCACCAACGTGCTGCCGCTGGGATCAGCGGCTCTCGCCGGCACCACCTACCCGCTGGACCGCGAGCGCGTGGCGCGCACGCTCGCCATGGACGGCGTGTGCCACAACAGCCTGGACGCCGTGAGCGACCGCGACTTCGCCATTGAGTTCACGGCTGCTGCCAGCCTGTGCATGGTGCACGTGAGCCGTCTCAGCGAAGAGCTCATCATCTGGATGAGCCAGAACTTCGGCTTCATCAAGATTGCCGACCGCTTCACGACCGGCAGTTCGATCATGCCGCAGAAGAAGAACCCCGACGTGCCCGAACTGGCGCGCGGCAAGACCGGCCGCGTGGTCGGCCACCTGATGGGGCTGATCACCCTGATGAAGGGCCAGCCCCTGGCCTACAACAAGGACAACCAGGAAGACAAGGAACCGCTGTTCGACACGGTGGACACGCTCAAGGACACGCTGCGCATCTTCGCCGAGATGGTCGGCGGCCAGGTGAACCCAGCCACCGGCGCCAAGGAAGGCGGCATCACCGTGAACGCCCAGGCCATGGAAGACGCGGCCAAGAAGGGCTACGCCACCGCCACCGACCTGGCCGACTACCTGGTGAAGAAGGGCTTGCCCTTCCGCGACGCGCACGAAACCGTGGCCCACGCCGTGAAGGCGGCCACTGCGCACGCCTGCGACCTGTCGGAGCTGCCGCTGACGGTGCTGCAGGGTTTCCATCCGCAGATCGACAAGGACGTGTACGAGTGCCTGAGCCTGCGCGGCTCGCTCAATGCGCGCAACACGCTGGGTGGCACGGCCCCCGCGCAGGTGCGCGCGCAGATCGCGCGGCACCAGGCGCGCCTGGCGGGCTGATTTTGTATCAAATAAGGCTGTAGCGCTTGCTGCACTTTTGCAAGGTGCTCTGTATTCGATAGCGTATGGCCCTGCCAGGCGCGAAGGCTGCACGGGGCTGAGGCCTTGCCCCGCCACGGTGCCGCCCGGATCGCACGCTCTCTGCCCGGTTTTTCTCCTGAGGAGTCTGGATATGTTGTCTCTGCGTCGCACCCTGATCTCGCGCGCCCTGCGTGGCACGGCAGCCCTGCTGGCGGGCATGGCCCTGTCCACGGCCATGGCCCAGCCGGCCAAGCCCCTGCGCATCTTGGTGGGCTTTCCTCCGGGCGGCGGAACCGATGCCATTGCGCGTTCGCTGGCCGACCGCCTCAAGGACGCCCTGGGGGTGCCGGTGGTGGTCGAAAACCGCCCGGGGGCCGGCGGGCAGATTGCCGCCCAGGTGCTCAAGGCATCACCGCCCGATGGCACCACGGTGTTTCTCACGCACGACCACACCATTTCCATCCTGCCGCTGGTGGTGAAGAATCCCGGCTACGAGCCCGAGCACGATTTCGTGCCCGTGGGCGGCTTCGCCACCTTCGTGAACGCCTTCGCCGTATCGGGCGGCACCCCGGCCAAGACGTTTGGCGACTATGTGCAGTGGGTTCGCACGCAGGGCGGCGGCAAGGGCGCCGTGGGCATTCCGGCGCCGGCGTCCACGCCGGAGTTCCTCGTGAAGCTGGTGGGGCAGAAATACCGCCTCGATCTGGTTTCGGCGCCTTACCGCGGCGCGGCGCCCATGATGGCCGACATGCTGGGCAACCAGATTGGCGCGGGCGTGGGCTCGGTGCAGGACTTCATGGAGAACCACAAGGCCGGCAAGGTGCAGGTGGTGGCGGTGCTGGGCACCAAGCGCCAGGCGGCCATGCCCAACGTGCCCACGTTCGACGAGCTGGGCCTCAAGGGCTTTGAGGATCTGCCCTATTACGGCTTCTATGCACCGGCCGGCACCTCGCAGAAATTCATCACCCAGTTCTCGGTGGCGCTGGCCAAGGTGGTGGCCGAGCCCGACGTGCGCGAGCACCTCACGGCCATGGGCCTCACCGTGGGCTTCATGACGCCCCAGCAGCTCGCGGCGCGCGAGCAGGCCTATACCGAAGCCTGGCGCCGCATCATCAAGTCGAGCGGTTTCGTGCCGCAATAAGGCGGGGCGCTTTCGCCGGGCCTTCGCGCGCCCGGTACAGGCGCCGCACCCGGCGGTGCCCGTGC
>NZ_ACQT01000343.1 GCF_000175235.1 Acidovorax delafieldii 2AN | reverse complement strand
CACGGATCAGGGCCGCCTGCAGGGCGGTGGGCGCGGGCTGCGTCACACCAGCCCCTTCTCGGCCATCGACAGGGCCTGGCCGGGCGCGACGATGACGTGGTCGAGCACGCGCACATCCACCAGCGCCAGCGTGGTCTTGAGGGTGTGCGTCAGGGCTTCGTCGGCCCGGCTGGGCGCTACGCTGCCGCTGGGGTGGTTGTGGGCCAGCACCACGGCGGCGGCCTGGTGGTGCAGGGCGCGCAGCACCACCTCGCGCGGGTACACGCTGGTCTGCGTGAGCGTGCCCCGGAAGAGTTCCTCCATGGCCAGCAGGCGGTTCTGGCTGTCGAGAAACAGCACGGCAAACACCTCGTGGCCCTTGGCGCCCAGGTGCAGCTGCAGGTAGTGCTTCACGGCGTCGGGCGAGTCGAACACCTCCCGCTCGCGCAATTGCTGGGCCAGGGCGCGGCGGGCGAGTTCGAGCACGGCCACCAGCTCGGCGCGCTTGGCGGGGCCCAGGCCCTTGATGCGTTCGAGATCGGCCGCGCTGGTGTGCAGCAGCCCGGCAATGCCGCCAAAACCACCGGTGATGCAGCCCGTGGCCGGGTCGACGCCGGGCGGGTCGAGCAGCTCCTGCGCCATTTGCAGTACCCCTTTGCCCACGATGCCGGTGCGCAGCAGGATGGCCAGCAGCTCGGCATCGGCCAGGGCGGCGGGGCCGCGCGCCAGCAGTTTTTCGCGCGGCTGGGCATCCGGGGGCAGGTCTTTGAGGGGCATGGCGCAGGGTTATTGACGCCTGTCAGGGGCGCTGGGGCGTAGGGCTTTGCCCCGTTTTCTACAATGCAGGTCAGTTTATCGGGACTTTCATGACCTCTACCGCCGCCTCCCCATCCACCGTCCAGTCGGGCTCCTTCCTCACGCTGCATTACCGCCTGGCTGGTCCGGCAGGGGATGTGATCAACACGTTCGAGGACAAGCCTGCCACGCTGTCGCTCGGCACGGGCGAGTTGTCGCCGGCCATGGAACAGCGCCTGCTGGGCCTGCCCGAAGGCACGCACGCCACCTTCGAGCTGGCCGCTGGCGAGGCCTTTGGCGAGCGCAATGCCGACATGCAGCAATGGGTGGCCCGCAAGCTGCTGAGCGAACTGGGCGACCCTGACGAGCAATACCACGTGGGCGACGTGGTGCAGTTCCCCACCCCCGACGGCCAGGGCCACTATGCCGGCGCCGTGATGCAGGTGCGCGAAGATGGCGCCGTGCTGTTCGACTTCAACCACCCCCTGGCCGGCCAGCCGGTGACGTTCGAAGTGCAGATCATCGGCGTGCTCTGAGCCATGCAGAAACCCCAGGAAATCCTGCTGGCCGAGCCGCGCGGCTTTTGCGCCGGCGTGGACCGCGCCATCGAGATCGTCGAGCGTGCGCTGCAAAAGTTTGGCCGCCCCATCTACGTGCGCCATGAGATCGTGCACAACACCTATGTGGTCAACGACCTCAAGGCCAAGGGCGCCATCTTCATTGAAGAACTGAGCGAAGTGCCGCCCGGTGCCACGCTGGTCTTCAGCGCCCACGGCGTGAGCCGCGCGGTGCAGCAGGAGGCCCAGGCACGCGGCTTCAGCATTTTTGACGCCACCTGCCCGCTGGTGACCAAGGTGCACGTCGAGGTGGCCAAGCTCGCGAAAGAGGGCTACGAGTTCATCATGATCGGCCACAAGGGCCACCCCGAGGTGGAAGGCACCATGGGCCAGCTCGACCACGGCATCCACCTGGTGGAAGACGTGGCCGATGTGGCCCGCGTGCAGCCAACGCAGACCGAGAAGCTGGCGGTGGTGACGCAGACCACGCTGAGCGTGGACGATGCCGCCCAGATCACCGCCGCCGTGCGCGCGCGCTTCCCCAAGGTGCGCGAGCCCAAGCAGCAGGACATCTGCTACGCCACGCAAAACCGGCAGGACGCCGTCAAGCTGCTGAGCCCGCAGGTGGATCTGGTGATCGTGGTGGGCAGCCCCACCAGTTCCAACAGCAACCGGCTGCGCGAGCTGGCGGCCCGCCTGGGCACCACGGCCTACATGGTGGACAGCGTGGACGAGCTGCGCCACGAGTGGTTCGACGGCATCGCCCGCGTGGGCCTCACGGCGGGCGCGTCGGCCCCCGAGATCCTGGTGCAGCAGGTGATCGAGCGCATCAAGGCGCTGGGCGCCGTCTCGGTGCGCAAGATGCAAGGCATCGAAGAAACCATCAAGTTCCCCCTGCCCAAGGGGCTTCGCATCGACCCGGCCACGGGGCTGGAGATCCGCGAGCGATCACCCGAGACGGGGCCTGCAGGCCACTGAGCAGTCGCTCGGTTGCTCTTTTATCGATAGCTGGTGGCGCTTTGTGGACAAGCGCTACCGGCGGATTCGGTGCATTTCGGTCCATCCCGGCCATTGCTGCGGCGGGGCGATGGCCCTCCAGCCGCAGGCACCGACCGGCAGGGCCGCCCCCAGGGCACCGGCACACCCGCACACCGGATCGCGGAAGGGGCCCGCCCAACCCGCACAGCCACTCGCATGCTTTGTTTTTGATAGCTGATGGCGCCCACTGCATCAGCGCAGCAGGCGGTTCTGGTGCATATTTTCTGCAACGGAGGTGCCAGTGCCGTCACAGCGGCAGGGCCGGCCCGCTCCACAGGTCCAGCGGCGGATCGGCCGCCACGGCCCGCAGGATGTCGGTGCGCGAGATGAACCCTGCCAGCACGCCGGCTTCATCGGTCACCGGCAGGCCGGGCAGACCCGTGCCGAGCAGTACGGCCGCCACGCGGCGCAGTTCGGTGTCGGGCGACACCGTGGGCACCGGGCTCACCATCACTTCGGACACCGGGCGGCGCGCCAGGTCGATGGCCTGCTTCACCGCGCCGGGTTCGGGCAGCAGGTCCAGCGGCGCCATGTCGGCACGCAGCAGCAGCCCGATCACGCGGCCCAGGGCGTCCACCACCGGGGCCTGCGCGACCTGGTGCTCGGCCAGGGTCTGCCAGGCGTCGTTCACCCGCAGGTCGGGCGCAATGCCCAGGGCGTTGGCCGTCATCACATTGCGCACTTCGGTGAGCGGGCGGCGCGCGG
>NZ_ACQT01000344.1 GCF_000175235.1 Acidovorax delafieldii 2AN | reverse complement strand
GGCTTTGCCGTGGTGGCTGGCGAGGTGCGCAGCCTGGCCCAGCGCAGCGCCGAAGCAGCCAAGGAGATCAAGGGCCTGATCGACACCAGCGTGGAGCGCGTGGAGCAGGGCACGCGGCTGGTGGACAAGGCCGGCGCCACCATGACGGAAGTGGTGAGCGCCATCCGCCGCGTGACGGACATCATGGGCGAGATCAGCGCGGCCAGCAGCGAGCAAAGCGCCGGTGTGGCCCAGGTGGGCGAGGCAGTCACCCAGATGGACCAGGCCACGCAGCAGAACGCCGCGCTGGTGGAAGAAATGGCGGCCGGCGCCGGCAGCCTCAAGGCCCAGGCGGGCCAACTGGTGGATGCCGTGGCCGTGTTCAAGCTGGCGCCTGCCGGCCATGCGCCCACGCCAGCACCCGCGATGCGGCCCAAGGTGGCAGCGTCCACGCCCTCCACCGCACACCTGACCTACCCACAGCCGGCCATCGCGGCAAATGCCTGATGCTCCGCTCAGGCCAACAGGTGCGCCAGCGAGTCCACGTAACCGTCCGCATCCACGGTTCGTACCGGCAGGCCGTGGTTGTAGCCGTAGGTGACCAACACCACCGGGCAGCCAGCGGCGCGGGCCGCCTGTGCGTCATTGGAAGAATCGCCCACCATGAGCGTCCGCGCAGGCTCTGATTGCAAGGCTTCACAGGTTTTCAGCAACGGTAATGCGTCGGGCTTTTTTCTCTCGAAGCTATCGCCCCCGAACACCTTTGCAAAATAGCTGTCCAGACCTTTGGCACGCAACAGTGGCACAGCAAACGAGGTCGGCTTGTTGGTCAGGCACGCCAGCCGCAGACCGGCATGGCGCAAGGCATGAAGTCCCTCCTCCACCCCCGGATAAACCAGCGCGTGCTGACCATTGACTGCCAGATAGTGGCGCTGGTAGCTGGCCCATGCGGCCGGGTAGAGAGACTCAATATTGATAGCTTCTGACGCTTGCCCAGCAAGCGCCAGGACATGTTTCAGCACAGATCGCAGCAAATGTTCCGACCCCTTGCCCACCATCTGCTCGATCTGGCCTGCGGCAATCGCCGGAAGGCGCAGATCCTGCAACATGCGGTTGAGTGCTTCGGAAAAGTCCCCCAGCGTATCCACCATCGTCCCATCCAGGTCGATGATGGCGGCATCGTAGGGAGAATGGCTCAATCCAATAAAGTTCACGAGTTTCATTGCCCTGATCGTAACCAGAGGCCGGACCGAGCCAGAAATGCGTCGAAGGGTGCCCATGCGGAGAGCACGCCAGAACTCCGGCGCAGGCAACGGTATTGAAATCGAGCCCGGGCATGGCGGTGCCCTACCACACGCCTACGCACCGTCACGACGCTCGCGCCCCGCCACAAAACCAGAGCACTCCTTGCAGGTAGTCCGAGGAGGCCCCTGAATCCTCTGCGCCTGTGCTCAGAACGCGGTTTGCAAACACGAGGCACTTCTGGACAACAAGCGGCTTCGGGCAGCACCAATGCTATTGCGCGCCTTTTCCTGTCAGGACAACCCCCACCGTTTCGAACAGGATGACCAGATCCAGGAACCAAGAATGGTTTTTGACGTAATACAGGTCGTACTGCAACTTCTGCTCCGTGTCTTTGACCGACGCACCGTAGTGATAGCGCACTTGGGCCCATCCGGTTAACCCCGGCTTGATGCCATGCCGCAACGCGTAATACGGAATCTCCTGCCTGAGGCGATCCACAAAATAGGGACGCTCCGGCCGAGGTCCCACCAGGCTCATATCCCCCTTGAGCACGCAAAGCAGTTGGGGGAGTTCATCAATGCGCGTCTTCCGGATCAGTTTTCCCACCCGCGTAACCCGCGCATCTCCGGCACTGGCCCAGCGGGGGGTTCCGTCTTTTTCGGCATCCGTGCGCATGCTGCGGAACTTGATCACATTGAAGATCTTGCCATTGAGCCCCACGCGCTCTTGGCGATAGAGCACAGGCCCGCCACTCTCGATAAATATCAATAGCGCAGTGACAAGCATTACGGGAGAGGCGATCAGCAACAAGAGGCTTGATCCTATGACGTCAAAAAACCATTTGATCGTTGAGCGCACCACGCCCTGTTTAAAGCCCTCGCCAAAAATCAACCACCCAGCTGACACCGCCTCAAGATGTATCTGCCCTAGAAAATGCTCGAAATGAGTGGCAATATCAATCACCTGCACCCCATTGAGTTTGCAGTCGAGCAACTCACGCAGCGGCATGCTGCCACCGCGACGCTCGTTCAGGGCCACCACAATTTCATCCACACGGTGTTTTCTCACCGCGTCGGTCAGTGTGTTCGCAGACGAAATAATGCTCGATCGGGCAACGGCGGGTTCTTTTTCCTGAGGGCCAGAGAAATAGCCTACCAATTCAATGCTCGGATCATTCTCCTGCAACGATTGTCCCACGATGCATGCACGCGTTCCTGTACCAAATATCAGCGCACGCCGACGCCTGTAGGGGACAGGAAATATTTCCCCTCCAAACAGCCGGACGACCAGCGTGCCACTGACGATGAGCAACAACGTAATCAGCGTTCGCTCGTTCTGGTATGGGGATTGCAAGGGCAATACAAAAAATATGCCACTGACAATGGCCACAGAAAACAGAAAGGAAAGAACGGCCCGCGCCCGGATTTGACCGATAGTCATTTGACTGGGTCTTTCATACAGACCGAGTGCAAAATTGACAGCAAGAATCCCGATAGCAACCAAGATCCCGCGAACGATACCTGCAGAAATTGCGGCTGCATTGAAAGCCCCCATGCCCGCCTGCAGCGTCAACGAAACGACCAGCGTACCCACTATCAAGGTTGAATACGCCATGATTTGCAACATGGTCCGTCGGCGAAAATAATGGTTGAAAACCTTGATCATTTTCGTTTCCTGCGAAGCCCAGCCTCGGGCGCAAAAAATACCGATCAAAAATCAACTACGTCAGACGACCCAAGAAACAAACTTTTTCTTCTGCAGATTTATTTTTATATAACAAACAATTTGCTTGACTAGTCATTTTTCGTCGACGGAAAGGCTATCTTCCCCATCCAGCACCTTCCGCTCT
>NZ_ACQT01000345.1 GCF_000175235.1 Acidovorax delafieldii 2AN | reverse complement strand
CCACGCCCGCGCCCTCACCGCCCAGCCAGCGGGGCAGCATGCCGGCGAGCACCACGCCCAGCAGCATCAGGGCCAGCGTCTGGGTGGCCGATACCTGCTGCAGCCGCTGCAGCAGGCCGCGCAGCCCGGGGTACACCACCTGGCCGTGGCGCAAGCGAATGGTTTCGCGCTGCGCTGCCAGGTCGGCGCGCAGGCGCGCATACAGGGACTCAGCCAGCTGCACCTCGGCGCGGCCGGGTTTGGTGCGCACCGACAGGTAGCCGCGCGGCTTGCCGTTTTCCATGATGGGCGTGACGTTGGCACGCACCCAGTAGAAGCCGCCATCCTTGCGGCGGTTCTTCACCAGCCCCGTCCAGGTGTGGCCGCGGCCCACGGTGGCCCAGAGGTCCTTGAACGCCTGGGGCGGCATGTCGGGGTGGCGAATGAGGTTGTGCGGCTGCCCCACCAGTTCGTCGTGGTCAAAGCCACTGGCGTCGATGAAGGCCGGGTTGCAGTGCGTGATGATGCCCTTGGTATCCGTGGTGGAGACCAGCATGCTGGTGTCTGGAAAATCGTATTCGTACTGGGTTACCGGCAAATTCACACGCATGCGCTTGGGTCCTTGATTTGTTCCGCCAGGCAGGCGGAGATATCTTGATTTTCATCAATGATACAAACCCATACGAATTCGCCCGCCCGGCCGGCACCCGGGCAGTGTCCGGGCGCACGGGGTCGATCGCCTTTTCAGGATCGCCAAAGGAGTGCGCACTCTGCGATCCCCACCAGCGCCAGCGCGGCACTGGCGCCACCATCAACCCTGTCCCGCTCAGGTGCAGCCCGCCTCCAGCAAGCGATCCACCCACAGGCGAAGACGCACCGCAGGAGCCGCCCGCGTGTGGCGCCGCGCAGATAGGCCGGGCGCACCCACAGGGGGCGGGGCCTGGCAGCGAAGGCGCCTTTGGCGCGGCGCCGAGCGGCCTCAGGCCATGCGGAAGACGGCCAGCGTGCGGCCCAGCACGCCCGCGTTGTCGCTCATCGAGCGGGCCGACGCGGCAGACTCTTCGACCAGCGCGGCGTTCTGCTGCGTCACGGCGTCCAGGTCCATCACCGCGTCGTTCACCTGCGAGATGCCCACCGACTGCTCGCGCGTGGCAACGCCGATCTGGCCCATGAGCCGGTTCACATGCGCGACCGATCGCACCACCTGCTCGATGGTCTCGCCGGCCGACTGCATCTGTTGCGCACCCCGCTCGATGTGCGCGCCCGACTCACCGATCAGGCCGCGGATCTCGCCTGCCGCCGTGGCGCTGCGCTGCGCGAGCGCACGCACCTCGCTGGCCACCACGGCAAAGCCCCGGCCCTGCTCACCGGCCCGCGCCGCTTCCACGGCGGCGTTCAGCGCGAGGATGTTGGTCTGGAAGGCGATGCCTTCGATGGTGGTGATGATCTGTCCCATCTTGCGCGACGAATGCTCGATGGCCTGCACCACGGCGCCCACCTCGGTCACCGCCTGCCCGCCGCGCTGCGCAAGCTCGGCGCTGTGCTCGCTTTCGCGCAGCACCTGCTGTGCCGTTTCGGCCGACTGGCGCACCGTGCTGGCCAGCTCTTCCATCGACGCGGCTGTCTCTTCCAGGCTGCTGGCCTGCGTTTCGGTGCGCGCCGAGAGGTCTTGCGCGCCCTGGGCGATCTCGGCCGAAATGGTGCCGAAACTGCCGATCTCGACGCGGGCATCGCCCACGATGGCACGCAGGTTGATCTGGATCTGGTTCAGGCGCTCCATCAGCATGCCCATGGGATGGCGGCCCTCCACCTCGCACAGCGCACCATCGAGGTTGCAGCCCGCAATGTTCTGCGCCAGGCGGTTGGCGTCGTGGACGGCAGCCGTGATGCGGCGATGAAAGCACCAGAGAATCAGGCCCGAAAGCACCAGCAGCAGCGCCGCCTGGGCTGCCACCACGGCGGCACCCGCCCACCCCGCCAGCGCGGGTACCAGCGCAACGACCAGCACGGGCAGCAGCATTGCCGCCAGCCGCTGCGTGAAGCTGGCGCGCTGCAACATGCCGATCCAGTTGCGCCAGCCCGTGGGGCGCACGCGTCCGGCGTGAAGGATGAAGGTGCGGGCGCCCGCCTCGCGTTCCCGGTGCAACTTGGCGTACAGCGCCTCGGCCGCACGCACTTCCTGCGCAGAAGGTTTTTCGCGCACCGACATGTAGCCCTGCGGCTTGCCGTTGACGATAAGGGGCGTCACGTTGGCCCGCACCCAGTAGAAGTCGCCATTCTTGCGGCGGTTCTTGACAATGCCGCGCCAGCTTCGGCCGTTGCCGATGGTGGCCCACATGTCCTTGAAGGCCTCGGGCGGCATGTCGGGGTGCCGCACCAGGTTGTGGGGCTGCCCCATCAACTCCTCCATCGAGTAGCCGCTGACCCGGGCAAACGCTGCATTGCAGTGGGTCATATGCCCCTGCTTGTCGGTGGTCGACATCAGAAGCTCATCACTCGGGAAGTCGTACTCGATGGCGCTGACCGGCAGATTGACACGCATGAAATATTGATAAAAACGATATATTCGATAATTTTATCTAACGACTGCCAAATCCCGTGCGCCCCTGCATGGTTTTTTTCTGCGCGTCTGAAATACGCCACGCGGCTGGCATCTTTGCCAGGCCAGCGGCCCACCGCCTCATTGGCGGTGCGCCGTTTTGCACGCCCTGGCGCAGCACATGCCGCCCCTCCGGGGGACTGGAGCACGCCGTTTTCGCGCCCACCGGGAAGGCGCTTGCCTCCAAGGCCGCAGAACGGCCAACGCGTGCATGCCCATCACACGGATGGTGCGCACGAGAAGGCACGCTGGCCGCGCTGCCCCCGTTATCCACCGTTCCATAAAGGCTGCCGCACCGGCCAACAGTGCACCGCGCGCAGCGCATCTTGATTACAACGGAATCTGCCGGGAGCAGGTGGAAAGCCCCCTGGTAGCGCTAGAACAACTCGGCGGTCACCCCGGCGGGCACTGCACCGGTGGCGGTCGCGGCCACGCCGCCGCCCTCATCGGGGCGCGCCAGCGTTCCCACCCG
>NZ_ACQT01000346.1 GCF_000175235.1 Acidovorax delafieldii 2AN | reverse complement strand
CCAGGCCTGCAGGCCACCATCGAGCACGGCCACCGCTTCATGGCCGACCCACTTGAGCATCCACCACAGCCGGCCGCAGTAGTTGGCGCCGTTGCGGTCGTACACCACGGCCTGCATGCCGTTGTGAAAACCCACGCTCGACAGCCACATGGCAAAGCGTTCGCGGCTGGGCAGTGGGTGGCGGCCCCCCGAGGCCGGTTCATCGGCCTCTTGCGCCGTGACGGTGCCTGAGGCGCCGGGCACGCCATGCCGGGCGCTCAGGTTGGTGTCGAGGTGGGCGTACACGGCGCCGGGAATGTGGGCGTCGGCATACTGCTGCGCGCCAGCGGAAGGCTGGGTGAGATCAAAGCTGCAGTCGAACACCATCATCGGTGCACCGCTGGCGATCAGGTTTTGCAGGTCGGAGGCGGACAGGAGGGTGGTGTAGGTCATGGGCGGTCGGGTGCGCACAGGCAGCGGGGCAAACGGACAGCCCCCATTGTGTCAATGTTCCTCGGCCGGCGTGCCGGGCGCCGCGCGGGCGCGCAGCACGGTGGCCACGATGCCGCTGCCCACGATCAGCACCATGCCGGCCCAGCCGATGGGCGGAATCTGGTCGCCAAACAGCACCACGCTGTAGATGGCCGCGAACACGATGCCCGAATACTGCAGGTTGGCCACCACCAGGGTGCCGCGCTGGGTCTTGGCGCTGGCATAGGCCTTGGTCATGCACAACTGCCCGCCAGCTGCCAGCACGCCAATGGGCAGCAGCCACAGGGCCGGCCAGCCCGGCCAGGGCGAGGTGCCGGTGACCAGCAGGGCGGTGCCGCCGGCCACGGCCGAGCCCACCGCGAAATAGAACACCGTGCGCGATTCGGGTTCGCCCAGCCGCGACAGAGCCACCACCTGCATGTAGGCAAAGGCGGCCGTCATGCCCGACATGAGCCCGATCATCCCGGCAAACGCCTGGTTCTGGTCGAGGCTGGGGCGCAGCATCATCACCACACCGACAAAGCCGGTCAGCACCGTCAGCACCAGCGAGCCCTGGAACGCGGGGCGGGGCGACGCGGCCGAGGGGCGCCAGGCCAGCAGCGCGCCGCCCACCAGGAAGGCGGCAATCCACACGCTGCTCATGTAGTTGAGCGTCATGGCGGTGGCCAGCGGCAGGTGGGCGATGGCGTAGAACCACGCCCCCAGCGACGCCACGCCGACCAGGCTGCGCCAGGCGTGCATGCCGGGGTAGCGCGTGGCCAGGGTCACGCCCTGTGAGCGCGCCAGCATCCACAGGATCACGATGCCGATCAGGCCGCGGTAGCAGACCAGTTCGGCCGAGTTGAAATGGCCGGAAGCGATCTTGACGCACACGCCCATGCTCGCAAACAGGAACGCGGCCAGCACCATCCAGAGAGCTTGCATGGGGACAGAGGGGGTTAGAGCAACGCGAGAGAGAGCGACCACGCGCGGCACCGGCCCGAGGGGATCGGTGCGCCGCTACGCAGGCCCGCGCGAAAGCCGTGGCTGTCGCTGCGGTGTGCGGTGGGCATCACGTTCCTGGGCAAGGTGTGTGTCATCGTGGTGGCAAATTCCGCGTTGTTTTGCAATAAATAAAAATAGCTGCCAGCGCTTGTTTGGCAAGCACTGGCAGCTATTTTAATGAGAGCGCCTTGGCGCTGTCCGTCGTATTGGCGACGTTTGGGCGGCGTATTCAGCCCTTTGGCACGGCCTCGCCCATGGCGTCGCGGTACCACTCGTGGAAATGCTGCATGCCGTTTTCCATCGGGCTCTGGTAGGGGCCCACCTCGTTGTCGCCACGCTCGAGCAGGGCCTTGCGGCCGGCGTCCATGCGCTCGCCGATCTCGTCGTCCTCGATGCAGGTCTCCATGTAGGCGGCCTGCTGGGCTTCAACGAATTCGCGTTCGAAGGCGGCGATTTCCTCGGGGTAGTAGAACTCCACCATGTTCAGCGTCTTGGTCGGGCTGATGGGGTGCAGCGTCGAGACGGTGAGCACATGCGGATACCACTCGACCATGATGTGCGGGTAGTAGGTGAGCCAGATCGCGCCGCGCTCGGGCATCTTGCCGCTGCGGTAGTTCAGCAGCACCTCGTGCCATTTCTTGTACACGTCGGAGCCGGGCTGGCCGAAGGCAGACGACACCCCCACGGTTTGCACCGAATACTGTTTCTGGAACTCCCAGCTCAGGTCGTCGCAGGTGACGAAATGGCCCAGGCCCGGATGGAACGGGCCCACGTGGTAGTCCTCAAGATAGACCTCGATGAAGGTTTTCCAGTTGTAGTTGCACTCGTGCAGCTCGATGCGGTCGAGCGCGTAGCCCTCAAAAGAGAGCTCGGCGCGCGGGCCCATGCCGGCCAGGTCGGCCTCGATGTCGCGGCCGTTGTCCTCGAAGAGCAGGCCGTTCCACTCGCGCAGCTTGTAGTTGTTGAGGTTCAGGCAAGGGTCGTGTGCAAAATGCGGTGCGCCCAGCAATTCGCCGCTGGCCTTGTAGGTCCAGCGGTGCAGCGGGCACACGATGTTGCCGCCCGCGCTGCCCTTTTGCTGTGTGTTCAGCGAACCGCGGCCCTTGAGCATGACCGCCTGGCGGTGGCGGCAGACGTTGGAGATCAGCTCCACGCCGCCCTGGGCGTTGCGCACCAGCGCGCGCCCTTCGCCTTCCTGCGGCAGGGCGTGGTAGTCGCCCGGCTGGGGCACGGAAAGCTGGTGCCCCACATAGCGGGGCCCGCGCTGGAAGATGGTTTCCAATTCGCGCTGGAACAGCGCCTCGTCAAAGTAGCTTGAAACTGGTAGTTGGCTTGCGGCCTGCTGCAGTCGAAGACTTAAATCAGACATGGGTGACCTGACCTAAAGACTCCCCACAGGGAGGTGCGCCGGGGCGCATCTGGAAAAAGAAAACCGGCTAGGTGACTAGCCGGCTCGACAGGAATGGGATTATAGGCGGTGGGGTTATTCCCGCACCCTCCTTACGTGTATTGCCCCTTCGCGCTAGCAGTCAGTGCCAGAAAATGCCTGGGCTGCCATCATTTCCCCCGGGATGGCGGCACCCGTGGTGCATGG
>NZ_ACQT01000347.1 GCF_000175235.1 Acidovorax delafieldii 2AN | reverse complement strand
TTGCGCGTGGCGCAAATCAGCGAGGGCATGGTGGGGCTGGGCGCGCTGTTGATCGAGGTGGGCGACACCGCGCAGCTCGAAGTGGTGGCGCCGCTCTTGTCCACCGACGCGCTGCAAGTGCACGCAGGCAGCCCGGTGCGCATTGAGCGTTGGGGCGGCCCGGGTGTGCTGCAGGGGCGGGTGCGCGCCGTGGAGCCGGCGGCTTTCACCAAGGTGTCGGCGCTGGGCGTGGAGGAGCAGCGGGTGAACGTGCTCATCGACCTGACCAGCCCGCCCGCGCAGTGGGCTGCGCTGGGCGATGGCTACCGCGTGGTGGCCCGTGTGATCACCCGCGAGGCGCAGGACGTCACCCTGGTGCCCGTGAGCGCGCTGTTTCCGCTGCCCAGCGGCGCTGCTGCGGGCGTCGCAGCGTCTTTGGAGGCCGAGAATGCCGAGCCGCGCATGGCCGTGTTCGTGGTCGACGGGGGGCGCGTGCGCCGCACACCGGTGGTGCTGCAGGCGCGCGGCAGCACCCATGCCTGGGTGAAAAGCGGGCTGGATGCCGGGGCGCAGGTGGTGGTGTACCCGCCTGCCGCGCTGGTGGAAGGCGCGCGCGTCAAGGTGCGCACGCCATGATGCAAACCCTGCCCCTGCCCCTGCCCCTGCCCCTGCCGCCGCTGGGCCCAGACGACGCGCTGGCCGCCGCCGAGCAGCGGTTGCGCTGCTTGCAGCAAAGCCCGCAGGCCTTCGGCCATCCCACGGGCGCCATCGGGTGGATCGAAACGCACATCTCGTGGCTGCTGCTGGCGGGGGATTTTGTCTACAAATTCAAGAAACCCCTGAAGCTGGATTTCCTGGATTTCAGCACCCCTGCGTTGCGGCGTGCGGCCTGCGAGGAAGAGCTGCGCATCAACCGCCGCACGGCGCCCGCGCTGTACCTGGGCCTGGTGGCGCTGAGCGGCGGAGCGGGCGCGCTGCGGTTGCAGCCGACCGATGCGGCTCCGCCAGACGCCGAACCTGCGGTGCGCATGCGGCGGTTCGCGCAGGAAGGCCTTCTGAGTGAACTGCTCGAGCACCAGCGCCTGCAGCCTGCCCATATCGACGCCCTGGCGCGCCAGGTCGCGCAGTTCCATGGCGGCGCTGCGGTGGCCACGCCGCAGCAGGGCTGGGGTACGGCGCAGGCTGTTGTGGCACCCGTGCAGGACTGTGTTGCGGCGCTGCAGACGGGGGTGGCGCGCGCACTGCCGGAGTGGGGCGCCGCATTGGGGCAGATCGCGCAGTGGTGTGGCGCGCAGGGCACCGCACTCGCGCCGGTGTTTGCGCAGCGCCTTGCTGCGGGGTGGGTGCGCGAATGCCACGGCGACCTGCATCTGGCCAATTTGGTGCTCATTGACGGACAGCCCCAGCTCTTCGATGCCATCGAGTTCAACCCGGTCCTGCGCTGGATCGACTGCATGGCCGACATCGCCTTCCTGGCGATGGACCTCGAGGCACGCGGCCGTGCTGACCTGGCCTGGCGCTTTCTGAACGCGTGGTTCGAGCACACCGGCGACTACGCGGGCCTGCAGGTGCTGCAGTACTACCGTGTGTACCGGGCGCTGGTGCGCGCCCGGGTGGCGGCGTTGCGGCTGGACCAGACGACGGGCAGCGCGCATGCAGCCAGCCTGGGCGAGGTGCAGCGCTACCTGGCGCTGGCCCTTCGCTACGTGCAGCCCCGGGCTCCCGCGTTGTGGCTGGCCCACGGATTTTCGGGCGCGGGCAAGAGCACGCACTCGCAGACGCTCATTGCCGAGCGCGGCGTGGTGCGCGTGCGGGCCGACGTCGAGCGCAAGCGGCTGTTTGGTCTGGCGCCGCAGGCGTCGAGCGCGGCGGTGCCGGGCGGCATCTACACCCCCGAGGCCTCGCTGTGCACCCACGAGGCCCTGGCGCAGGCTGCCAGTTGGGCACTGGGTGCCGGCCACACTGTGCTGGTGGACGCCACGTTTCTGGACGCTTCCATGCGCGCACGCTTCATCGCATTGGCGCAGCAGTTGCAGGTGCCGTGCCGCATCCTCTCGTTCGAGGCGCCCCTGGATGTGCTGCGCGAGCGCGTGCGTGCCCGCGCGCAGGCTGGGAGCGATGCCTCGGAAGCGTCGCTCGAGGTGCTGCAGGCGC
Source organism: Acidovorax delafieldii 2AN (assembly GCF_000175235.1). Taxonomy (GTDB): domain Bacteria; phylum Pseudomonadota; class Gammaproteobacteria; order Burkholderiales; family Burkholderiaceae_C; genus Acidovorax; species Acidovorax delafieldii_B. The sequence continues at coordinate 909 of NZ_ACQT01000347.1, read as the reverse complement.
AGTGGGTGCGTGCCTGCCCGCTCTCGCCCGCCGAGGAGCAGCTCACGGTGCACATCGATACCACCCGAGTGGTGGACTGGAACCTGCTGCTGCCCGCTGCGGCGGGGGTTAGAAGTCCAGGTGTCCCGGCATGAAGTGCAGCAGCACGCTGGTCATCACCAGGTAGCGCAGGAACTTGCCCATCGCCATGTAGGCCATGCACGGCCAAAAGGGCAGCTTGAGCCAGCCTGCCACGGCGCACAGCGGGTCGCCCACCACGGGCAGCCAGCTCAGCAGACAGGCCTTGGCGCCGAAGCGTTCCAGCCACGCCAGCGCGCGCGCATCGGTGTGGTGACCGCGCGCCTTGTCCACCACCTTGTGCGCACCCAGCCCCATCCACCAGCTCACGCCGCCGCCCAGGGTGTTGCCCAAGGTGGCCACGGCAATCGCAGGCCAGTACAGGTCAGGATTGAGCTTGATGAGGCCGAACACGGCGGGCTCCGACCCCATGGGCAGCAGCGTGGCCGACACGAATGAGACGACAAAGACGGTTCCCAGGCCGAACTGTGGGAGGGCCAGCCATTGCAGCAACTGGTGCATCCAGATTTCCATACCCGGCAGTGTAGGGTTGCCGACGGGCGGTTGACGGGCCAGGCGGCGCCGTCCTACAGCGCGCTGCGGTGTTGGCTCCGGCGACACGCTGCCGGACTTCCGTATCGTCGAGCCATTGCCCAACATGGCGGACCGGGAGGCTGGCGATGCACATGCTCGAGACTTCATCTTTTCCCTTTGGCACACGTGTTCTGGGGTTGGCCGTGGGCCTGTGGATGACCGCCTGCGCCCAAAGCCCCCAGGCTGCCGTCCCCCCGGATGGGATGGCGGCGGCCCCTGCGGGGGCGCAGGCGGTGGCTGTACCCGGCTGTGCCGGCG
>NZ_ACQT01000348.1 GCF_000175235.1 Acidovorax delafieldii 2AN | reverse complement strand
ACCAGTGCGAGCAGGCCCTTCGCAACGGCGCCGGGGTGGTGCAGGGGCTGCCGGGCAACGCGCTGCTGCTGGGCGAGATGGGCATCGGCAACACCTCGGTGGCTTCGCTGCTGCTGGCCCGGCTGTGCGGCGTGCCGCTGGCCGATGGCACAGGGACCGGAACAGGCCTCGATGCGCAGGGCGTGGCCCGCAAGCGCGCCGTGCTGCAGCAGGCGCTGGACGCCAACGCGGGCGCCACCGAACCCCTGGCTGCGCTGGCGGCACTGGGGGGCTTCGAGGTGGCCACGCTGACGGGTGCTGTGCTGCAGGCTGCCGCCGAGCGGCGGGTCATCGTGGTGGACGGCTTCATCACCACAGCCGCCGTGCTGGTGGCCAGCCGCCTGCAGCCGGCGGTGCTACAGCGCTGCGTGTTTTCGCACCGCTCGGGCGAGCCCGGCCATGCCCACATGCTTGCGCAGCTGCAGGCAGAGCCGCTGCTGGACATGGGCCTGCGGCTGGGCGAAGGCTCTGGCGCAGCGCTGGCCTGGCCCCTGCTCGCGTCGGCCTGCGCCATCCTGCGCGACATGGCCAGCTTCGAATCGGCCGGGGTGGCGCAGCAGACGGCGTGACGGCGCCGGGCGGGCAGGGCGATCAGACGGCGCAGGTCTGGTTGCGTCCCTGGTCCTTGGCCTGGTAGAGCGCAGCGTCAGCCCGGCCCAGCATGGCTTCGAGCGTGTCGACGGGCCCCCGCCAACTGGTCAGTCCTATGCTGAGCTGGCAGTCGAGCAGATGGCCCGCCTGGAGCAGCGTATGGATGCGTTGCGCCACGTGGTCGGCGGCGCGGGCGTCGGTGTGGGGCAGCAGGACCAGGAACTCCTCTCCACCGTAGCGGCCCAGGCGGTCTTCGCGCCGCAGCGCCGAGCGCGCGCATGCCGCGAAGTGGGCGAGCACGGCGTCCCCGTGCTGGTGCCCCAGGGTGTCGTTGACGCGCTTGAAGTGGTCCAGGTCCAGCATCAGGATCGAAGGGCCGCCGCCGTGGCGGCGGGCGCGTTCGAGTTCTTCCTGGCACAGCTGCATCACGGCGCGCCGGTTCAGTGCCTGCGTGAGCGAATCATGGTTGGCCAGGTACTCGAGCTCGTTGCGCACCCGGTCGGTCGCCATCAGGATGGCGCCGATCGACAGCATCAGCACGGTGAGCACATAGGCGCCGACGTAGATCGTCTGGTAGAGCGAAGGCTCCATCAGATCGCTGCCGGCGTTGCCCCAGATCACGGAGGCAAAGCGCGCCATGAGCACCAGGATGTGCAGGGCCAGCACCACCTGCACCAGCCGCATGGGAAAGCCTTTGTCGCCGCGCCGGTACAGGAAGCGCAGGTGCGCGCAGTACAGCGCCGCCATCAGCACCGTGAAGATGGCCACGCGCAGTGCGTAGTTGGGCGCGAAATAGGTCAGCCACGTGAACACCAGCGCAGAAGCCGCCGCCACGCTGCCCCACAGTGCCCAGCCTCCGCCGTGCCCCAGAAATCGCCGGCTGCCCAGGTAATAGACGATGGCGCCCAGCAACAGCGCCTCGTTGGCCACCACCATGGTGAGGAAGTCGGGCAGCTCGCCGCGCGCGCTGAACAGCACCGTGGACACCAGCCAGAGCACCGGCCCCGCCGCCCAATAGTCCAGCCCGTGGATGTTGGCTGGGTAGTTGCGCCGCATGAACAGGAGCACCACCGCCATCATGGCCGACATGAAGCCTGCCATCGCAATCAGGGAGCGCGGATCGAGGTGCATCTTTTCCCCCGCGTCAGGTGGTGTAAAAAAATGTTTCTCCAGTATAGCCAGCGATTGCGGAATGCGGGGGGCGTTATTGGGTGTTTGCCGCGGCTCGTGGACGTGTGCGGCTGGCTGGGCGCCAGGGCGTCGCCGGATGGCCCGGTGTGTGGGCATGCGGGGGCGAACGGGGCGGAGGCTCCGCGCACCGGATGGCCGGCGGCGGCTGCCGTCCTGCTGGTTGCCGAGCAACGTCGTTTGCTTGTCCGCTCGCCTGTTCCTGCTCGCTTGTAGCGCCAGGCTCCGTGTTCAGGCGCGACGTCCGCCCGCGCTGTACCCTGCGGCGGCACCCCATGCGGCCAGTGGAGCGTCGTCCATGGCAAATCCCGAAAGGCGGCCTGCCGTGAGGCATGGCGGGGTGAAAGCTGAGCGCGGCTGGGCAGCCGTACGCCCTGGACGAGGGAATTCAGATGATTTCTGCCTGCAGTCCTTGAAGGGCGGGCGCAGCATGCTATGAAAATGATATGGATGTCGGGATGTCGGGATGTCGGGATGTCGGGATGTCGGGATGTCGGGATGTCGGGATGTCGGGATGTCGGGATGTCGGGATGTCGGGATGTCGGGCCAGAGGCCGGGTCCCGCCGCCCCAGGTGGCGCGAGCCCTGCCGGCCAACCCTTCCGATGCGGACGCAAAAAAAGCCGCCCACGGCGGGGCGGCTTGGCAGCGGGGCGAAGGCCGCTCAGGCGGGGGTGGTGACGCGTTCCATGCGGGTCAGCGGCAGGGCTTCGTCGGCGTTGGCGGCTGGCTGCATCACGAAGTCGAACTTCGAGCGCGTGAAGGGGGCAGAAATGCCCAGCGACTCGTAGCCGGCGGGCGCCACGTTCTTTTCCAGGCTCACGATGAGACCGTCACGCGTGGCGAAGGCAAAGTCATCGTCGATGTAGGTGTCGCCTGGAATGTTGACCTGCGTGGTCAGTGTGCGCAGGCTTGGTGCGACGACCAGGAAGTGGATGTGCGCAGGCCGGTTGCCATGGCGACCCAGGGCCTCGAACAGTTCCGATGTGGGGCTGTTCGGTGGAATCGCATAGCCCGGTGGCAGAAAGGTGCGAAAGCGGTACTGGCCCTTGGCATCGGCCTCGATGCGCCGGCGCAGCTCGTAGGGCTTCATGCCGGGGAAGAAGTGCGAGTAGCCGCCCTGTTCGTTGGCATGCCACACGTCGATGGTGGCGTGCGACACCGGCTGGCCTTGCAGGTCCAGCACCCGGCCTTCCATGACGAACACCTCGCCCTTGGGCTCGCC
>NZ_ACQT01000349.1 GCF_000175235.1 Acidovorax delafieldii 2AN | reverse complement strand
CCTGCGCCACGGAGCCCGGGGGGCCGCGCTCACCTATGCCTGCGCGTGCGCTTCTTCCGCCGTGGCCCTGGGCGAGGCCCTGCGCGCCTTGCGGGCGGGGTGGATCGACGTCGCCATCGCCGGAGGCCACGAGGCCATGCTGACCCTGGGCGTGCTGGCAAGCTGGCACGCCATGCGGGTGCTGGCACCCCTGCGCGAAGGCATGGACGCTACCGCGGCCTGCCGCCCGTTTTCCGAGGACCGCGCGGGCTTTGCCCTGGGCGAAGGGGCGGCCGCGCTGGTGCTTGAATCCGAAGCCCATGCACAGGCACGCCGTGCCCGCTCGCCCCTTTTTCTGATGGGGTATGCCACCAACTGCGACGCCATGCACATCACCCAGCCGCAGGCGCAAGGCCAGGCCCGCGCCATGCGTGCGGCGCTGCAGGATGCCGGGCTGGACCCTGCGGACATCGGCTACATCAATGCCCATGGCACGGCCACCCGGGCGGGCGATGCCGCCGAAGCCCAATCGGTGGCCGAAGTTTTCGGCCACCACGCGCCCGTGAGTTCCACCAAGGCCATCCACGGCCACCTGCTGGGCGGCGGTGGGGCCGTGGAAATGGTGGCCGTTCTGCGTGCCCTGGAACGGCGCCGCCTGCCCCCCACGGCACATCTGGCCGCTGCCGACCCGGCGTTTGCGCTCGATCTGGTGCGCGGCCAGGCGCGCGAGGCGCCGCAGCTGCGCTATGCGCTGTCCAACTCGTTTGCTTTCGGCGGCACCAATGCCGTGCTCATCGCCGGGAGCCACGCCTGAAGAAACACCCGCACCGCGCCAGGAGTCCGCACCCAGCGACGGCGGGCCGAGCGGGGTGAAAGGAACCCACAGCGCCTGAAGCCGGCGCCGGGGCCCCAGGGGGGTCAGGCCGCGATACGGGCCAAGGCCGGACCGCCCAGCGCGCCCTGGACCGATGCCACGGAAGCACCGCCCTCATCGCTCAGGCGGAACTGCTGCACCACCTGCGACAGCCGCTGTGCCTGCTCGCGCAGCGACTCGGCGGCGGCGGCCGACTGCTCGACCAGCGCGGCGTTCTGCTGCGTCATGCGGTCGATCTCGCCCACCGACTGGTTCACCTGGCCAATGCCCGACGACTGCTCGGACGCTGCGGCGGTGATCTCGCCAATGATGTCGCCCACGCGCTGCACGCTGCCCACAATGTCCTTCATGGCGCTGCCCGCGTCTTCGACATGGCGCACGCCACCGTCCACAGCGGTCACGCTGCTGCTGATCAGGCCCTTGATGTCGCTGGCCGCCGCGGCCGAACGTTGCGCCAGGCTGCGCACCTCGCTGGCCACCACGGCAAAGCCCCGGCCCTGTTCGCCCGCACGGGCGGCTTCCACAGCAGCATTGAGCGCGAGGATGTTGGTCTGGAAAGCAATGGAATCGATCAGCCCGATGATGTCGTTGATCTTGCGGCTCGACGCCGAGATCTCGTGCATGCTGGCCACCGCCTGCTCCACCACAGAACCACCGCGCGTGGCCGTGCCCGAGGCCGAGGTTGCCAACTGGTTGGCCATTTGCGACGACGATGCCGTCTGCTCAACGGTGGAAGTGAGCTGCGACAGCGAGGCCACCGCTTCCTGGGCATGGCTGGCGGTCTGCTCGGTGCGCGAGGACAGGTCCTGGTTGCCCGTGGCAATCTCCTGGCTGGCCGTGGCGATGTTGCCGCTGGCATCGCGCACCTGCGCCACCAGCGCCCCCAGGCCCTGCTGCATGTCGGCCAGGGCCCGCTGCAGATCGGCCACCTCGTCGCGCCCTTCGGCCGCGATGTGTTGCGAAAGATCGCCCCCGGCAATCGCCTGGGCCATGCGGCGCGCCTCTGCCAGGGGACGGCAGATGGACTGCATGTTCATCAGCGTCAGCGGCACCACCACCACCACGGTGATCAGCACCGCTGCGGCAAACAGCCACAGGGTCTGGTTCGACACCTTGTTCTGGTCGGCCACGGCCGCCGTCACTTCGCCGCGCAGCACGCCGTCGAGTTCCTTGAGCAGCTTGTCGGCCTCATCGAACTCGGCCACGGCCTTGCCGCTCATGCGGTTGGCGATGGTGGCCGTGTCGTAGCCGCCGGCTTCGAGCTGGCGCGCCACGTGCGCGAACTGGTCGCGGTAGCTGTCCAGGCGCTTGATGATGCTCTGCACGATCGGGTTGTCAGCGTCCTCGGCCCCTTCAAGGAAGCGTGCGGCCACCTTCTTCGACTGCTCCAGGCTACCCTGCCACTTGGCTTGGGCGGCCTTGACGGCCTCGGGCTTCTCGTACGAAATGATCATGTCCTTTTCGAACTGGCGGATGGCCCCCATCTCGCCGCGCAGCTCGGCCATGTAGCCCACCTTGGCAAACGAATGGGCCATGAAGTTCTCGCTCATATCGTGGATACGGAACATGCCCAGCATGCCCGCGCCACCCAACAGGCCCAACAGCCCCAGCACCACGCCAATGGCGCCCAGCATCCGGAAACGGATAGTGAAAAGCCGCATGAGCAACATGAAATTCATGATGTGTCTTCCTTTAGGTCACCAACATACCCGGCCTTGATGCCGGCCAAGGCGCTGAAACAAAACGTTGCAGTTTGCCAGACATTGGTGACCTTTCTCTGTGCCGTTTTCACATGCGCCAGCGTTTGAGCAACAGAGCGTTCGTCATCACGCTGACCGAGCTCAGCGCCATGGCCGCGCCCGCCACCACCGGGTTCAGGTAACCCAGCGCCGCCAGCGGGATGCCGGCCACGTTGTAGGCAAAGGCCCAGAACAGGTTCTGCCGGATCTTGGCCACGGTGCGGCGCGAGATGTCGAGGGCCGCCGCCACCAGCTTCGGGTCACCGCGCATCAGCGTGATGCCGGCGGCGTGCATGGCCACATCGGTGCCGTTGCCCATGGCCATGCCCACGTCGGCGGCGGCCAGCGCCGGGGCGTCGTTCACGCCATCGCCCACCATGGCGACCGTTCGGCGCGCGCCATCCTCGCCCTGCTGCAGCGCCACCACCTGCGCCGCCTTGTCGCCGGG
>NZ_ACQT01000350.1 GCF_000175235.1 Acidovorax delafieldii 2AN | reverse complement strand
GCCGCGAGCGCAGCGGTTGCCGCCTCTGAACGACGGGGGTACGCGGCCGAAGGCGGCATGCACGCATCGTGCTCCGTCGCTACCGGCCCGTGGGCGGCCAGCAGGGCCACGCCGGCTGTGGTGACCAGCGGACGCGCCGTGCCCCCCAGTGCATCGCCCAGGGCTTCGATGGCCCGCGCGTCCATTGCGCAGTTTTCTGCGAAGCGGGAGAAGTCATGGTTGAACGCGGTGTGGATGACGGCATCGCAATCGCGGGCGCCTTGCGCCAAGCACTCCAGGTCTGCAAGGTCGCCATGCAGCACGTCGGCGCCCTTGCGCTGCAGCGCCGTGCTCTTTGCCGCATCGCGGGCGAGGCCGAGAACCGTGTGCCCCGCCCCGAGAAGCTCGTCGACGACCGCGCTCCCTACGAAGCCCGTGGCACCGGTGACGAAAATGCGCATGATGAGAGTCCTTTCGTTGTCCGCATGGGGCCGATTGTCCAAGGCGTGCCGTTCATGCAAAAGACGGGGCCGCATACTGTTATGAGCACCAATACCCTTCCTCAACCCACCGAGTCCCTCGCCGGCTTCCTGCGCGAGCGCCGTGCGCGGGTGCAGCCTGAAATCAGCGCGGGCCGGCGTCGTCGCACCCCCGGCTTGCGGCGTGAAGAAGTTGCCGCGCGTGCCCATGTCAGCGTGGTCTGGTACACGTGGCTTGAACAGGGCCGAGGCGGCCTGCCTTCGGTGGAGACCCTGGACCGGCTGGCCCGCGCGCTGGAGCTCGACGCCGCTGGCCGCGAGATGCTGTTTCTGCTGGCAGGCCGTCAGCCGCAACACATGCCGTTGCCCTCTCGGCCTGCGGTACCCGAATCGTTGCAGCGGGTGCTGGATGCGATGCCGGCAAGCCCCGCGATCGTGAAGACGCCGACCTGGGACATCGTCGCCTGGAATGCCGCCGCCGCGGCGGTGCTGGGCGACTACGGGGCCCGCCCGGCAAGCGAACGCAATCTGCTCCGGATGCTGTTCCAAGATGCGGAGCGGCGCACCGCTCTACCCGATTGGGAGGACACGGCGCGCTGGGCCGTGGCGGTGTTTCGCATCGATGTCGCCCGCTGCGGCGCGAATTCCGAGGCAGCCGCGCTGGCAGCCGATCTGCAGGCCTCCACGGTGGACTTCGGCAGGATCTGGAACGACAGCGGCGTGCGCCACCCCGGCAGCGGGCTCAAGCGCCTCATTCACCCCGACGTGGGGGCCTTGACGCTGCAGTTCACGTCGTTCGACGTGAGCGAGGCCGAGGGGCTGGGGATGCTGGTCTTCACGCCCGCCGCCGCGCAGGACCGCCGCAAGGTGGAGCGGCTGGTGCATGCGCCGGCGGCGCCCCGCTAGGGGTGAACGGTCGGGCGGCAAGGGCGTGGTCGCGCTGTGGGGCGCCCTGTGCGCCGCCGGGCATCCGGGATGCCAGTGGCCCGGCATGGACGCGGAAGCCCGGGATCCATGGCTCCACCACCGATGGCCTGTGCCCCCAAAGCCGACGTGGGCCCCAGTGCTCGAACGGCCAGGAGGACAAGGCCGCGGCCCCACGGCCGGGCCGGATGATCGCGACGAAACGGCCGGCCGGTCTTGAACGTGCAGCATACGCAACCAAGTGTCAGGCGCGTCACCGGCCATGGGCGGGCGGGTGGGGTGCGATTTTTGGTTAAAGCCACCTCTTGCGCTCACTGGGTAAGCGAATTGTGCTATCCAAATAAGAGCGTTCGATGCGTCTGGCGGCTCGCCGTATGGGCCCGGCTACCGCCTTGCCCTGCGGCGCAGGCCGAGGCTATGCTCCGGCATCGTGATGGCTTCTGAACCCATGCCTGCCCTTGAAAACCGCCGTGTGCCCGCCTCGGCGCCGCAGGCGCTTGCAGTCGAGCAGTCCCCTGCACTGTTGCGCCGCCTGTTGCGGGCCAAGGACCGCATGGATGCCCTGTCGCACGAGGCGTGGCCGGTGCGGCGGCTCGCGCAGGTGAGCGGTGTGTCCGAAGCCCACTTCGCGCGGGCATTCCGGCAGGCGTTTGGCATACCGCCGCACCGCTACCTGCTGACGCGGCGCATCGAGCAGGCCACCACGCTGCTGCGCGACACCACGCTCTCCATCACCGAGATCGCCTTTGCCACCGGCTGGGAGAGCCTGGGCACCTTCGGACGAACGTTTCGCGATATCACCGGCACCAGCCCTGGCGCTTTGCGCCGCGATGCCCGGGCTACGGAGCACGCGGTTGACCGGGTGCCCGTCTGCTTTCTCAAGGCCGCGCAGCGCCCTGATCTGCTCACCGCAGTTTCGGAGAAGCTCCGCCGTGCCACGGCCGGTACAAATGGGCCATCAACCAAGGAGATGTGATGAGCCAAGGTATTGCAGTGGCAGGTATTTATGTCCGTGACCAGGACGAAGCGCTGGCGTTTTACGTGGGAAAACTGGGGTTTGCGGTGCACACGGACGTGCGCAATGGCCCCTATCGCTGGCTGACGGTGCAGCATCCGCAGCAGCCGGTGTTTCAACTGGGCCTGTTCATGCCCGGGCCGCCGTTGCACGACGAGGCCACGGCCCAGACGCTGCACGCCATGGTGGCCAAAGGGGCGATGCCGGCGTTGGTGCTGCATGTGGCCGACTGCCGCGCGACCTATGCCCAGTTGCGCGACAAGGGCGTCGAATTCACGCAAGAGCCCCTGGAGCGCTACGGCAACGTGGACGCCGGTTTTCGGGATCCGTCTGGCAATGGCTGGAAGATGATCCAGCAGGCACAGGCCGCCGCATGAAGCAGCACAGGGCCTGCGGGCCGGTCAGAACTGGCGACCCTGGTCGTGCGCACGCTGTGCCCCGTTCTGAGGTTTCGCCGTTGCGCTGTTCCACTGTTCAGCAGCCGGGCCGATTGCCGGGTCGGTGCCTGCCGTGGGCCGGCCTCTGTCATCGCCACACTTGCGCCGTCTTTGGGTGCGCTCTTTCCCTCGGCCAGCATGGCCTGCCACCGTGGGGCCGGCCGCCGTGGGGGGGCGCCACG
>NZ_ACQT01000351.1 GCF_000175235.1 Acidovorax delafieldii 2AN | reverse complement strand
CCCAGGTCGGCGAAGCTCAGGCTGCGGCCGCCCGGCAGGTGGATGAAGGGCTGCTGCGGCGCTTCGGCCAGCCAGCGGTCCAGCAGGTGGTGGATGCGTTCGTTCATGCAGCGGGTTCCGTCCGTATCAGTCCACCACGATGCCCTGGGTCACCGTGGCCCACATGGCGCGCTCCTGGGCGCCGCGCTCGGCCAGTTTCTGCGGCGCGCCGGTCCACTCGTCGTAGCCCAGCTCCTTGTAGCGCTTCTTCAGATCCGGCTGTGCCAGCGCGGCCTTGACGGCCTTGTTGAGCTTGGCCACCAGCTCGGGTGCCATGCCCTTGGGGCCGTAGACGCCATACCAGCCGCCCACGTCAAAGCCCTTGAGTCCCTCGATGCCCGACTCGGCGAACGTGGGCACGTCCGGCAGCGAGGCGTTGCGCTGCGGCGAGGTGACGGCAATGGCGCGCACCTTGCCGCTGTGGATGTAGTTGCTGGCGGTGCTGATGATGTCCAGCATCATGTTGAGCTGCCCGCCCATGACGTCCGTCATCGCCGGGGCATTGCCCTTGTACGGGATGTGGTTCATGTCGATGCCGCTGCGCTTGGCGAACAGCAGTGCGCCCAGGTGGTTGGAGCCGCCCACGCCGGCCGATCCGTAGGCCAGCTTGCCGGGGTTGGCCTTGGCGTAGGAGACCAGCTCGCGCACGCTCTTGTAGGGCTCGTTGTTGTTCACCACGAGCACGTTGTAGTAGCTCAGGACGGGCGCCACGGGCGTGAGGTCCTTGGCCGGGTCGAACGGCATCTTGGTCATCACGTTGGGGCTGATGGTGATGGTGGGGCTGGCGGCGAACCACAGCGTGAGGCCATCGGGCTTGGAGCGCACCACTTCGGTCCCCGCAATCGTGGCGTTGGCGCCGGTCTTGTTTTCCACCATGACTGGCACGCCCAGTTCCTTGGACAGCGCTGGTGCGAAGAGGCGTGCACCCTGGTCCACGGGCCCCCCTGCGGCATAGCCGACGATGAGGCGCAGGGGCTGGCCCTCCTGTGCGGCGGCGGGCAGTGCGAGAGCGAAAGGCGCCAAGGCCAGGGCGGCCGTGGCGAGACGACGGAAAGCGTGCATGGGTTGTCTCCTGATGTTGTAGGTCGCGCGGGCCCCGGTGCGGCCGCACCAAAGGGGGCAAAAAAGGCCGAGGCCAGCGCGCGACCTCCATGGTGCGGCCCAGCCGGCGAAGTGGGAATCTGCTTTTGCCAAAGCCAGGGTTCAGGTGTTCTTAGGACGGCAGGCAGGTGGTCCGTGGCGGCGCGCGCCGCACGCGTTGCGTGAACCACGCGGTGCATGAGACCAGGGCGTCCGAGCAGGCGCCCGCGCCGGCCGCGCAGTTTCGCAATGGAAGGGTTGCGTCCCCCGGTTCGCTGCGTGCGGCGGTGCGATAGACGGGGCGGAAGGGCGCGGCCCCAAGCCTGCCTGCGCAGGCCCGCACGTGCCGAGGCGTTGCCGCTTCTGGCGGCTGCACTGAAGCGCGCAGCGCCTCAAGGAGGTGCTTTCAGATTCTCTCGAACACCGCGGCAATGCCCTGGCCGCCGCCGATGCACATGGTCTCCAGGCCATAGCGGCCTTGGCGGCGCTGCAGCTCGTGCAGCAGCGTGGCCAGGATGCGCACGCCCGTGGCGCCGATGGGGTGGCCCAGCGAGATGCCCGAGCCGTTGACGTTGAGCTTGTGAGCGATGGCATCCTGGTCCTGCCATTCCCAGCCCTTGAGCACCGCCAGCACCTGGCAGGCAAACGCCTCGTTGAGCTCCACCAGGTCCATGTCGTCGATCTTGAGGTTCAACCGCGCCAGCAGCTTCTTCACGGCCGGCACCGGGCCGATGCCCATGTGCGAGGGCTCGCAGCCCGCCGCCGCCCAGCCCACCAGCGTGGCCATGGGCGTCAGGCCCAGCTCGGCCAGCTTGTCCTCGGCCACGATCAGGCAGGCGGCGCTCGCGTCGTTTTGCTGGCTCGCGTTGCCGGCCGTCACGGTGCCGTTGGGCATCAGCACGCGCAGCTTGGCCAGGCTCTCGGCCGTGACATCAGCGCGAAAGCCTTCGTCCTTGCTGAAAACAACCGGGTCGCCCTTGCGCTGGGGTACCTGCACGGGGACGATTTCATCGTTGAAGCGCCCCGCGGCCCAGGCGGCCGCCGTGCGCTGGTGGCTGCGCACGGCGTAGGCGTCGGCCTCCTCGCGCGTGATGCCGTAGTCGCGCGCCAGGTTTTCGGCCGTCTCGATCATTCCCGAGATCTTGCCGAAGCGCTCCACCGGCTGCGAGCGCTCGCGGCCGCGCTCCAGGCGGTCAAAAAAGCGCACATTCCCTGCGCGCGCGCCCCAGCGCATGTCGGTGCTGTAGTACTCGATGTTGCTCATGCTCTCCACGCCGCCGGCGATCACCACGTCGGCGGCGCCGCTTTGCACCATCATCGCGGCCGTGACGATGGCCTGCAGGCCGCCGCCGCAGCGCCGGTCCAGCTGCATGCCCGGCACCGACACCGGCAGGCCCGCCTGCAGCGCGGCCCAGCGGCCCACGCAGGGCACCTCGCTGTTGGCGTACGACTGGGCCATGACCACGTCATCGATGCGTGCGGGGTCGATGCCGCTCCTCTCGACCACGGCACGCACGGTGGTGGCGGCCAGCTCCTCGACGGGCACGGGCCGCAGGCTGCCGCCAAAGGTGCCGACAGGGGTGCGGACGGGGGTGACGATGGCGGCTCTGCGCATGGTGTTGCTCCTTGAAATATGAATGAAAATGGCCGCTAGCGCTTATCTGTGTTGCGCTAATAGCTATCAAATTTGAAATACCGCGCCACAGCGGCGCAGCGTGTCGTGGGCCTGGCGCTCCAGGTCGGCGCGGTGTTCGGGGGCGGCGATGTCGATCAGCCGGCACACGCGGCGCGACAGCGTCTGCCCCCGCAGGTCGGCCACGCCATGCTCGGTGACGATCAGGCCCGCGTCGCTGCGCGGCGTGCTCACCGGGCCCGAGAGCTGCGCCACGATGC
>NZ_ACQT01000352.1 GCF_000175235.1 Acidovorax delafieldii 2AN | reverse complement strand
GGCGAACGCTCGGCCCGCCTGGCGCCCGCCGTGGCGCAGATGTGTACCGACCTGGAGCTGGACCCACCCGCCCAGCCGGCCGCCGTCGAATACGTGCTGCGCGACCACTGGCACCACGCGGCAGCGCCCGTGTTCTATGTGGAAAACGCGCTGATCAACTCGCTGTTCGGGCTGCTGTGCTGGCCCGCCGTGTTTGCGCCACTGCCGGGGGCTTTTTTTTACCCCTTCCAGAGCGGGCCGGCCGACCTGGGCGCCCCCGATTTCGCGCAGCGCCGCGCGGCTGCGTTCGACGCCTGCCTGGCCCACCTGGAGGACGGCAGCTACCGCGCGGTGATCCGCCAGCGCTTTGCCGAGAAGCACGGTGTGCAATCGCCCTTCGTATTCTGGGGCACGCTGACCGAGCCCCTGCTGGCGCTGGCGCTGGACTGCATTCCCGCCGCGCACCTGAAACTGTTCTTTGCCCGGCTGCTGCGCGATGTGCAGGCCAACCGCACGGGCCTGCCCGATCTGGTGCGCTTCTGGCCGGCCGAACGCCGCTATGCACTGGTAGAGGTGAAGGGCCCGGGCGACCAGCTGCAGGACAACCAGATCCGCTGGCTGCAGTACTGCGCCGCGCACGGCATCCCGGCCAGCGTCTGCCATGTGCGGTGGCGTACCGCATGCCCAGCCACCGGGGGCACCGCGTGAGCTACACCATGGCCGTGCGGGCACTGTGCGAGTTCGCGGCGCGGGCGGGCGACCTGGACCTGCGCTTCACGCCCGCGCCCTCGGCGCTGGAAGGCACGGCGGGCCACGGCCTGGTGCAGTCGCGCCGCGGCAAAGATTACGAGGCCGAGATCAGCCTCGCGGGCCAGTACCAGGATCTGCAGGTGCGGGGCCGGGCCGACGGGTTTGATGCACAGGCCGGGCAGCTCGAAGAAATCAAGACCTACCGGGGCCTGCTCGACGGCGTGCGCCCCCATCACCGCGCGCTGCACTGGGCGCAAGCCCGCATCTACGGCCACCTGCTGTGCCAGGCGCGCGGTCTGGCGCGGCTGCGCGTGGCGCTGGTGTACTTCAACGTCGGCACCGAAGAAGAAACGGTGCTGACCGAGACGCACGAGGCCGCCGCGCTGCAGGCCTTTTTTGAGGACCTGTGCAGCCACTTTCTGGACTGGGCGCGCAGCGAAGCCGCCCACCGCCAGGCACGCGACGCGGCACTGGCGGCACTGCCGTTCCCCATGGAGCGCTTTCGCGCCGGCCAGCGCGAGCTGGCCGTGGCCGTGTACCGCTGCGCGCGCTCGGAAGCGGGCGGGCGCAGCCTGATGGCGCAGGCGCCCACGGGCATCGGCAAGACGCTGGGCACGGTCTTTCCCATGCTCAAGGCCAGCACCGGCCAGGGGCTGGACAAGCTGTTCTTTCTCACGGCCAAGGGCACGGGGCACGGCCTGGCCTTGCAGGCGCTGGCCACAGTCAACCAGCAGTTGCAAGCGCAAACCTTGAACTGCCAGCTGCGCGTGCTGGACGTGCAGGCACGCGACAAAACCTGCGAGCACCCCGACAAGGCCTGCCACGGCGAGTCGTGCCCCCTCGCCCAGGGCTTCTACGACCGGCTCGCCGCCGCGCGGGCGGCCATGCTGCGGCAGCCTCCGCCGTGGGACGCGCCCGCCGTGCGCACGGTGGCCCTGGCGCACCAGCTCTGCCCCTATTACCTCGCGCAGGAGATGGTGCGCTGGAGCGACGTGGTGGTGGCCGACTACCACTACTTCTACGACACCGCCGCCATGCTGTACGCGCTGACCCAGGCCCAGCAGTGGAAGGTCGGCGTGCTGGTGGACGAAGCCCACAACCTGCTCGAGCGCGCACGGCGCATGTACACGGCCGAGCTGTCGCAGTTCTCGCTGGCCGCTGCACGCCAGGCGGCAACGGCAGAGGGCCCCGGCCCTGTCCAGAAAGCGCTGGACAAGCTGCACCGCAGCTGGAGCGCCCTGAACAAGGCGCAGGCCGGCAGCTACCAGGCTTATGACGAAGTACCCGCAGCGCTGCTGGGCGCGGTGCAGCGCGCGGTGGGGGCCATTGCCGATGCCCAGGCCGACCGGCCCCTGCTGCCCGGCGACCCGGTGCTCGCCTTCTATTGGGAGCTGTTGCAGTTCATGGCGCTGGCCGAGCAGTTCGGCGGCCACGCGCTGTTTGACGTGGGCCTTGCGCCCGGGCGTGCCGGGCGCAAGCGCCCGCCAGCCTCCACCCTGTGCATTCGCAACGTGGTTCCGGCGCCGCACCTGGCGGCGCGCCACGCCGCGGCCCACGCCAGCGTGCTGTTCTCGGGCACCCTGAGCCCGCCGCATTTCTACCGCGACATCCTGGGCCTGCCGGGCGACACGGGCTGGATCGAGGCCGAAGCGCCTTTCCAGGCGCGGCAGCTCAGCGTGCAGGTGGCCCGCCACATTTCCACCCGTTACCGGGACCGGGAGCAGTCGCTGCAGCCCATCGTGGACCTGGTAGCCCGGCAGTACCAACGGCAGCCCGGCAACTACCTGTGCTTCTTCAGCAGCTTCGACTACCTGCAGCGGGCCGCCGAGTGCCTGCAGCGCACCCACCCGCAACTGCCCGTCTGGTTGCAAACCCCGGCCATGGACGAAGAAAGCCGCAGCGCCTTTCTGGCCCGCTTTACCGAACAGGGGCAGGGCGTGGGCTTTGCCGTGCTGGGCGGCGCGTTTTCCGAAGGGGTGGACCTGCCCGGCCAGCGGCTGATCGGCGCCTTTGTGGCCACCCTGGGGCTGCCCCAGGTCAACCCCGTCAACGAGCAGATGAAACGCGCGATGGACCGGCACTTCGGCGCCGACAAGGGCTACGACTACACCTACCTCTACCCCGGCCTGCGCAAGGTGGTGCAGGCCGCCGGCCGCGTGATCCGCACCGAGCACGACCAGGGCGTTGTCTTCTTGATGGACGACCGCTACCGGCGCGGCGAGGTGCGCGCCCTGCTGCCGCGCTGGTGGCACATCGACGGCTGACGCCGCCCGCGGCCACGGC
>NZ_ACQT01000353.1 GCF_000175235.1 Acidovorax delafieldii 2AN | reverse complement strand
GCACAGGGTCGAGGTGCTGATCCTTCAGCACCCGCTGGAAGCCGCGCACGCCAAGGGCACCGCCCGCCTGCTGCACCTGAGCCTGCCCCACAGCCGCCTGGTGCAGGGCGAGGTGTTCGGCGAGCAGGTGCTGCGGCAGTTGCTGACGGCACCGTGGGCTTCAGGTGCCGCCGGGCCGGGCGCCGCACCAGGGGCATCGCGCCAGGCGGTGTTGCTGTACCCCGAGTCGCCAACGGGCGGCCATCCGCCCATGGCCGCCCCACCGCCACTGCCGGACGGCTGGCGATCGTCCCCCGCAGGCCTGCGCCTGGTGGTGCTGGACGGCACATGGCGCAAAAGCCGCAAGATGCTGTACCGCAATCCCCTGCTGCAGCAGTTGCCCCGCCTGCCGCTGCAGGGCATGCCGGTGTCGCGCTACCGCATCCGCGCCGCACATGGGCCCGACCAGCTCTCCACGCTGGAAGCCACCTGTGCGGCGCTGGGGCAACTGGAGGGCCAGCCCGAGCGGTTCGCGCCGCTGCTGGCGGCACTGGACGGGTTCGTGGGCCAGCAGCAGCGCTACCTGCCAGCGATGGCGCCCGCGGGGATGGCTGGTGCTGAACGGCCGTCATGCAGCCCTCGTGCTGCCTCCATACGCCCCTAGAGCGCCCTTAGCGACGCGCTGGCACACCCACACAGCGGCCTGGCGTCTCCCGGGCCAAGCCCCGGCACCGCAAGCACTGGCCCCGCCGTTGAGCGCGGGGTGTACGCAGGGAGAGGGCCGTGCGCCGCCAGAGCACTCCCGGCGCGCTGGGGCCTAGAAGGGCACCCGAACGCGGGCAAAAGCGCTCACATAGCGGTACGACTGCGCCTGCGTGGTGAAGAGCGATGCCGAGTTGGTGGCTTCGAGCCCGGTCGCCCATTCCACCCGGCTGCCGCGCCGCGAGGCCAGTGCCAGCTTCGCGCTCCAGATGGGCTGCGCCTCGCCGTCCACGTGCTGGCGGCCGGCGTCGATGCTGGCGCTCAGTACCGCGCTGTCGGCCACCACGAAGCGGGTGGACAGGCCCAGCGATGCCTCACCCAGCCGCCCCGGCGAGAAATACTCGGGCCGGTAGGGGTTGGAATTGCGGTAGTTGCGCGTCTTCACATAGGCATTGAGGCCCCAGCGCTCGTCGAGCGCGTAGTTCCAGCGCGTGCGCAGGACCGGGCGGTGGTTGTCGTTCGAGAACAGCGCCGTGCCCGCCGAAACGCCCACGTTGAACCGATCGGTGAACGCATGGTCTGCCACCAGTGCCAGGCTGGTGTAGGCTAGGCCCGCGTCGATGCCCCGCTGCGAATTAACGAAATCGCGCTCGCCGCTCACGCCCAGCGAGGTGTGTGGCAGCACGCGCCGCATGTGGTCGAGGGCGCCCACCACGTAGCTGTGCGAACCGATGTGGGCCACCCCCAGGCTGGCGTCCACCTGCTGTTCGGGGCCATCCTTCTTGTAGGTTGCCGCCAGCGAACCGCCGCTGGCCGACCAGGCGGGCGATGAATACTGCAGCGCGCCCGCCTTCAGGCCCCACCCCTGCCCTCCGACATAGCCCACCGATTCCTTGTGCTCGTTGAAGGCATCGGAATCGTGGCTCAGCTGCAGCGAGCCCGTCACGCCCTGCGCTGCCGCCACCGCGGCGGCACCGGCGCACAGCGCGCCCATCACCATGGCTTTCATTTGGTTCCCCAGTTCTTGGTGCGGTTCACCAGTTCCTGCACGTAGCCGACCACGCAGGCGGGCTGCAGCACCACGCTGTAAAACAGCGCATACAGAAGGAAGCCGACAACGTTGCGCCGCACCTTGAGCCCCTGCTCGGTGAACATCCGGGCCTGGATGCGGAACATCAAATAGTTGACCACCGTGGCCAGGGGCAGCACCAGCAGCGTCATCGGGCCCGCCACCCAGTACACCCCGAACAGCGCCAGCAGCATCCCCGGTATGAAGACCAGCGTGTAGGCCAGGTCCATGTACGGAAACAGCAGGTTCCACCAGATGAACAAGGTGGTCATGCGCGGCTTGAAGAGCAGCCGCCAGTGCGATTTGAAGGCTTCGACCAGCCCGCGCGACCAGCGCTGGCGCTGGCGGATGAACTGCTTCCAAGTGTCGGGCGCATTGGTGAACAGGCAGGCGTTCTCGGCAAAGCCCACGCGGTGGCCCCGCTCCAGGATGCCCCAGGTCAGGACGATGTCCTCGCCGACCGTGTGGGGCCATCCGCCCATTTCGCGCAGCATGGCGGTGTCGTAGACCGAAAACGCGCCCTGCGCGACCAGCGTGCCCTGGTACAGGCTCTGCAACCGCTTGATGGCCGAGATGCCATGGAAATAATCCCACTCCTGGATGGCCGTCACCAGGTTCTTGCGCGAGTTGCGCACCAGCACCGCGCCGGCCACGGCCCTGGTGTTGGGCGGATCGCTCAGGTAGCGCCCCACCAGGTTGTGCAGCGCATTGCGGTAAAGGTACGAGTCGCCATCCACCGTGAGCGTCAGGTCCCACGCCGCGCGCTTGAGCCCTTCGTTCAAGGCGTTGGCCTTGCCGACGTTGCGCTCCAGGTTCATCACCTCCAGCCAGGAATACTGCAGGCCCGCCAGCTTTTCGGCAGTGGCATCCGTCGAGCCGTCGTTGATCACCACCACCTGCAGCGGCCCCGGGTAATGCTGCAGGGCAATGCTCTCGATGGTGGCGACGATGTTGCTTTCTTCGTTATAGGCCGCCACCAGGATCGTGATCCCGGGCAGCGGCGCCAGCGCATCGCGCACAGGCGGGCGCCGGTCCAGCAGCAGGCTGACCACCAGGAAGGCATTCATGAAGCCGGGAATGACGGCAATGCCATAGATCGCCAGGTACGAGGCCACGGGCCCGATGGCCAGGGACAGGTCGCGGATCCAGGCCTCGGCGGCCAGGATGGAAAACACCATCCACGCAAGGCCGGCCGCCATCGCCAGCACAAACTTGCGGCGCACGGGGATGTAGCCCCCCGTGCCGCGCGGCCCTGCGGCAC
>NZ_ACQT01000354.1 GCF_000175235.1 Acidovorax delafieldii 2AN | reverse complement strand
AGGCTTCGCCCCATGCCCGGCTTTCGGTCACCCCGCAGGAGTCGCCCCTGCTGGAGGAATGGATGAGCGCCCAGCGCTTCGACCTGGGCCTGGGCGAGCAAACGGCCACGCCGCCTGGCACGCAGGCCGAGGTCCTGCTCACGCTCGACGAGGTGGCCGTGCTACCGTCGGGGCACACCCTGGCCAAGCGGCCGGTGCTGGGCCTGGGCGACTTCGCCGGCCTGCCGTTTGTGAGCCTGTCGGTCGACGACCCCTACCGGCGGCAGATCGACGCATTGTTTGCGCAGGCCGGCGTGCAGCGCGCGTTGCGCGTGGAAACCCACAGTGCTGCGGCCGTGTGTGCCATGGTGCAGCAGGGGCTGGGCGTGGCCGTCGTCAACCCCCTGACAGCGCTGGCAGCCGTGCAGGGCAGTGGTGGCGCGCTGGTGCTGCGGCGGCTGGCGTTCTCGGTGCCGTTCAGCGTGAGCATGGTGCGGCCCCTCTTTCGGGCGACGCTGCCCGAGGTGGTGCCCATGCTCCACGCCCTGCGGCTGGAGGCCCAGGCGCTGGGGGAAAAGTTCAGGGAAATGGCGAGTGCAGCGTGAAATCGGTCTGTGGTGCTTTTGCGGCGGTCGTGTCGCGCTATGTATTCAATAGCGCTCAACCGCTCAACCGCTCAACCGCTCAACCGCTTCGGCTTCGCTGCTTAACTGCTTAACTGCTTAACTGCTTAACTGCTTAACTGCTTTGGTGCCTCGGCATGCCAGGCCGGCCCCCCACATGGCTGCACCATCAGTCCCCATGGTTCGGCGGTTGGCTGCACTGGTGCCGCCCTCCGTCGCATTGCCTGCAGCGGGCTTTTGGAAATCGGATCACTATAAAAAAAGTAGCTGACGGCGCTTTTCCGTATTCGGCGTGCGGCTGGTTTGGTGTCCAACCTTAGCTGCCGACTCAGAATTCCAGGTTGTCGATCAGCCGCGTGGCACCCAGGCGCGCGGCTCCCAGTGCCACCAGGCTGCCGGGTGCATCCTGCGCGGTAGCGGGCTGCAGGTCGGCGCGCCGGCGTACCGTCAGGTAGTCCGGCAGCCAGCCGCGGGCGCGCAGCGTGTCCATGGCCTGTTGCTCCAGGTCGGCGCCGCGCAGCGTGCCCGCTGCCACGGCCGGGGCCCAGCGGTCGGCCAGGCTGCGCAGGGTGTGGGACAGGGCCACGGCCTCCTGGCGTTCCTGCGGATTCAGGTAGCCATTGCGCGAGCTCAGGGCCAGGCCGTCGGGGGCGCGACTGGTGTCGCCCGCCACCACGTCGACGGGCAGCGCGAACTGCCGCACCATCTGGCGGATCACCATGAGCTGCTGGTAATCCTTGCGGCCAAACACCGCCGTGCCGCCGCCGTTCGCGCCAAAGACGCAGCTGAACAGCTTCATCACCACGGTGGCAACCCCGGTGAAGAAGCCGGGCCGGAACTGGCCTTCAAGCAGGTCGGCCAGGTGCGGGTCGGGGTGCACCTTGAAGGTCTGTGGCTCGGGGTAGAGGTCGGTCTCGCGCGGGGCGAACAGCACATCGCAGCCGGCTGCCTGCAGCTTGGCGCGGTCGGCGTCCCAGGTGCGGGGGTAACTGTCGAAGTCTTCGTGGGGCAGAAACTGCAGGCGGTTCACGAAGATGCTGACCACGGTGGTGTCGCCCAGCGGCCGGGCCTGGCGCACCAGCGACAGGTGCCCCTCGTGCAGGTTGCCCATGGTGGGCACGAAGGCGGGGCGGCGGCCGGCGAGGGCGGCGCGCAGTTCAGGAATGGAGCGGGCGATGAGCATGGCGAAATGTGAAAGTAGGCGACCTGGCGCGGTGCGGATTGTCCCTCAGGTGCATGCGCCAAGGCTTGGCGCAGCCGGCGGCCCCGAAGCGCGGGGGCCCGCCGGGCGCTTGCGTGCAACTACCAGGCGTGCAGCGCGTTGTCGGGAAAGCGGCCCTGCTTGACGGCCTGGACATACGCCTGCATCGCGCCGCGCACGCTGCCAGCCTCTTGCATGAAGTTGTGCACGAACTTGGGCATCTTGCCCAGGTTCATGCCCAGCATGTCGTGCAGCACCAGCACCTGTCCGGCGGTGCCGTTGCCCGCGCCGATGCCGATGGTGTGGCAGTGCGGCAGTTCGGCGGTGATCTCGGTGGCCAGAGTGGCGGGCACCATCTCCAGCACCAGCATGCTGGCGCCGGCGTCCTGCAACTCGAGGGCTTCCTTGCGCAGCGTGCGTGCCGCGTCGTCGGTCTTGCCCTGCACGCGGTAGCCGCCCAGGGCATGCACCGTCTGCGGCGTGAGGCCCAGGTGGGCGCACACGGGCACGCCGCGCTGCACCAGAAACTCCACCGTGGGCGCCGTCCAGCCGCCGCCTTCGAGCTTGACCATGTGCGCCCCCGCCTGCATCAGCGTGCAGGCGCTGCGCAAGGCCTGTTCGCGGCTTTCGGCGTAGGTGCCGTAGGGCAGGTCGGCCACCAGCCAAGCCGTGCCCTGCACGCGGTGCAGGCCGCGCGCCACGCTGGCCGTGTGGTAGGCCATGGTGTCGAGCGACACGCCCACGGTGCTGGGCAGGCCCTGGCACACCATGCCCAGCGAATCGCCCACCAGGATGCACTCCACACCGGCCGCATCGGCCACGGCGGCAAAGGTGGCGTCGTAGGCCGTGAGCATGGTGATCTTCTCGCCGGCTTCCCGCATCTGCGCCAGGCGCGGAAGGCTGACGGGCCTGCGCTCGGGCAGGGGCGAGGCGGGCGGCAGCGTGCCATAGGGTGTGGCGTGGAGCGTTGCGTGGGGGGTGGCCGGGAGCTGGGCAGGATCGGTCATGAAGGTCCCATGGGCAAAAAGTGCCGCGAGTCTATGCCATGTCAATGCCGCTATGCTCCCGGCCATGACTTATTCGACTGACGACTCCAGAGATGAAACCGTGGCAGCCCTGGCCCGCGCAGACGTAGCCCGCGCCCTCGAAGAAGACGTGGGCAGCGGCGATCTGACGGCGGGCCTGATCGACCCGCAGCGCCGCA
>NZ_ACQT01000355.1 GCF_000175235.1 Acidovorax delafieldii 2AN | reverse complement strand
CGTGGCGCAGGCCTTCCGCCGCCGTCTTTCACCCATCTTGCCGCCCACCGTTGCCTGCCATGCCGATCAGCCCCTTCACCCCGCCACCGCCGCGCACGCCCGGCGCACCCCGACCAGGGCACCGCCATGGCTGAACTGGCGGATACGTGGAGCCAGGTGGCCAGCACCCTGGCCGCCGAGTTCTCGGATGTGCCCGATGCCACGCAGCTCACCCGCATCGTGGTGCGCCTGGGCATGGCCGGGCTGCTTGGCGGCCTGCTGGGGTGGGAGCGCGAGCATGCTGGCAAGGCGGCGGGTGTGCGCACCCACATGCTCGTGGCCATGGGGGCGGCGCTGTTCGTGCTGGTAGCGCAGCAAGTGGGCATCGCCCCCGCCGACAACAGCCGCGTGCTGCAAGGCGTGATCGCCGGGGTGGGCTTTCTGGGCGCGGGCACCATTCTCAAGGGCGACGCCGAAAGCCAGGTGAAGGGCCTCACCACGGCCGCCGGCATCTGGCTCACGGCCGCCATCGGCGTGGCCGCGGGCCTGGGGCGCGAAGCCACGGCGCTCTTGAGCACGCTGCTGGCGCTGCTGGTGTTGTGGGCCATGCCAGCAGTGCACGCCGCACTGGCCGGCCAGCGCAAGCACCGCCCCGCGGCCACCACCCCACCCCACCGCCCCTGAGCCCCTTGGAGCCGTACGGCGCGGCACGGCCCACGCTGCAATGCCTGCCCAGGCGGGAGCCAGCGCAGGGCCTGCCGACATCGGCGTGCAGACGGCTGCGGCGTGGTCTTACACCGGCACTGGCCAGCCGTGCGTGCACTGGCCCAGTTACTCTGCGGCTGTCGCCGCCACCCAGGAGAAACCGCCATGCCACCGCAAGCCACCATCCACGGGCACGTCACCTCTACCGGCCAGGCGACGGCGCACCGCTCACCATCCCGCAAGGGCCTGTCGACATCACGCAGGCCAGCGACAGCGCCACCCTGAGCTGGACGGCGGACAACGACGCTGCCGGCTCTGCCGCCATTCCGCAGGACCCGTTCGACCAGTACGTGCGTGAGGGCAAGATCCGCCTGCATGAGCGCAAGTGAAGCCCCTTGCGCGGCGCACCCCCCGCACAGGCGCTATGCTGTGCCGCAGCCAGCACTATCGAAACAGGAGCTGCTGGCGCCCACCCCATCTGCACCAGCGCCCCATTTCATGCCAAATTTCATTGTGACTGCAGACGAGGTTCTGCACTTCTGGTTCGACGAACTCACGCCCGCACAGCATTTCGCGCAGGATGCGGCGCTGGACGCCCTGATCGGCACCCGCTTCGGGACAACGTGGCGGGCAGCGCAGCACTGCGAACTGTGGGCCTGGCGGGCCACGCCGCAGGGGCGACTGGCCGAGATCGTGGTGCTCGACCAGTTCTCGCGCAACATCCACCGTGGCACGCCACGGGCGTTTGCCCAAGACGCACAGGCCCTGGCGCTGGCGCAGGAACTGGTGGCCGGCGGCCACGACGCAGCGCTGCCCGCAGCACGCAAGGCGTTTGCCTACATGCCGTACATGCACAGCGAATCGGCCGCCATCCACGCACAGGCCACGGTGCTGTTCGCCCAGCCCGGCCTTGAGAACAACCTGCGCTTCGAAATTGCGCACCGCGACATCATTGCGCGCTTTGGCCGCTATCCGCACCGCAACGCGGTCCTCGGGCGGGCTTCCACGGCCGACGAACTGGCGTTCCTGGCCCAGCCGGGCTCGTCGTTCTGACGCCCCCGCCTACCCGAGCGGGCGGGTGAGGTACACCGCCTCGCGCCCCACGATGGGTTCGCGCGTGGGCATCATCACGGTGCAGTCATCGCACAGGGCACGGATTTCGTGGGGGCCGTCCGTGGCAATGAGCGCGCCCTTGGCAAACACCTCAAAGCCCACCAGCGGGCGCACGAAGCGAAAACTGTCCGTGCGCACCATGCAGGTCTGCAGCAGTTCGTAGCGCCGCTGCGGGCCGGGCGCCGGGCGACCAGGCGCTGCTTCGACAAGGCCGAAGTGGGCCAGAAAATCCAGCGCCACCGCCGTGGCCAGGTCTGCGGCAGAGCGGCGGAAATGCTGCCCGCACTCCACCACCAGCGCCACACCCGGCCCGTCTTCCTGGCCATGGCGGCCATGCTGGATGAGCGGCGTGCCCGAGCCCAGGCCCTGCGGCATGACCAGGTGCACCGGGGGCCTTCCCAGCGCCAGGGCCACCGCGGCATTGCGCGCGTAGGCCGGGTACACCCAGAAGGGCTCCACGTCCTGGCTGGTCGAGTGGATGTCGAGAATGTGGTCGGCCGCGGCCACCACCGGACGCAACGCACGCGCCCGGCGAAGTTCGGGGCTGTCGGCAGCGCCATCGAGCTCGGCGTCCGACCACACGCGGTTGAGGTTGTGCACGAGCTGGCGGCTGTCGTAGGGGCGCTCGGGGTTGAACGACTCGTAGGCCGCCACGTTGGCGAAGCTCACGGTGAGCGTGCCGCACAGCGGCCGAACGCCGGTGTCCAGCAAGTGCGTGGCCGCCACCATGCCGCAAATTTCATTGCCATGGGTGAGCGCATTGATCAGCACATGGGGGCCGGGCCGGCTGGACGTGAAGCGGTGCACGTAATCAATGCCGACATTGCCCTCGCGGTAGGCCGACAGGTCGCGGGGCAGCACTTCGAAAGGGGGCGGATTCTGGGACATGGCAAGGGCACCTGCAAGAACAGGCGGCCATGGTATGCGCAAAGCGCCGCCGGCGCCGGCGCCGCTGCGGTGTACGATGCCCCGGCATCCGCCCGGCAAGCCATGCCACCTGGCGTGCCCAGCGTTCTTGCCAGCCCTGCGACCCTTTCCGCCCTTGGCCCCCTCGCGCCCACTTTTCGCGCTGCCATGCCCGTCTGCCGCCTTGCCACCCTGTCGGAAACCCTTGCCCGCATTGCCGGCAACGGCGCCCTGGCACAGCGCCTGCGTGAACTGCCCGGGCTGCGCGGCGAC
>NZ_ACQT01000356.1 GCF_000175235.1 Acidovorax delafieldii 2AN | reverse complement strand
CACGGCAAAGGCCAGCGCCAGCGCCACGGCCACGGCCAAGCCGGCGGTGATGCCGCCCAGGCGCACGCTGTTCCAGGCCCATTCCATGAAGCGGTCCCAGGGCAGCACCGACCAGTCCGAAGCCAGCGGCCGCAGCATGAAAAGCACCGGCGCCACAAACCCCATGAAGACGGGCAGCGTGCACGCGCCCCACACCAGGCCGCGCGACAGGCCGCGCAAAGGCACCGGCTGCGCTTCGGTGGCACCCGCATGGCCGGTGCCCTTGGCGGTGAAGCGCATGCGCCGCTCGGCACGGTGCTCCAGCCACAGCAGCAGCAGCACCAGCGCCAGCAGCATGGTGGCCAGCTGTGCCGCGGCAATGCGGTTGTCCATGGACAGCCAGGCCTTGATGATGCCGGTGGTGAATGTCTGGATGCCGAAGTAACTGGTCACGCCGAAGTCGGCCAGGGTTTCCATGAGCGCCAGTGCCACGCCGGCAGCCACGGCCGGGCGCGCCAGCGGCAGTGCGATGGTGGTGATGCGCCGTGAGAGCGGCGCGCCCAGCAGGCGGGCCGCCTCCATCAGGTGCGCAGCGCGCTCGCCCAGCGCCGTGCGCGCCAGCAGATAGACATAGGGGTACAGCGCAAAGGTGAACACCCAGATCGCCCCCCAGAGGCTGCGCACCTCGGGCAACAGGCGCCCCTCCAGGGCGAAGGCCTCGCGCAGCCCGACCTGCAACGGTCCACTGAACTGCAGAAAGTCCGTGTAGGCGTAGGCCGTGACGTAGGCCGGCATGGCCAGCGGCAGCAGCAACAGCCACTCGAACACCCGCCGTCCGGGAAACTCGAACAGCGTGACCGCCGCCGCCGTGGCGGTGCCCACCACAGCCGCGCCCACAGCCACCCAAAGGCCCAGCCACAGCGTGGTCCACACGTAGCCGGGTAGCACGGTGCCGGCCATTTCGCGCAGGATGGTGCCGGTATCGGCAGCCACCACGCCCCACGGCAGCCATGACGCCAGCAGCGCCAGCACCGGCAAGGCCAGCACGCCCACCAACAGGATCAGGGGCAGGGTACGAAAGAAAAAACGGGTGAAACGCAAGACAAAGGGCTCGGCAGAGAGTGGACTGGCACTACCGGCCCTACAGGGGGCTACAGGAATGCAAATGCGAATTTTAAGCATTCGCCCCCGCCCACCTAGAATGGCGCCATGTTTCTTGAGGTTTCCCAACTGGAAGTGCGTTACGCGGGCCGTTCCCAGGCGGCCGTCCAGGGCGTCACGCTGGGGCTGCACGCGGGTGATATCGGCGTGCTGATCGGCCCCTCGGGCTGCGGCAAGACCACACTGCTGCGCGCCGTGGCGGGGCTGGAGCCCGTGTCGGCCGGCGAGATCCGCCTCACCCGCGAGCTGGTGGGCAGCGCGCACCTGAATGTGCCACCCGAGGCGCGGCGCATCGGAATGGTGTTCCAGGACTACGCCCTGTTTCCGCACCTGAGCGTGGAGCGCAACGTGGCCTTCGGCATCCACCAGCTGCCCCGGGCCGAGCAGGCCGCACGCGTGGCCGAAGCCTTGCAACTGGTGGGCCTTGAAGGCAGCGGCGCGCGCTTTCCGCACGAGTTGTCGGGGGGGCAGCAGCAGCGTGTGGCGCTGGCACGGGCACTGGCCCCGCGCCCGCAGCTCATGCTGCTGGATGAGCCGTTCTCCAACCTCGACGTCGACCTGCGCGAGCGCCTGGCGCATGAGGTGCGCGACATCCTGAAGGCCGCCGGGGCCACCGCGCTGTTTGTCACGCACGACCAGTTCGAGGCTTTTGCGATCGGCGATGTGATCGGCGTGATGCACGAAGGCCACCTGCACCAGTGGGACGACGCCTACACCCTCTACCACCGCCCGGCCACCCGCTTCGTGGCCGACTTCATCGGCCATGGCGTCTTTGCGCCGGCAACGCTGGTGCAGCGCGGCACCAATGTGGTCGCGCAGACCCCGCTGGGCGATCTGACCGATCTGGCCGAGTGCCCCCTGCCCTCCAGTTACCCCGGCGGCGAATGCGATGTGCTGCTGCGGGCGGATGACGTGGTGCACGACGACCATGCGCCCGTGCAGGCGCAGATCGTGCGCAAGTCGTTCCGAGGCTCGGAGTTTCTGTACACGCTGCGGCTGGCCAGCGGCCACACGGTCATGGCCCACGTGCCCAGCCACCACAACCATGCGGTGGGCGAATGGATCGGCATCCGGGCGCAGGTTGACCACGTGGTCACGTTCGCGCGCGCCTGACGGCGGTTTTCATGCCAAAGAGGCCTCTGGCGCTCGTCCATTAAGCGCAAATAGCTATCAACAAGATAGCAAACACCACGGATTCGCCGTGGCGGTGCCCTGCTTGCAGACGCCGAGCGACGGCCCTTCACCTTACAGCCCGGCCAACCGCGCCGGCCTGCACCCAGCCTTGCCGCACGGGGCCGCCGCAAGGCACCACAAGACAGCGTTCAGGATTTGCCCTTGCGCTGCAGCGCCTCGAGCGCATTCAGGTCCACCTGCGACAGCAGGCTGCGCAGGTCTTTCACGCCCATGCGGTCGGCCTCCAGGCTCACGACGATGCCGTTCTTGAGCACCGCCTTGAACTCGGCGTGGCTGCCGTCCTTTTCATAGCGCTGGTGCAGGGTGCGGCCGCCCTCCTGCCAGGTTTTCTCGGCGCTGGTCTGGTCTTCCTTTTCACCCTGGCCCATGCCCATGGCCATCACCGCCATCTGGCCCAGGCCCCCGATGTCCACGATTTCCAGCCGCACCTGCTTGTCGGCACTGCCGTAATCGGCGCTTGCCTGGCTGGTGGGCAGGCCCAGCGCGGCGCCGTCCTGCACTTCAAGCGACGTGCGTTCCAGCCCGCCCAGTTGCGCTGGCAGCGCCGCCTTGAGCGCCTGGGCCGCCACCACCTGTCCGCC
>NZ_ACQT01000357.1 GCF_000175235.1 Acidovorax delafieldii 2AN | reverse complement strand
GCGGCAGGGTCATGTTGCGCGCCACTTCGGTCTGCTCGGCGCGGAAGGCTTCGAGCCGCTGGCGCAGCGCGGGGTTCTCGTTGGCCAGCAGGGCCACGGCGAACAGCGCGGCGTTGGCCGCGCCGGCCGTGCCGATGGCAAACGTGGCCACGGGAATGCCCTTGGGCATCTGCACGATGGAATGCAGTGAGTCCACGCCCTGCAGGTGGCGGCTGGCCACAGGCACGCCCAGCACCGGCACGGGGGTCTTCGCGGCGATCATGCCGGGCAGGTGAGCGGCGCCACCGGCCCCGGCGATGATGGCCTTGAGCCCGCGGCCTGCGGCGGCTTCTGCATAAGCGAACATGTCGTCGGGCATGCGGTGGGCCGACACCACGCGGGCCTCGTGGGCGATGCCGAACTGTTCAAGAATCTGCACTGCATGCTGCATGGTGTCCCAGTCGCTGCTGGAACCCATGACCACGCCGATCTGGATGGGTTTCATGGTGTTGGGAGGTGCGGGGCGGCGGGCATGGCGCTACCGGCCCTGTAGATGGAACCCGCGATTTTACTTTTTGCGGGCGTGCAGGGCCAACTGCGGCGATTGCCGCGCCATCTCTGCGCTTGGCAGGGCCTGCGCGGGATGGGCCGCGGGCCGGGCTGTCAGTGGCGCAGGGCCGCCGCGCCCGGATGGCCTGCGGTGCTGCCCAGCGTGACGGAGCGGATCGGAATGCGCGTGTCCTGCGGAATGTCGCCCGACAGCTGCAGCGCCAGGTAGCGGGTGCAGCACACGCGCAAGAAGGAGGTGAAGTTGTCCACCTCGCCGCGCTCGGCCACCAGTTCATCGTAGAGCCGCGTGCACAGCTGGGGCACGGTGTAGCCGTCGCGTGCGGCAATGTCGCCCAGCACCTGCCAGAACATGTTTTCCAGCCGGATGCTGGTGGCCACGCCATGCAGCCGCACGGAGCGGGCGCGGTGGGCGTAGAGCTGCGGGTCGGCGCTGATGAAGACTTGGCACATGGCGGGTTCCCTGGTGTGGCGCGAGCGGCGGGCCATGGTGGAGCCCGCCGCCGGGCCTGTCAAGCCAGAGGATGCTTTGCTATGGATCGCATAGCTGCAGCCCTTTGCAAGGCAAGCGCTGCAGCCCTGGTGGGCTCAAAGTGTGATGCGCGTGCCCAGCAGCGCCAGGAATTGCGCGATCCAGGCCGGGTGGGCGGGCCAGGCGGGGGCACTGACCAGGTTGCCCTGCGTGTGGGCCTGGTCCACGGCAATGTCGGCGTAGGTGCCGCCCGCCAGTTCGACTTCGGCGCGGCACGCCGGGTAGGCCGAGCAGGTGCGGCCCTTCAGGACGCCGGCGCCTGCCAGCAATTGCGCGCCGTGGCACACGGCGGCCACCGGCTTGTCCGCATCGAAGAAATGGCGCACGGCGGCGCACACGGCGGGGTCGTTGCGCAGGTATTCGGGGCCGCGACCACCGGGAATGACCAGCGCGTCGTACTGCTCGGGCTTCACCTCGGCAAAGCTCGCGTTGAGCGTGAAGTTGTGGCCGGGCTTTTCGCTGTAGGTCTGCGCGCCCTCGAAATCGTGGATGGCCGTCTTGATCTGCTCGCCCGCGCGCTTGCCGGGGCAGACCGCATGCACGGTGTGGCCCACGGCCAGCAGCGCCTGGAAGGGCACCATGGTTTCGTAGTCCTCGCAATAGTCGCCGCAAATCATGAGAATCTTCTTGCCTGCCATGCTTGTCTCCTGGTGTGATGTCGGGGCTCGCCAGAGCCGCAGGGCATTGTGGGCAGTGCGCTCGCGCCGCAGGTATTAACCGGGTACTACAGTGGCATCCTTGTGAATGTCCCTTATCGGCCGCCGCGCGAAGCACCTGTGGTTCGCAGGGCCAACAATTTGCTGGAGAATCCCCGCCATGATCGACGTCACCGTAGAGAACTTTGAAGCCGAGGTGGTTGCCGCCTCCATGGATGTGCCCGTGCTGGTGGACTTCTGGGCGCCCTGGTGTGGCCCCTGCAAGTCGCTCGGCCCGGTGCTGGAAAAGCTGGAAACCGAATACGCCGGCCGCTTCAAGCTGGTCAAGATCGATTCGGACCAGGAGCAGCAGCTCGCGGGGATGTTCGGCATCCGCAGCATTCCCACCTGCGTGCTGCTCATGAACGGTCAGCCCGTGGACGGCTTCATGGGCGCGCTGCCCGAGGGCCAGGTGCGCGAGTTTCTCGACAAGCACGTGCCCTCTGCCGGCGAGCTGCAGGCGGAAGCCGAGGAGGAGGAGGCGCTCGACGCCCTCGCCGAAGGCGACACCGGCACCGCGCTCGAGAAGTTGCAGCATGCCGTGGCCACCGATCCCGCCAACGACGAGGCCCGCTTCGACTACGTCAAGCTGCTGCTGCAGCTTGGCCGCGAGGATGACGCCAAGGTCGCCTTTGCCCCGGTGATCGCCAAGGCCCCCGGCTCGCGCCGCCTGGGTGCGCTCAAGGCCTGGATGGATGCTCTTGATTTTGTAGCTGCGGGCGCTTATGGCGAAAGCGCAGAGGCCGGTTTTGAAGCAAAAATTGCCGCCAACCGCCGCGACTTCGATACCCGCTATGCACGTGCGCGCTGGCTGATGGCGCAGCAGCGCTGGCAGGACGCCATGGACGAGCTGCTCGAAATCCTCATGCGCGACAAGACCTGGAGCGACGAGGCGGCCCGCAAGACCTACGTGGCCATTCTCGAGATCATCGAGCCGCCCAAGGTCAAGGTGGCCGAAGGCCAGATTCCGCCCGAAGACCCGCTGGTGGCCACCTACCGCCGCCGGCTGTCGAGCGTGGTGCTGAGCTGAGCGGACCCGGATGGGTGACTGAAGCACTGCCCCCCACGCCCTGTGCGCGGCCTGGTGCCGTGCCCGCGGGGTGTGCGCACGCCGGGCAGGGGGCGGGTGGTGC
>NZ_ACQT01000358.1 GCF_000175235.1 Acidovorax delafieldii 2AN | reverse complement strand
CCGAGCTGGTGTACGAACTGGGCGCCGATCTGCCCGAGCGCGCAACGCCGTACAGCGCTGCCGAGGTGCTGCAGGCCGTGGCATCGGTGCGTGCCGCCATCGAGGTCTGCGACACGCGCTACGCCGCATGGGCCCGGCAGGGCGAGTGGAGCCGCCTGGCCGACCAGGCCTGCCATGGCGCCCTGGTCGTGGGTTCGGGCACGACCGATGTGGCCGGGGTGCGGCCCTTGGAGCAATCGGTGAGCCTGGCTGTGAATGGAGCGGTGGTCGTGCAGCATGCCGCCTGGGGCAATCCGGCCGGCGACCCGCTGCGGCTGCTGCTATGGCTGGCCAACGTGGGCGCGCGCAGCCTGGGCGGCCTGCGCGCAGGGCAGTGGGTGACCACCGGTTCGTGCACCGGCACGGTGCTGGTGGCGCCGGGCACGCAGGTGGTGGCTGACTTTCCGGGCCTGGGCAGCGTGGAACTTTTGTTGGCCTAGCCCGAGGTCATGCGGCCGCGCACCCGCCGGGTGCGGGCGGTCGTGCCGGTGGACTGCCTGCTGGCGCGGCCTCAGTTGCGATAGGGGTTGTCGGGACGGCGGTCGTAACGGTTGGGCACGCCATCGCCATCACGGTCGCGGTCATGGCGGTTGGCCACACCGTCGCCGTCGCGGTCCCAGCCGCCGCGCTGCAGATTCCAGCGGCCGCCGTGTTCCACCCAGCGCGGCTCGCGGTAGTGGTAACCGGGGCGGGCCTTCACCCAGTAGCCCTGCAACCACACATGGCGGTGGCCGCGCCACTCCCAGTGGCCGGGCACCCACACCATGCCGCGCCGCGGCGGGGGTGCCATTTCATGGCGTGGCGGGGGCGGAGCCTGGTATTGCACGAGCACGGGCGCGGGCTGTTGGTAGCGCGGGCTGCCCGACTGGATGACGACGGTGGTGCCCACCTGTGCCTGAGCCGCCGTGGCGGCGGCCAGCGACAGCAGGGCAATGGAAGCAGCGGCGAGGGCAATGCGTGCCATGGTGTTCTCCTTGGAAGGGATTCCTTGCGGAACCGGGAGCCCTGATCGTGAGTACCTTTCGTCAAGCGGTTGTAGGGGCCATGCGAAGTTTTGTGACATGGTGTTTCGGTGCGCGCCATCCGCCTCCTGCCGCCCATGGGGCTGACCTGCCCCTGTGCCGGCCCGCTCACCGCACGGCGCGTTCCTCGCAGGACGAAACCCCGTGCACTTCGCCCAGCGGCGCAGGGCCGTTGCTCTGGCCCGCTTGGGCAGTGCCTGGCGTGGGCGCGGGGTAGCGCGCCGGCAGATCAGCGCACCGGGGCGCGCCGTGCATGGCGCGGCGCTGGTGTCCGGAATGGGCAGTTGGCTTCATGAAGATGCCGAGCGCCGCCGCCATGCTGCGTTGCAAACCTCGCGATGGCTACGGCCATCGCTGCGGTCCGCGCCTCGCCTGACGGCGGTTTCGACATCCTTGTTGCTTCAACGAACTTCCAATCCAAACACTGGTTTTGCATGAAAACCGGCTGTTGCGCTTGCTGCGTGTGCGTTGTTTGCTATCAAAAATAGAGTTTTTGGCGCTGGCTCAGTGGCTTCCGTGCCGTTCCGGTGCGGCAACGCCGCGGGGCTGGCACCGCCGTGTCAGCGTCGCATCCCGGCAAATGCCTCGAACTCCCAGCTGCGCATGGCCAGCAGCAGGGTGTAGCCCTCGCGTTCGCGTTCGGGCAGCTTCTGGTCGGCCAGGTGCTGCTGGGCAAAGTCCTGGGCCACGCGCTGCATGCGTTCCATGAAGGCGGGGGCCAGGGCGCGGCTGATGGCGCCGTGCACCAGCAGCACGCCTTCGCCAGGGCCGTCGAAGCCGCCGGCAAAGTAGTCGAGCAGGGCGTGGTCGCGGAAGTAGTTCATCACCGGGCCATGCGGCCGCCACCGGAAGGTCTTGGCCAGCTTGAGGCGGTAGCGGTTCAGCGGACGCAGCTCGATGATGCCGATGCGGTCGAGCTGGGCCAGGTACTTGACGCCCTCGGCCTCGGTGAGCCGGTAGGTGGTGGTCACCTGCTCCAGCGTCCATTGGCTCAGCACGCAAATCGCCATGAGCAGCAGCTTCTTGTCGGCCACCACGGCGCGCTCCTGCTCCTGGCTCAGTTCCTTGAGCAGCGGCTGGCTGTCGGCCACGCGCCGCGCCAGGTCGGCAAAGTCCAGCGCCAGGGCGCGGCAGATGGCATCGATGCGCGACAGCGGCATGTCGCCCTTGGCCAGCATGCGCTTCACGCTGGATTCGGCCATGCCCAGGGCCTGCGCCAGGTCGGCATAGGTCATCTGGGCGGTCTTGAGTTCCTTCTTCAGGGCGGCAACAAGGTCGGCGGTGGTGCTCATGGGTATCGATTATGGATACCGGGGGTGCCTCCGATGGCGTCTCGTGCAGCTTTGTGCCGTGCCACGCGACGGCCTTGCCCACACTGCGCGGCATCGCTCACTTCCGGTGGATCCACACCATGACCTCCCATGCTTTCTTTCCTGCCGCCAGACCCACGCGGCGCGAAGCCGCCCTGCTGCTGGGCGCGGCCCTTCTGCTGGCCCTGGCGGTGTGGGGGCCCGTGCTGCCTGCCAGCGCGCACCAGCACGGCTTTGCCGACCAGCGGGTGCTGTGGGGCCTGCCGTGCGCGCTTGATGTGTTGAGCAACCTGCCGTTCGCCATCGCCGGTGGGTGCGGCCTGTGGATGCTGGGCCGGCAGGAACGCGGCGTGGCCGATGGCGTGACGCGCGCCACCGCGGCCTTGTTCTTTGCCGGGCTGCTGCTCACTTCGGCCGGCTCCACCGTCTACCACTGGCACCCGGACGACGCCGGCCTGCTGTGGGACCGGCTGGGCATGGCGGCGGCCTTTGCCGGCTTGCTGGGCCTGGTTGTC
>NZ_ACQT01000359.1 GCF_000175235.1 Acidovorax delafieldii 2AN | reverse complement strand
GCGCGCCAGCAGCCGCTGCAGCGGCTCCCAGCCCCACTCCTCGAACAGGATCAGCAGCGCCAGCAGCCCGCTGCCCAGGCTGGTCAGGGCCCGCAGAGGCCAGCGCAGCAGGTGGTGCAGCAGTTTTTGAATGATCTTGGCCTCTTGCGCTGGTGGGTTGTGCGCTGGTAGCTATTGAATAAGTAGCAAAACGGGTGGACTTGCCCCGCCGGGTTCACACGCCCCGGGCGCGGTCTGCCTTGAACTGCGCACGGAACGCGGCGAACTGCCCCGCATCCAGCGCCTCGCGCACCTCGCGCATGAGGTTCAGGTAGTAATGCAGGTTGTGGATGGTGGTGAGCATGGGGCCCAGCATCTCGCCGCAGCGGTCCAGGTGGTGCAGGTAGGCGCGCGAGAAACCGCCGCGCCCGCCCTGGTCCCACGGCACACCCGCGCTGCCGGCGCAGGCGTGGCAGGTGCAGGTGGTGTCGAGGGGCTGGTGGTCGGCCTTGTGGCGCGCGTTGCGGATCTTCAGGTCGCCAAAGCGCGTGAACAGCGTGCCGTTGCGCGCGTTGCGCGTGGGCATGACGCAGTCGAACATGTCCACGCCCTGGGCCACGCCTTCGACCAGGTCTTCGGGCGTGCCCACGCCCATCAGGTAGCGCGGCTTGTGGGCCGGCAGCCTGTGCGGCGTGTGCGCCATGATGCGCAGCATCTCGTCCTTGGGTTCGCCCACGCTCACGCCGCCGATGGCGTAGCCGGGGAAATCCATCTCGACCAGGCGGTCGAGCGATTCGGCGCGCAGGTTCTCGTACATGCCGCCCTGCACGATGCCGAAGAGCGCGTTGGGGTTGTTCAGGCGGTGGAACTCGTCCTGGCTGCGGCGGGCCCAGCGCAGGCTCATCTCCATCGACTGGCGTGCCTCGCGCTCGGTGGTGAGGTGACCCTTGGTCTCGTAGGGCGTGCACTCGTCGAGCTGCATCACGATGTCGCTGTTGAGCGTGGTCTGGATCTGCATGCTCACCTCGGGCGACATGAACAGCTTGTCGCCGTTCACGGGGCTGGCGAAATGCACGCCTTCCTCGGTGAT
Source organism: Acidovorax delafieldii 2AN (assembly GCF_000175235.1). Taxonomy (GTDB): domain Bacteria; phylum Pseudomonadota; class Gammaproteobacteria; order Burkholderiales; family Burkholderiaceae_C; genus Acidovorax; species Acidovorax delafieldii_B. The sequence continues at coordinate 1,814 of NZ_ACQT01000359.1, read as the reverse complement.
CTTGCGCATGGCCCCGAGGCTCCACACCTGAAAGCCCCCCGAGTCGGTGAGGATGGGCTTGTTCCACTGCTCGAAGCCGTGCAGTCCGCCAAAGCTCTGCATCACATCGAGGCCGGGGCGCATCCACAGGTGGAAGGTGTTGCCCAGGATGATCTGCGCGCCCATGTCATGCAGGCTTTGCGGCATCACGCCCTTGACGGTGCCATAGGTGCCCACGGGCATGAAGATGGGGGTCTGCACGACGCCGTGGTTGAGCGTGAGCGTGCCGCGCCGGGCGTGGCTGGCGGGGTCGGTGGTGAGAAGGTCAAACTGCAGCATGGGCGCGATTGTCCCAGATGGGGGCTGGCCCCGCGCCCGGCCGCACCACGCCGCTACACTGGCCCGAATGGTTCAATAAAAAGGAGTGGTTGCCATGCTCAAGATTCTGATCGCCGTGGACGGCTCGGCCCTGTCGCTGGATGCCGTGCACCACGCGCTGCGGCTGGTGCAGGACGGCCTGCGCGCCAGCGTGGTGCTGGCCAATGTGCAGGAACCCGCGTCGCTGTACGAACTGGTGGTGTCGCGCGACCCCGACCTGATCGCCGCCGCCAGCGTGGAGGCCGGCGAGCACCTGATGGCGCCGGCCCGTGCGCTGCTCGAAGCCGCAGGCCTGGCCTGCGAAACGGCCGTGGGCGTGGGCGACCCGGCCCATGTGCTGGTGGACATCATCGAAAGCTCGGGCTGCGACATGGTCCTCATCGGCGCGCGCGGCCAGGGCGCCATCAGCAGTGCGCTGCTGGGATCGGTGTCGCAGGAGCTGGCCCACGCCAGCCCGGTGCCGGTGACCATCGTGAAGCACGCCGAGGTGCCGGAGGCGCTGGAAGACGGCGAAGGCATCGCAGAACCGGCGGCCTGAGCCGCAAAAGCGCCAAGGGCCGCACGCGGCGGCCCTTGGTGGTGAAAGAGGGGCTCAGGCTGCCTTGCGAAACGGCTCGGCCGTGCGTTGCAGCTTTCCATGGGGCAGGCTTGCCAGGCGCTTGAACATGCGCCGCACATAGCCGGTGACCCACAGGCATTTGTTGAGTTCGTCCACCGGCAGGGGGCCCGAAACCACCACGAGGTCGTTGGCGATGTCTTGTGCGCCCGCCGCGCGCAGGCGCCGGCGCGTGTTGTTGGCCCACGACTGGATGCGCGTGGGGCTGCCATGCTGGTGCACCTCGCCGGTGTGCACATCGAATGCAATCGCCACCGTGTCGGTTTTCAGCTTGAACCGGCGCTCGCCCGTGACCGCGCTGGGCTTTTCGCGCATGTCGTACAGGTAGTAGCTGCCTGCCTTGAGCTGGTATTGCATGTCCATGGGATGTTCCTCTCTGGCCGCATTGTCGAGGGCGCACGGTGCAGGCAATGGCAGGTTAAACGGTGGGAAAAGGGCTCTTTTTGAAGTCCCCGGACCGTCGCCGTGCCGTTTTCCGTGTGCGTGCCATTGTGGCTGTGCCTCGGCATCGCTGCGCAAAACTTGAGGGCGATGTCGTTACGAGTTGTGAGTGTACGGCGGCCGATGGGGCGTGCTCTCATGCGCATGGCGACGGGGCCGCACCCGCCGTGCATCCCTCCAGGCGGCCGTTTCGCACTGCGGGGGGCTGGACGGTTTCCGCGTCGCGGGGCCTCGCGCGGGTCAAGAGACGGGGCTGCGTGCGATGCGGGAGGTAGGTGAGATGCGTGGGAAGAGAGGGCGGTGTGCTCGGGCCGCGCGGAGGGTGTCATCGCGGGGCCGGCGAAGCCTCTGGGGCGCGCCACTTCTGGAACGGTCAGTGCAGCGCCGCCGGCGCGCTGGC
>NZ_ACQT01000360.1 GCF_000175235.1 Acidovorax delafieldii 2AN | reverse complement strand
GGCCCAGGAAGCGGCACCGGCCCAGGGCGGCGCGGGCGGCCCGGGCTTGGGGCGCATGGTGGGGCGCGGCATGGTCATGAACCTCACCAATCCCAAGGTGCTGGTGTTCTTCCTGGCTTTTTTGCCGCAGTTCGCTGACCCGGCGCGCGGCAGCGTGGCCGTGCAGCTCATGCTGCTGGGGGTGGTGTTCATGCTGGCCACGCTGCTGGTGTTTGGCGCCATCGCCTGTTTTTCGGGGGGCTTCGGGGCGTTGTTGCAACGCTCCGCCCGCGCGCAGACGGTGCTCAACCGTGTCGCCGGCCTGGTGTTTCTGGGGTTGGCGGTGCGGCTGGCCACGGCAGAGCGCTGAGCCCCTTCGCAGGCCTTCCGCGCACAGCCTCAGGCCGCAGGCAGCCTGGGCCTGAAACTATCAAAAACATAGCTGCGGGCGATTGGTACACGTGCGCAAGCGGCCAAAAACGCTTGCATTGTCATGGACGGGTTTGATAATGAAGGTATGACCGAACTCATCCTCATCCGCCATGGCGAAACCGACTGGAACCGCGAGTTGCGCTTCCAGGGCCAGGTGGATGTGCCCTTGAACGCCACGGGCCACGAGCAGGCGCGCCGCCTGGCCCAGCGCCTGGTGGCCGATAAGGTGGCGGTCGATCACCTGGTGTGCAGCGACCTGGTTCGCACCCGCCAGACGGCGCAGCCCGCACTCACCGCGCTGTTGCCGCAACTGCCCCTTGAGACGCTCACCGATGCGCGCCTGCGCGAGCAGCATTTCGGCGTGGTGGATGGCATGCGCGTGGACGACATCAAGGCGCAACACGCTGCAGCCTGGGCGCAATGGCTGCGCTTCGATGCCGATGGCGGCATGCCCGGCGGCGAGACCGCGCGGCAGTTCCACGCCCGCGTGATGGATGCGCTGCGCAGCCTGGCCCACCAGCACGCCGGCAAGACCATCGTTGTGGTCACGCATGGCGGCGTGCTCGACATGGTGTGGCGCACCGCGCGGGGTCTGGGGCTGGCGGGCCCGCGCCAGAGCGACATCCCCAATGCGGGCCTCAACCGCGTGCGCTTGCAGGGCGATGCCGTTGAGATCGTGCACTGGGCCGATACGCAGCATCTCGTCGGCCTGCCGGCACAGCCCGTCTACGACCAGACCCGGCTGGCCACCCCGGCGCCCCCCGAGTCCGTGCCGAGCGGCAGCACCGCCTAGCCTGCGGCGCCTGCCTGCGCCACGTGGTGGCTCAGCCCTGCACGAGCGCCAGGTAGGCGCTGCGCGTTTCGGACGACACCGAATCCACCAGTTGCTCGTAGGACGTCTTGTGCCGCGCCAGCATGCGTGCCGAGGCGATGGCTTTCGATTTGCAGAACCAGTGGCAGGTGTGCTGCATCAGGAACAGCTCGGCCGACATCGTGAAGGCCTTGTCGCGCGGGGGCAGGTGGGCAGCGTTGCGGGCCATGTTCTCGATCCCCCGGGCATGGATCGCCAGGGCCTTGCGCATGTCGAAAGTGGTGCCGGGAAACAGCTGGCTGGCGAACGGAATGGCCATGGCAAAGCGGCTGACGCGGGCGTCGGCCTCGCTGACCTGCGCGAACTCGGCGGTGAACCGGTTGAACTGTTCGCTGAGCTGCGATTCGGTGGTGGAGAGCAGGCTCCAGATCTGGTCGCGCCGCTCGGGAGTGCTCTCGCCCAGTGCCCGCAGATACCCTTCGGTCAGGGCCTCCATGAGCTTTTCGATCTGGTAATGGCCCAGGTAGCTGGCCAGCAGCGCCATGCGCTTGCGTTGCTGCTGGTGGTTGAGGATGTAGCTGCCGACGGCGATCAGGATGGCGAGGGTGAGAATGTCCATGGCCCGTTTATATCCCCGGCGGCAGCGGCCAGGGGCGTTGGGGTGGGCGGATTTGTTCGAACGCATTTGCCACCTGCAGCACGCCCAGGTCATCGAAGCGCTGCCCGGCGATCTGCAGGCCGATCGGCAGACCGCTGGCCGTGTAGCCGCAGTTCACCGAAGCGGCGGGTTGCTCCGACATGTTGAAGGGCACGGTGAAGCCGATGTGCTCCAGCGGGCGCAGCGGGTCGTTGGTGGGCGAGGGCAGCTCGGCGGCAAACGCTGGCAGCGGCCCCACGGGCGAGATCACATAGTCGAACACGCTGCAGGCGCGCACGGTGGCCACGCGGGCCAGGTGGAATTGCTGGCTGGCTTGGAACACCTCGGCGCCGCTCAGGCCTGCGGCGCTGTCGGCCCAGGCGCGGATGTAGGGCAGCACCTGCTCGCGCTGCGCCGCCGGCAGGGCCTGCAGATCGGTGAGCGAGCGCATGCGCCAGAAATGGTCCATGCCGTCGAGCATGGTCTGCGTCATGAACGGCTGCAGGGGAACGATGTGAGCGCCGGCCTGCTCCAGCCAGCGGGCGGCCTGTTCGACGGCGGCGCGCACCTCGGGTTCGACGGCAAGTCCACAGCCGGCCTCCAGCAGCAGGCCGATGCGAAGGCCGCGCAGGCGCTCTGCACCTTCGGCGAACTGCTGCCAGTCAATGTTCTGCGCAGGCAGGCTCATGCTGTCGCGCGCGTCGGGCTGGCTCAGCACCTGCATCATCAGCGCGGCATCCTGCACCGTGCGCGTCATGGGGCCGGCGGCACGGCCGGTATAGGGCGGGTCGATGGGGATGCGGCCCAGGCTGGGTTTCAGGCTGAAGATGCCGCACCAGCTCGCGGGCAGGCGCAGCGAGCCGCCGATGTCAGTGCCGATGTGCAGCGGGCCATAGCCCGCCGCCGCAGCAGCGCCCCCACCCGCGCTGGAGCCGCCGGGGCCTTTGGACAGGTCCCAGGGGTTGCGCGACAGCGGGTGAAAGCTCGAAAGCCCCGACGAGAGCATGCCGTAGTCGGGCATG
>NZ_ACQT01000361.1 GCF_000175235.1 Acidovorax delafieldii 2AN | reverse complement strand
AGGGCCGAGCGCGCCATCATGTCCTGCACGCTGGGCGACCGCGCCACGTAGGGCGCCACCAGCACCACCAGCCCGATCAGGGCGCAGGTCACGCCCTTGAACAGAAGCTCTTTGTCGGCCTTGTCGGCGGGGCTGGCGGAACGGCGTTGGGGGGTGGGCATGGCGGGCTGGGGCGAGAAAGTGCGGGACGCGATTATCCTTGCCACCCCGCCTGCCCCCGAACGAACGAAAGAACCTCCATGGCCATCCAGTGGTTTCCCGGTCACATGCACCTGACCAAGAAAGCCATCACCGAACGCATCAAGGACATCGACGTGGTGATCGAGGTGCTGGACGCGCGCCTGCCCGGCTCCAGCGCCAACCCGCTGTTGGCCGAGCTGACGGGCCACAAGCCCACGCTCAAGGTGCTCAACAAGCAGGACGTGGCCGACCCCGAGCGCACCGCGCTGTGGCTGGCCTGGTACAACGCGCTGCCCGACACGCGCGCCGTGGCGCTCGACGCCTCCGAGGTCGCGCCCGCGCGCAAGCTCATCGACGGCTGCCACCAGCTTGCACCCAACCGCGGCGGCATGGCCAAGCCCATGCGCGTGCTGATCTGCGGCGTGCCCAACGTGGGCAAGTCCACGCTCATCAACACGCTGTCGAACAAGCGCCAGGCGAAAACGGGCGACGAGGCCGGCATCACCAAGCTGGAGCAGCGCATCACGCTGGCCGACGACTTCTACCTGTGGGACACGCCCGGCATGCTGTGGCCGCGCATCAGCGTGGTCGAGAGCGGCTACAACCTCGCCGCCAGCGGCGCCGTGGGCCGCAATGCCTACGATGAGGAACTGGTGGCGCTGGAACTGCTGCGCCGTCTGCAGAAAAACTACGCCCCCTTGCTGGAAGCGCGCTACAAGCTGGGCCTGCCCGCTGGCGCCGTGGCCGGGATGCACGATGAGGAACTGCTCGAGGCCATTGGCCGCAAGCGCGGTGCCATGCTGGGGGGCGGGCGCGTCAATTTGCAAAAGGCCGCCGAGATCGTGATGACCGACTTCCGCACCGCCATCCTGGGGCGCATCACGCTCGAGACGCCGTCCGAGTTCGAAGCCTGGCGCGCTGCCGCCGAGGTGCTGGAAGCGCAGCGCCAGGCCAAGAAGGAAGCCCGCGCCAAGAAGAAGCCTGGCAGCCGCCAACCGGCCGAGGGCGAATAGCCTCGGCGCCTGCGCCGGCGCGCCCCGCGGGCGCAGGGATTGGTTCGCCCCGGCGACACTCTGTGCCGGCGGCAGGCCGCGGCCGAACCACCCACACGGTCTTGGTGATGAACTCGGAGTGGGGGGCGCTCACCGTGGAGCGGTTCGCCGAGCTGGATCTCGGTGGTGCGCACGTCCACTCACGCTTGCGCCTTGGGCGCGGTTTTCGCAAGGCGGCGGTTGGGTGGCTTCAGCCCGGTGGGCTCGACGGCACCGGCTCGCAGAGCACCTCGGTCTTGACCGAATTGGCGATGAAGCACTCCTCATGGGCCTCGTGGTGCATGCGGGCGATGTCCTGGGGCGAGGGCAGGCGCTCGCCGCTGAACACGGCATGGGGCCGCAGCGTGACACGGGTCATCGCCATGCGGCGCTCGGCATTGCGGGCCATCGTGCCTTCGGCCTGGTCGTGGTAGCTGTCCACGCAAAACCCTTGCTGGGCCGCGATCGACAGGAACCACAGCATGTGGCAACTGGAGAGCGAGGCGATGAAGGCCTCTTCAGGGTCCACCGCCGAGGCATCGGACAGCGGCAGGGGCACCACATGCGGCGAAGACGAGCCCGGCACTTCCACGCCCCCGTCGAAGCGCATCACATGGCGCCGGCTGTAGCGGTTGCCAAGGAAGTCTTGCGTGCCCCGTTGCCAGATGATCTCAGCGGTGTATCGGGCCATGTGGTGACGTAATGAGTTGAGGGAGTAATGCGGCTGTTGCGCTTATCCTGCCTGAATTTGTAGCTATACGATTCATAGCGGCGTGCCGGTCGAGCAGGGACGGCCGCCACGCGGGAATCACCAGCGTCCATGCGCCGCGCCGAGGGGCATCGGCGCCGTGGCCTGTGGCGCGGTGGCATGGGCTGCTGCGGGCAAGAGCAGCCGCCGGTGCCGGCTATTTGTTCTTGTCCTTGCCGCGCGGGATCACGGACGTCATGGGGGGCGTGGGGCGGTCCGAGCCATGGCTTTCCCGGGGTGGCGAAGTGTCCTTTTTGGGCTTCTTGGCCATCTTGTTGTTGTGCATCTGTCCTTTGGCCATGAAAGCTCCTGGGTGGGCCCCGGGATGGGGCGTTGGCGGCGATGGTACGCCACAAACCAGCGGACCGCAGCCGCCCGCCGGGGTGTCCGTGCCCGAAGGATCAGCGCCCTCGCGCAGGCGTGTTTCAAGCAGCGCGTACATGCGCAGCAGGCGGGCCAGGTGGTCGGCGGCGCAGCGCGGCAGGGGGGCGCGGGCATCGCTCTGGCGCTGGGCGTAGGTCCACTCGAGCACGGCGGGGCCTTCGCGCGCCTCGTCCAGGTCCGCCTGGTAAGCGCCGTGGGCATCGTCTTCGGCATCGCCGGGGGCTTCGGTGCCATTGCGCCAGCTCAGCTTGAGGGCCCGGCCGCAGGGCAGGCCCTCATGCATGCCGGGCTGGCGTGCACCCACCCAGACATCGTCTTCCCACCAGCCGTTGCGCTCGCTGTCCCACCAGTCGTTGTACTGCTCGGCAAAGCGGGGCGCACTGGTAAAGGCCACGATGCGCGCGGGTGTCAGCTCGGCCTGCAGGCGTCGCCACAGCGGGTAGCCGGCGCGGGCCTGGCCTTCGGCCTTGCGCAGGTAGTCGAGCACGCCGCGCCAGGCCTGTGTGCAGGCGGCCAGGGCCTCGGGCGGGGCG
>NZ_ACQT01000362.1 GCF_000175235.1 Acidovorax delafieldii 2AN | reverse complement strand
GACCTGCCGGCCGATGCCCGGCCCCCCGCGCTCTACGACGAGGCACTGCAAAACGGCGTGAAGGCCTTTCAGGAGCGCCATGCCCTCGCCACCGACGGCGTGATCGGCAAGGGCACGCTCGACGCCCTGGCCGTGCCGCCCGCGGCGCGCGCACGCCAGATCGAACTGGCCATGGAGCGCCTGCGCTGGACCCCCCTGCTGCGCGGCCCGCGCATGATCGTGGTCAACATCCCCGAATTCGTGCTGCGCGCCTACGAGGTGCACAACGGCCAGGTATCGCTTCAACTGGCCATGAAGGTGATCGTGGGCAAGGCACTGGACACCCGCACGCCACTGTTCGACGAAGACATGCGTTTCATCGAATTCAGCCCCTACTGGAACGTGCCGCCTTCCATTGCCCGCAGCGAGACCATTCCCCGGCTGCGGCGCGACCCCGGCTATTTCGATCAGCAGGGCCTGGAGTTCGTGGGAGCCAATGGGCAGGTGCACACCGCGCTGGCGGCCGAGCACCTGGACGCCGTGCTGCGCGGACAGATGCGCATACGCCAGCGCCCGGGGCCCAAGAACGCGCTCGGCGACATCAAGTTCGTGTTTCCCAACAACAGCAACATCTATCTGCACCACACGCCCGCGCCGGCCCTGTTCCAGCGCGATCGGCGCGACTTCAGCCACGGCTGCGTTCGCGTCGAAGACCCGGTGGCGCTGGCCCAGTTCGTGTTGCGCAACGACCCCGCGTGGCCCGAACCGCGCATCCGCGAAGCCATGGCGCGGGGCCAGTCGGCCACGCTGCGCCTGGCCGAGCCCCTGCCCGTGGTGATTGCCTACAGCACCGCCATCGTCAAGCAGGGCAAGCCCCATTTCTTTGCCGATCTGTATGGCCAGGACAAACTGCTCGACCAGGCCTTGCGCCAGCAGTCCGAGCGGCGCCGCCTGGGTGCTCGGCCGGCCCCGCCCGCCGCCGCGCTGTGACGCCAGCGGCTTCACCGCCTTTCGCCCATTTGCCATGAAACAGCCCCCTCTCCCCTCGCAACCAAGCCGCCGCCGCTTTCTGGGCGCGGGCAGCCGCTGGCTGATGACCGGCGCCCTGCTGCCGCTGGCGCAGCCCGCGCTCGCCAACCAGCCGGGCGCGCGCAGCCTTTCTTTCGACCACACGCACACCAGCGAGCGCCTGGCCCTGGTGTATGCGCTGGGCGACGCGTTCGTGCCGCAGGCGCTGACCAGCCTCAACCACTTCCTGCGCGACCACTACAGCGGCGAGGCCGGCGTGATGGATCCGCAACTGTTCAACCTGCTGCACCAGATCAGGCAGGAGCTGCGCGTGCAGCAGCCCTTCCAGGTCATTTCCGGCTACCGCAGCCCGGCCACCAACCAGACGCTGCGCGCCACGCGCGGTGGCGGGGTGGCCAAGCACAGCCTGCACATGGACGGCAAGGCCATCGACGTGCGCCTGCCCGGCGTGCCACTGGCCAGTCTGCGCGATGCGGCGCTGTCGCTGGGCGCGGGCGGCGTGGGCTTTTACCCGCGCGAACAGTTCGTGCATGTGGACACCGGCCCTGTGCGCCGCTGGTGAGGGCGTTGGCAGCCCTGCATGCAGGGTGGGCAACGTCCAGGCATCGCCCTTGCACACTTGCACCGGCGCACACCCGCATTGACGCCGCTGCGAGTGGTTTCGCCCCTTGAAACCGGCCCGGCACGCGCATCCGCTGATCGGGCCGTTTTCTGGGCATTTCGCTATATTTTCAATAGCTGCACGCGCTTGACTGTCAAGCGCAAGCGTTCAAAAAGCCGCTGAAATGCCCCCGCAGTGACCCTGCTGTGCCCCCCAGGCCAGAGGCCGGACCGCAGCAAGCCACGGCGAATTGAAAGGCGAAAGACGGTGGCGCAACCCGGCGCACGCGCCTGCTGCGGCAAGGCCGTGGTTGCGCAAAGGCGCCCTGCATCGCAGGGCCCGCAGGGCGGGCCTCGGCCCCTTCCACTACGGATTTGATAGCTGGCAGCGCTTTGCCGTCAAGCGCCTGCGCCCAGAAACCCCAAAACACCCTGCGCCGCACGCACGCCGCTGGCCAGGCTGGCCGTGAGCAGGTAGCCGCCGGTGGGCGCCTCCCAGTCGAGCATCTCGCCGGCGCAGAACACACCGGGCACGGCCGTGGCCATGAGGTGCGGGTCCAGCGCCTCGAAGGCCACGCCACCCGCGGTACTGATGGCTTCATCCAGCGGCCGTGCGGCCACCACGGTGACGGGCAGCGCCTTGATGGCGTGGGCCAGGGCCACCGGGTCGTTCATGCCCTCCTTGCCCAGGTGCTCGTACAGGATGCCGGCCTTGATGCCGTCGAGGCCCAGGCGGCTCTTGAGGTGGCTGGACAGCGAACGCGAGCCGCGCGGGTGGCGCACCTCGACCAGCACGCGCTCGGGCGCATGGTCGGGCAGCAGATCGAGGTGGAAGGTGGCGTGGCCGTGGGCCTCCACCTCGTCGCGCAGCAAGTGCGAGACGGCATAGATGAGGCTGCCTTCCACGCCCGTGGCCGTGGCCACGAATTCACCCCGGCGGCTGAAGTGCCGGCCCCGGCTGTCGGTGAAGCTGATCGCCACCGACTTGAAGGGCTGGCCCGCAAACCGCTGGACAAAGTGGGGCGTCCAGCCCGCCGGGGCCGGTGGCGTGCGCCCCAGCAGCTCCTGCAGGAATTCGCGCCGCGTCTCACCGGCAGGCGTGTCCACGCGCAGCACATCGAAACCGCAGTTGGCGGGCCGCAAAGGCGCCACCGCCACGCCGCGCGCGGCAAGCAGAGGCACCCAGGCCCCATCCGAGCCCAGCCGCGCCCAGCTTGCACCACCCAGCGCCAGCACCACGGCGCG
>NZ_ACQT01000363.1 GCF_000175235.1 Acidovorax delafieldii 2AN | reverse complement strand
TGCTGGACACGCTGCGCACCTGAGCGGTTGCCCCTCGACTGAAGGCCACGGCGCGCTGACGCAGCGGACCGCGCGGTGGCCCAAAGCCGAGCGGGGGCAGGACAAGTCCGGCCGACGCAGCGGCGGGCACGCCGTTTCGTTTCTCGTCGTCCTTCACCCGCCGGCATGTCGCGGCCCGACCGCGCGCTGGCGTCTTCACACGGCCGCTCCCGGCAGCCACCGGCCAGCCCTTGCGCGATGTGTCGGCAGATTCTTGGGATGTTTGGTTCTTTTGAGCGATTTCAGCCTCTGGTGCTTGATGGGCGGGCGCAATTAGCTACTGAACTCATAGCAATCAAGACGGACAGCCTCATCAATCCACCGCCCACCTGCCCATTGGCCAGCAGGCCGGTCCAGCGCGACACAACACAACACGGTGCGGCCTCATGCCGTAAAGGGCCGAGGGGGGCCGAAGGGGGCGGCCATGCCGCGTCCACCAGCGAAACCGCCGCTTTTTCGCCGGAAAACCCGCCACACCGTTGGCATCCGCAGGAACGGCGCGGGGGCCTCGAGAAACACTTTTGCCATCAGGGTAATCACCCATTTACACAAAAATGAAACTTATTCGACTGCGTCAAAATTGTGGATTCCCACAATGGCACCTTCCGATCCGCGACTTACAGTCACGCACCCCGTGATTTGTCGTCCCAAGAGGCACCCCATGCAACCCAGCCCCTCCGCACCCAAAAAGCTGCCCCTCTACCGCTCCCTGTACGTCCAGGTGCTGACCGCCGTGGTGGCGGGCGTGCTTCTGGGCCACTTCTACCCGGCCCTGGGCGAGCAGATGAAACCGCTGGGCGACGGCTTCATCAAGCTCATCAAGATGATCATCGCGCCCATCATCTTCTGCACCGTGGTGGTGGGCATCGCCGGCATGGAAGACATGAAGAAGGTCGGCAAGACCGGCGGGCTGGCCCTGCTGTACTTCGAGGTGGTGAGCACGGTGGCGCTGGTCATCGGCCTCCTCTGCGTGAATGTGCTGCAGCCGGGCGCGGGCATGAACGTGGACGCCTCCACGCTCGACACCAAGGCCCTGAACGCCTACACGGGGCCGGGCAAGATGGCCAGCACCACCGAATTCCTGATGAACATCATCCCCACCACGGTGATCGATGCTTTTGCCAAGGGTGAGATCCTGCAGGTGCTGTTGGTGGCCGTGATGTTCGGCTTTGCGCTGCACCGTTTCGGCGGGCGCGGCACGCTAGTGTTCGACGTGATCGAGAAGACCTCGCACGTGCTGTTCACTATCGTGGGCTACATCATGAAGGTGGCACCCATCGGGGCATTTGGCGCCATGTCGTTCACCATCGGTAAATACGGTGTGGGCACCCTGCTGTCGCTGGGCAAGCTGATGGGCGTGTTCTACCTGACCTGCCTGCTGTTCATCTTCGTGGTGCTGGGCACCATTGCCAGATTCCACGGATTCTCGATCTGGAAGTTCATCAAGTACATCAAGGAAGAGCTGCTCATCGTGCTGGGCACCTCGTCCAGCGAGTCGGTGCTGCCGCGCATGATGGAAAAGATGGAACTGCTGGGCGCCAAGAAATCCACCGTGGGCCTGGTGATTCCCACGGGCTATTCGTTCAACCTCGACGGCACCTCGATCTACCTCACCATGGCCGCCGTCTTCATTGCACAGGCCACCAACACCCCCATGACGCTCATGCAGGAGGTCACGCTGTTGGCTGTGCTGCTGCTCACGTCCAAGGGAGCCGCCGGCATTACCGGCAGCGGTTTCATCGTGCTGGCAGCCACGTTGTCGGCGGTGGGCACGGTGCCGGTGGCGGGCCTGGCGCTCATCCTGGGCATTGACCGTTTCATGTCCGAGGCGCGTGCGCTCACCAACCTGATCGGCAACGGCGTGGCCACGCTGGTGGTGGCCAAGTGGACGGACGAACTCGATACCGCGCAGCTCGACAAGCACCTCAACCACCCCGGCTGGCAGGATGCCCAGGAGCCCGAGGTGCTGCTGGACGTGAAGACCGAGCACATGGACACTTCAACCAGCCGCTGACGCTCGGGCGGCGTGCCCGGCTACAGGCCGGCGTACGCCCCATCGCCGCGGGATGCGGCGCTCGCACATGGGCGTGCGCACGGAGCAGCGCATCGCCCTTTTTCTCGTCCCTTCCCACCGATCTGCCCCGCGCTGCCAGTGCGGCGGCGCTCAGGGGCTCGCGCCGCTTCTCGCTTCTCGCTTCTCGCTTCTCGCTTCTCGCTCGTCGTTCGTCGTTCGTCGTCGGTTTGTCGCTGGCTTTTTGCTTCTCTTTCGATAGCTTAAAGCGATTACCCGGCGCGCGCAGCAGGCATTATTTCCGTTGATTATTGACCGCAGCAGCACTTGCTCGGGAATCGGAGAGGGGAAATGGAGCCCCCAGGGAACGCCCACTCCGCTCCGACCACCGCGCCCGCCATTGCCGAGCACCGAGGCAAGCACGCCCGCCCCGGCCGGTTCAGAAATACGCGCCCGCCATTCCAGCGTCGCCACAGGGCATGGAGTGCGCCACCCAAAGGCGCCCCTTCACGGCGCCCCTCCATCGCGCAGCGGCCCACAGCGCCGTCAGAGACGGGCAAACGGATCGACCAGCGACGCCAGCGTCACCGCACCCGGCACAGCGGTGGCCGCGCGGTGGCCGCCTCGGGCGCCTCGGGCGCCTCGTGAACGGGCGTGAGCGGCAGGGGCTGCATGCTACGGCCATAGATGCGCTGAATGCGCTCGGCCAGCGTGGGGTGTGAGTCCAGCCACCGTTCCAGCGCGCCCGCGCCCTCCACGTCCACCAGCAGCATGTGCTGCAC
>NZ_ACQT01000364.1 GCF_000175235.1 Acidovorax delafieldii 2AN | reverse complement strand
ACGTGCGCGACCCCGCTGCGGTGGACGCCGCGCTGCGCCAGGCGCATGCGCAGTTCGGCGAGATTGACGTGCTGGTCTCCGGCGCGGCGGGTAACTTCATCGCGCCCGCGGCCGATTTGTCACCCAACGGTTTCAAGACCGTGATCGACATCGACCTGAACGGCACTTTCCACGTGCTGCGCCTGGCCTATCCGATGCTCAAGAAGCCGGGTGCCAGCGTCATCAATATCTCGGCGCCGCAAGGCATCAACCCCACCATGTTCCAGGTGCACGCCTGTGCGGCCAAGGCCGGCATCGACATGATGACGCGCGTGCTGGCCATGGAATGGGGCGAAGTGGGCGTGCGCGTGAACGCCATCGCGCCCGGTCCGATCGGCGACACGGAGGGCATGCGCCGCCTGGCGCCCACGCCCGAGGCATTGGCCAACGCGGTCGCCACCGTGCCGCTGCAGCGCATGGGCACGCTGGACGACATTGCCCACATGGCACTGTTCCTGTCGTCGCCGCAGGCCGGTTACGTGACGGGCGCGGTGATTCCCGTGGACGGAGGCTCGTCGTTGCGCGGCGGGCGCGACATGCGCGCGTCGTACGTGCCGCGGAGCGCGGCATGAACCCGGCCTACGAACGCATCGTTTTCGAGGTGCAGGACGGCGTGGCCACGCTGACCTTGAGCAACCCCGACAAGCGCAACGCCTTCGACCCCGCCATGCGCGGGGAGATGGCCGCGGTGGTGCGCCAGGTGCAGGCCGACCCGGCCATCCGCGCGCTGGTGCTCACGGGCGCGGGCGTTCATTTCTGCTCGGGCGGCGACCTGGGCAACATCGCCGCCAGCGGGCTGGACAACGGCGGCTGGCGCCAGCGCCTGACCAGCCTGCACGACTGGCTCAAGGACCTGATGCTGCTGGACAAGCCGGTGGTCGCCGCCGTGGACGGCGCGGCCTATGGCGCGGGCTTCAGCCTGGCGCTGGCGGCGGACTTCATCATCGCCAGCACCCGTGCGCGCTTTGCCATGTCGTTCATCCGTGTGGGCGTGGTGCCGGACTGCGCGGCGTTCTACACCCTGCCGCGCGTGGTGGGGGTGCAGCGGGCGCGCGAGCTGATGCTGTCGGGCCGCGAGGTCTCGGCCGAGGAAGCACTGCGGCTGGGCATTGCCACCGAACTGGCCGAGCCCGATGCGCTGCAGGCACGTGCCCAGGCCATCGCGCGCAGCTTTGTGGGAGCCTCGCCCGTGGCGCTGAGCCTGATCAAGCGCTCGCTCGCACTGGCCGCCAGTGATCTGCCATCGCTGCTGGAACAGGAGGCCAACGCCCAGGCCCTGGCGATGGGCACGCCCGAGCACCGCGAGGCGGTGCGCTGCTTCCTGGAAAAGCGGCCCATGCCCTTCCAGTGGCCGCAGGCTTGAAGTGAGCCATCCCCCTGGGGCGCAGTGCGCCTTCCCCCTTCACTCGCATCGCTGCGCGCTGCGGGAAGGAGGGCGCAGTCCTCGCTGCGGGGCGGGCCCCTTCTGGCTGCTGCGGGCCCAGGCTGCGCGCGGTGCTTGCGTTGGCGGTCGCGCCACTCGGCATGAAGCGCCGAGAGAGAAACAAGCGAAAATCACCGGTTTTTCGAGGTCGATGTGAACGTGAACGCAGATCCAGACGGCAAATTGGTCAGCGCCCTGGTGCGCGGCGTTTCCATATTGCGCTGCTTCTCCAACAAGTGCCAGGAGCTCAGCGCCAAGGAGCTGATGGACCTGACCGGCCTGCCCAAGCCCACGCTGTTCCGACTCACGGACACGCTGTGCGAGCTGGGCCTGCTGCGCTACTCGGAGCGGCTGTCCAAGTACGTGCCGGGCCTGGGCCTGCTCAGCCTGTCGTCGCCGGTGCTCTCACGCCTGGCCCTGCGGCAGATTGCGCGCCCGCAGATGCAGGCGCTGGCCGACCTGACCGAGGGGCAGGTGCAGCTGGCGGTGGGTTTTCGGCGCGAGCTGTGCCTTGTGGAACAGGCCAACAGCCTGGGCAACCCCATCTTCCGGCCCGAGGTGGGCGTGCACACCTCGCTGCCGCGCACCGCGTCGGGCCGCGCCTATCTCCTGGGCCTGCCCGATGAGGAACGCGAAGCCTACCTGCGCGACCTGCACGCCGCGGACCCGCAGCGCGCCGACTGGCTGGACCAGCGGCTGGGCGACGCGCGCCGCGACCTGGCCGAGAACGGCTTTTGCCGCAGCCATGGCGACCTGCACCGCGAGCTGGAGTCGATCGCGGTGGCCATGTCCAAGCCGCAGGACGGCGAACTGTGGGTGTTCGCGGTGACGCTGCCCGTCTACAGCCCCCTGTGCGGCAAGCTGGAGACCGAGGTGGGGCCTCGCCTGCGCACGCTGGTGCGTTCGGTGGAGAGCGTTCTCGGGGCTTCGGGCCTGTCATGACAGCGTTCTTGCAGGCCCCATACAACACAAACCAAGGAGACATCGTGAAGGTACTGGACAGCGTTCGCGTGCTGGAGATTGGCGGCCTGGGGCCGGGGCCGTTTTGTGCCATGCACCTGGCCGACCTGGGGGCGGATGTGATCTCGGTGGTGCGCGAGGCCCAGGGCAAGACGCCCACGGGTCCGCTGCTCAACCGGGGCAAGCGCTCGGTGTTCGCCGATCTCAAGACCGAAGAGGGCCGCCAGCTGGTGCTGGCGCTGGTGGCCGAGGCCGACGCGCTCATCGAAGGCATGCGCCCCGGCGTGATGGAACGCCTGGGGCTCGGCCCCGAGGAGTGCCTGGCCGTCAACCCGCGCCTGGTG
>NZ_ACQT01000365.1 GCF_000175235.1 Acidovorax delafieldii 2AN | reverse complement strand
GCGCGCCACGCGCTGCCCGCCAACAACCTGCTGCTGGTGTGGAAGCACGCCGCCGCGTCTGCCGCCTGCGCGCAGGCATCCACCTCTTGAACCACCCCGCCCCATGAGTGACCCTGACCTCTCTCCCATGACCGCGCCCTTCTTCACCGCCCACGTCGTGCCCGGCGACGCGCAATGCGACGCATGGCCCGACCAGCCCCTGCTGGCATCGCTGGAACAGGGCGGCATCGACTGGCCCAGCTCGTGCCGCAACGGCACCTGCCGCACCTGCATCGGCCAGTTGCGTGCGGGATCGGTGCGCTACCAGATCGAATGGCCAGGCCTGTCCGCCGAGGAAAAAGCCGAAGGCTACGTGCTGCCCTGCATCGCCTATCCCGAGAGCGATATCGAGCTGCAGGCCTGAGGTCGGCGCGACGCCGGCAGCCCTTGCCACGGCACAAGGGCCCGGTCTGAACTAAAATGGCCTGCTTCGAAGTCCTGCGCAACGCGCACGGCCTTCGCACCGTGCGGCCGCGCCGCATCGCATGCTCTTTGGGGTGGGCCTTATGGGCTCCGCTCAGCCGTATGGCCTCGGGAACCTGCGCTGCCGCCCGACTGCTCACTGCGGCCCCCAACGAAAGCCCCCTCATGAACACCCCCCTCACCCCCGTGCCCATCTCGCCGGTGGAAGACATCGTGGCCGAAATGCGCGCAGGGCGCATCGTCATCCTGGTGGATGAAGAAGACCGCGAGAACGAAGGCGACCTGGTGCTTGCCGCCGACCACGTGACGCCCGAGGCCATCAACTTCATGGCGCGCTTTGGCCGTGGCCTGATCTGCCTCACGCTCACCCGCGAGCGCTGCGAGTTTCTCAAGCTGCCCCCCATGGCGGCGCGCAACGGCACGGTGTACAGCACGGCCTTCACGGTCTCGATCGAAGCCGCCGAGGGCGTGACCACCGGCATCTCGGCCGCCGACCGCGCCCGCACCGTGCAGGTGGCCGTGGCCAAGGGCAGCCAGGCGACCGACCTGGTGCAGCCGGGCCACATCTTCCCGCTGCAGGCGGTGAGCGGCGGCGTGCTCATGCGCGCCGGCCACACCGAGGCAGGTTGCGATCTGGCCGCCATGGCCGGCTGCAGCCCCGCGGCCGTGATCTGCGAGATCATGAAGGACGACGGCACCATGGCCCGCCTGCCCGACCTGCAGCTGTTTGCCGCCGAGCACGGCATCAAGATCGGCACGATTGCCGACCTGATCGAATACCGCAGTCGCAATGAATCGCTGGTGGAAAAAGTCGGCCAGCGCTCCCTCACGACGCCCTGGGGCGAATTCACCGCGCACGCCTTCCGCGACAAGCCCAGCCAGGCCGTGCACCTGGCGCTGGTCAAGGGCACGTGGAGCCCCGAGGAATCCGTGCCCGTGCGCGTGCACGAGCCGCTGTCGGTGCTGGACGCGCTGGAGGTGAACCGCTCGATGCATTCGTGGGGGCTGGACACCAGCCTGCACTATCTGAACACGCAGGGCAAGGGCGTGGCCGTGCTGCTCAACTGCGGCGAAAGCGCAGCCCAGTTGCTGGAGCAATTCAACGGCACGGCGCGCGCATCGCAAGCCCCCGAACGCGGCCGCATGGACCTGCGCACCTATGGCGTGGGCGCGCAGATCCTGCGCGAAGTCGGCGTGCAGAAAATGCAGCTCATGGGCCAACCCCGCCGCATGCCCAGCATGGCCGGCTACGGCCTTGAAATCACCGGCTACATCCCGAAGGAATAACAAGGAACGAACATGTTTGGCGCAGACAAAGGAACAGCGGACAAGCTCGACGGCAAGAAACTGCACATCGGCATTGTCCAGGCCCGCTTCAACGAAGGCATCACCAACGCGCTGGCAAAGGCCTGCCGCGAAGAGCTGCTGACCCTGGGCGTGCAGGAAAAACACATCCGGCATGTGCTGGTGCCCGGTGCCCTCGAGGTGCCCGTGGCCCTTCAGGCCATGGCTGAAAGCGACGAGTTCGACGCGCTCATCGCCCTGGGCTGCATCATTCGCGGCGAAACCTACCACTTCGAGCTGGTGGCCAACGAATCGGGCGCGGGCGTGACCCGGCTGGCACTCGACTACCAGCTGCCCATTGCCAACGCCATCATCACCACCGAGAACCTGGAGCAGGCCGTTGCCCGCCAGAGCGACAAGGGCCGCGATGCGGCCCGCGTGGCCGTGGAGATGGCCAACCTGCTGGAAGAATTGTCATGAGTGAACCCACAACGCCGTCCTCCACCGGGACGGCACGCCCCCCCAAACAGCCGCGCACCGGACTCAAGAGCAACGGCGTGCGCAAGGCGGCCTCCAAATCCAACCGCAGCCGCGCACGTGAATTTGCGCTGCAGGCGCTGTACCAGCACATCGTGGGCGGCAACGAGGCCGCTGCCATTGATGCGTTCACGCGCGACCTGGCGGGCTTCCACAAGGCCGACGCCGCGCACTACGACGCGGTACTGCACGGCTGCATCGATGCCGCAGCGGACCTGGACGCCCTGATCACGCCGCTGCTCGACCGCAAGATGGCCGAAATCTCGCCCATCGAACGCGCCACCATGTGGATCGGCGTGTACGAATTCCAGCACTGCCTGGATGTGCCATGGCGCGTGGTGCTCAACGAGTGCATCGAGCTGGCCAAGGAATTCGGCGGCACCGATGGCCACAAGTACGTGAATGCCGTGCTCAACGGCCTGGCGCCGCGCCTGCGCGCCGCCGAGGTGGCCGCGGACAAG
>NZ_ACQT01000366.1 GCF_000175235.1 Acidovorax delafieldii 2AN | reverse complement strand
GCCGTGAAGCGCGAGCCATAGCCCACGGTGTCGCCCGCCTGCAGCTGCTGCGTGCCGATGATGCGCGTGGCCAGCGTCATGGACGGCTGCAGATCCCACTGCGCCGCCGTGTGCTCGGGGTGGTCCGGCGCGCTGCCGTACAGCACGATGCCGGCGCGCACCCAGTCGCCCCGCACCTGGGCATCGCCGGCATGGCGCAGCGTGGCGGCGCTATTGCAGATGCTGCGCTCGCCCGGCAGGTCTTGCGTGGCGGCGTTGAAGGTCTGCACCTGGTGGGCGATGCCGCGCGGCCCGTCGGCATCGCTGAAATGGGTCATGAACGAGATCTCGTCCACCTGCGGCAGCGCATTCAGGCGCGCCCAGGCGCTGCGATAGCGCTGCGGTGTGAACCCCAGGCGGTTCATGCCCGAGTTCAGCTTGAGGAACACGCGGTGGGGCACCTGGGTCTTGTGGGCCGCCAGCATGTCGATCTGCTCGTCGCAGTGCACGGCATGCCACAGACCGAGGCGCGAGCACAGCTCCAGGTCGCGCGGCTCGAACACGCCCTCCAGTAGCAGGATGGGGCCGCGCCAGCCCAGGTGGCGCACGCGCTCGGCCTCGTCCAGGTCCAGCAGGGCAAAGCCGTCGGCGGCACGCAGCCCCTCGAAGACCCGCTCGATGCCGTGCCCGTAGGCATTCGCCTTGACCACCGCCCAGGTTTTGGCGTCGGGCACCGCCTGACGCACACGCTCCAGGTTGTGGTGCAGGGCAGAGGCATGGATGGTGGCGTGAATGGGGCGCGGCATGGGAATGTACGGAGAAACGAGCATGGGATTCTGGCACTGCGGCGCCCCGAGCGCGTGATATAACCGCCAGTCACCTGTACGCGGCCTCACTATTTAACCGGGCATCAGCCACACTGATACCCTTCCAGCCATTCGATGAAGCGCGGTTTCTACACCATCATGTCGGCGCAGTTTTTCAGCTCGCTCGCCGACAACGCACTCTTCGTGGCAGCCGTGGAATTGCTCCGCACCAGCGGTGCCCCCGAGTGGCAACGCGCGGCCCTGGTGCCCATGTTTGCCCTGTTCTACGTGGTGCTGGCGCCTTTCGTGGGCGCGTTCGCCGATGCCTTGCCCAAGGGCAAGGTGATGTTCGTCAGCAATGCCATCAAGATCGTGGGCTGCCTGATGATGCTGTTCGGCTCGCACCCCCTGATTGCCTACGCCGTGGTGGGCCTGGGCGCGGCGGCCTATTCGCCCGCCAAGTACGGCATCCTCACCGAACTGCTGCCCGCGTCCCAGCTCGTCAAGGCCAACGGCTGGATCGAGGGACTGACCATTGCCTCCATCATCCTCGGCGTGCTGCTGGGCGGTCAGCTCGTGGGGCAGCATCTGTCGGCGGCGCTGCTGTCCATTGACATTCCCATGATCGATACCGGCGTCGACACCGCCGCCGAATCGGCCATCGCCGCGCTCATCGTGGTGTATGCACTGGCCGCCTGGTTCAACACGCGCATCCCCCACACCGGCGTGGAGATGCGCCCGCTGCGCCAGGACCCGCAGCGCAGCATCGTGTCCAACACGCTGGCGCTGCTGCCCGACTTCTGGGCCTGCAACAGCCGCCTGTGGCGCGACCGGCTGGGCCAGATCTCGCTGGCCACCACCACCCTCTTCTGGGGTGCGGGCGGCAACCTCAAGTTCATCGTGCTGGCCTGGGCGGCCGTGGCCCTGGGCTACAACACCACGCAGGCATCGGCCCTGACGGGCGTGGTGGCCATCGGCACCGCCGTGGGCGCGGTGGCCGCATCGGTGCGCATGCGCCTGGACATGGCGACCCGCGTGATTCCGCTGGGCATCACCATGGGCCTGCTGCTGGTGCTGATGGTGTTCATCCGCGACATCTGGCTCGCCATTCCGTTTCTGATCCTGCTGGGCGGCCTGGGCGGCTTTCTGGTGGTGCCCATGAATGCCCTGCTGCAGCACCGCGGCCACAACCTCATGGGCGCGGGCCGGTCGATTGCGGTGCAGAACTTCAACGAGCAGGCCTGCATCCTGGGGCTGGGTGCCTTCTACAGCCTGTCGCTCAAGCTGGGGCTGTCGGTCTTCGGCGCCATCATCGTGTTTGGCGTGGTGGTGGCCGGCATCATGCTGGTCATCCAGCGCTGGCACGCCAGCAACTGCCGCAACCACAGCGAGGAAGTAGGCCACCTGCTGCACATCGCGCGGCAGGACACGCACCACTGAACGCTATCTTTGTGATAGCTTCGAGCGCTTGCTGAACAAGCGCAACACGCCCATTTGATGCCCCATCTGCTTCCCGTACTGGCCCTGGTCTTCAACGCCTTCGTGTGGGGCGTTTCGTGGTGGCCCTTCCGGCAATTGCACGCCGCTGGGCTGCACCCCCTGTGGGCCACGGCGCTGATGTATGCCCTGGCGCTGGCCTGCCTGCTGGTGGCCCGGCCGCAGGCGCTGCGCACCGCCCTGCAGCACCCGGCCCTGTGGCTGCTGGCGCTGAGTTCGGGCCTGACCAACGTGGCCTTCAACTGGGCCGTGACGGTGGGGGACGTGGTGCGCGTGGTGCTGCTGTTCTACCTGATGCCCGCCTGGTCGGTGCTGCTGGCCTGGAAGGTGCTGGGCGACCGCCCCACAGGCATGGCACTGGTGCGGCTGCTGCTGGCCTTCGGGGGCGTGGCGCTGGTGCCTGGTGCCGGCCGACGCCTCGTGGGCCCGGCTGGCG
>NZ_ACQT01000367.1 GCF_000175235.1 Acidovorax delafieldii 2AN | reverse complement strand
GCAAGCGGCCCCAGGCCCTTGCACGCTGTCCCGCTTGGGACGGCGCGCGCGGCGCGATGCGTTTTCAATCGTGGGCAAGGAGACACCGACACCATGCCCGCCATCACCCCCACCACGCCCCCACCCGAAGGCTGCATCGACACCCAGGTGCTCGGCCATGTGCTGCTCATCGGCATCAACCGCCCGGCCAAGCGCAACGGCTGGACGCCGTCCATGTTCCGCCAGCTGGCCGAGGCCTATACGCGCCTCGACGACGATCCCGATCTGCGCGTGGGCGTGCTGCATGCGTTTGGCGACCACTTCACCGCGGGCCTGGACCTGCCCGCCGTGAGCGCCTACATGCAGCGCGGTGAAAAAGCCACCCCCGAGGGCCTGGTGGAGCCGCACGACTACGGCCTGCCGGGCTACCGGCGCCGCACCAAGCCGATGGTGGTGGCCGTCAAAGGCATCTGCTTCACCGTGGGCATCGAACTGATGCTGGGCGCCGACATCGTGGTGGCGGCCGACGACTGCCGCTTCTCGCAGATGGAGGTGCAGCGCGGCATCATGGCCACGGGCGGCGCCACGCTGCGCATGGCCGAGCGCGCAGGCACGGGCAACGCGCTACTGCACCTGCTGACGGCCGATGAATTCGGCAGCGCCGAAGCCTTCCGGTTGAACTTCGTGCAGAGGGTGGTGCCGGCCGGCCAGGAGCTGGGCGAGGCCCTGCGGATTGCCGAGCGCATCGCCGCCCAGGCCCCGCTGGCCGTGGTGGCCACGCGGCTCAACGTGCTCAAGGCCATCGAACAAGGGCCGGCGGCAGCGGTGGCGGAGTTCATTCCCGTACAGAAGCGGCTGGCCAACAGCGAGGACGCAGCGGAAGGGGTGCGCGCATTCATCGAACGGCGGCCGGCGCAGTTCCGCGGGCGCTGAGGTCTGCGCAGGCGGGCCATCCTGCGAGATCTTTGCCTGGGCTCGCCAGGGTTCGCCAAGCCGGAGCCGTCGCGGGCCGGCTTTCGACAGGCTGCAGCGCCCCTGCGCACCGCCACCCTCCCTTGCAACAGCCGCCGGCCCCCACTAGCACCAACCCGTGCAGCGGGCGAGGGGATTTTTGGCAAAGACCGCCGCATGCGCTTATTCCTTGGCCACTCTTTCCTATTGAATAAGGAGCGTTACGGCCAGCCCCCCGGTCACGCTCATACCATGGATGGCGACTTCGCACCTGCCCCGCCCTCCGCCGTCCTCGCAGTCAACAATGTTTTCAACAATTTAATTACACGCAATTTAATTGCGAAACATAATTCACCACATGCCCAGCAACAGCACCTCTTTCTCCCCCAGCCCCGCCATCCTGCGGCTGGACAACCAAGTCTGCTTTGCGCTGTATTCCGCCTCGCTGGCGATGACCAAGCTGTACAAGCCGCTGCTCGACGCCATCGGCCTGACCTATCCTCAGTATCTGGTGATGATGGTGCTGTGGGAGCAGGACGGGCTCACGGTGTCGGAGCTGGGGGAACGCCTGTTCCTCGACTCCGGCACGCTCACCCCGTTGCTCAAGCGGCTGGAAGCCCAGGGCCACATTGCCCGGCTGCGGGATGCCCAGGACGAGCGCCGCGTGCGCCTCACCCTCACGACCGCCGGCCGTGCGCTGCGCGACCGTGCCGAAGCCATTCCGCAGTGCGTGCTGCAAAGCAGCCAGTGCTCGCTTGCCGAGCTGACGGCGCTCACCGGGCAGCTCCAGCACCTGCGCAGCAAGCTCGCGCCGCGGTGACCCGCCGCCGCGCCAACGAAGCAATCACCGATTCCCTCCAACCGCCCCGCCCTGCGGGGCAAGCCACCAAGGAAGACACCATGGCATCGCTCGAAAAAGTCCTGTACACCGCCCACGCCCACACCACTGGGGGCCGCGACGGCGCGTCGCGCACCGATGATGGCCGCCTGGACGTCAAGCTGTCCTCACCCGGCACCAGCGGCACGGGCACCAACCCCGAACAGCTCTTTGCCGCCGGCTACTCGGCCTGCTTCATTGGCGCCATGAAGGCCGTGGCCGGCATGCAGAAGATCACGCTGCCGCAAGACCTGGCCATCGACGCCAGTGTGGATCTGGGCAAGGTCGGCGCGGGCTACGGCATCGCCGTGCGCATGGCCATCAGCCTGCCCGGCATGGAGCGCGGCGCCGCCCAGGCCCTGGTGGACGCAGCCCACCAGGTCTGCCCCTACTCCAACGCCACGCGCGGCAACATCGACGTGGCGCTCACGCTGGTCTGAGCCCCCGAGCCCCCGAGCCCGGCGCGGCCTGTCCCACCGCTGCGCTGCGGGGGGCGGCACCCCCCGGGCCCTGAGGCCCGTCAGGACTCTCCGTTGCCGGCCGGTGGGCGTCCCCTGCGGTGGTGCGCGGTGCACCGGCGCATAGTGTCCACCTGAGACCCGCCCCGGTGCCTGCTGCACGAACCGATGCCTTGCCCCTGCAAGTTTGGCCTCAGCTAGACGCGGCATGATGGGGGTCAAAGGAGACATCGATGAAGCTGGCGCTGCTGTCAGACATTCATTCCAACCGCCAGGCACTTGACGCCTGCATGGCCCATGCCCGCACGCAGGGCGCGCAGCGCTTTGCCTGGCTGGGCGACCTGGTGGGCTATGGCGCCGACCCCGGCTACGTGGTGCAGCGAGCCATGGCGCTGGTGGAAGAAGGCCACTGCGTTCTTGGCGGCAACCATGACG
>NZ_ACQT01000368.1 GCF_000175235.1 Acidovorax delafieldii 2AN | reverse complement strand
CGCGCATCGGCCGCATCGAGGCGGCACCGGGCCTGCGGCTGGTGGACGCGCAAGGCCAGCCTGTGGAGCGGCGCTACGCATCGTTCGATCACTTCGCCTGAGGTGTCGGCTCCTGCGACGGCGGTGTGGCCGCGATGCGAGAGCGCGGGTCAAGCAATTCGCACAACAGCGCCACGTGGCCCTGGCGGTAGTGGTCGAGCCCCTTGGCGTGGGCGCCGCCAAATACCAGGTGCGAGAGCAAGGCATGCACCACGGGCGCGATCACCAGCCACGGCTCTTGCACGATCACGCTGGGGGCCACGCCCTTTTGCACGGCATGGGCCCGCAGAATGCCACCCAGCAGAGCCATGTGCGGCTGCACCACGTTGCGCTCCCACAGGGCAATGAGGTGGGGCACGCGCGCACTTTCGGCCACCAGAAGGCGCAGCGTCGCCACCGCCTCGGGCCGGCCAAGCGAACTGTAGAGCTTGTCCACCAGCCACTGCGCAAGCGCAGACGCCCCGGCCCCCTCGGCCAGGGCGGGCATGGCGTCCCAGCCGGGCGGTGTGAGCGAACGCGTGAGCAACGCCTCGAACACCTCGTCCTTGCCCGCGAAATGGGCGCACAGCCCGCCCTTGGACAAACCGCAGCGGCGCGCGATGTCTTCCATGCGCGTGGCGGCAAAGCCCCGCTCGGAGAACTCCACCAGCGCCGCGTCCAGTATCTGCACCGTGCGCACCTCGGGCGGCAAGCGCTGCCGGGGCGGCACTGCGGCCGAGAGCGCGCTTTCAGGAATCGATTGCCGTGTCATCGCCTTGTCTCCGTTTTTTTGATGCTAACGCGGGCATTAGCTACCGACCAGTCGGTAATCAGGCGCAAAATTGACGCACATCAACTCAGGGTGTCACACCTCTTCGTACAGTACCCTTGCTATATCGGCTCGCTCCTCACCCGGGATCCATTGCATGCCAACCCCTGCGAACGCCCCTGTCTCCATGGCCGAGCGCCTTGACCCCGCACTCCACGCGGCGCTGGCCCGCTGCGTGGCATCGCTGTCGCATGCCTCTGCCTTCATGGCCGCCAGCGACTGGGCCATGCATCTGGCGGTCTCACCCGGCCACCGCATGGACCTGGCCCATCTGGCCCTGCGCCAGGGGCAGGAAATGGCGTCCTACGCCCAGGCCCGCCTGGCGGCAGGCCCGGACCGTGAGGCCCGCCATGCAGTAGAGCCGCCCATACAGGACCGTCGCTTTGCCGACCCCGCCTGGCAGCAGTGGCCCTTCAATCTGATGCACCAGTCGTTCGTGCTCACCGAGCAATGGTGGGCCGCCGCGACGCACGGCGTCTGGGGCGTGGAAAAGCACCATGAAGACATGGTGGCCTTTGCAGCCCGGCAGTTCCTGGACGTGTTCTCTCCGGGCAATCAGTTGCTCACCAACCCCGTGGTGCTGCAGCGCACGGTGGAGCAAGGCGGCGCCAACCTCGTGCGCGGCGCGCTCAACCTGCTGGAGGACGCCCGCCGCCAGGCCGCAGGCGCACCCCCGGCGGGTACCGAACAGTTCGTGGTCGGGCGCGACGTGGGCATCACGCCCGGCAAGGTGGTGCTGAAAAACCGCCTGATGGAGTTGATCCAGTACGCGCCGACCACCAAGGCCGTCCACCCCGAGCCGGTCCTGATCGTGCCGGCGTGGATCATGAAGTACTACATCCTCGATCTGTCGCCCCACAACTCGCTCATCAAGTACCTGGTGGACAACGGCCACACCGTGTTCTGCATTTCCTGGAAGAACCCGGGCGCGGAGGACCGCGACCTGGGCATGGACGATTACCTTGACCTCGGGTTCCGCGCAGCGCTGGACGCCGTCAACGCCATCGCGCCCCACCGCAAGGTCCACGCCGCAGGCTACTGCCTGGGCGGCACCCTGCTGGCCATCGCCGCCGCCGCGATGGCACGCGACAGCGACGACCGCCTGGCCTCCATGACCCTGTTTGCTGCGCAGACCGATTTCACCGAGCCGGGCGAGTTGGGCCTGTTCATCGACGACAGCCAGATCAGCCTGCTGGAAGCGCAGATGGCCCAGACCGGCTACCTCACCGCCGCCCAGATGGCCGGCGCGTTCCAGATGCTGCGCTCCTACGACCTGCTGTGGTCGCGCCTGGTGAACGAATACCTGCTCGGCGACCGCCCTGCCATGAACGACCTGATGGCCTGGAACGCCGACGCCACGCGCATGCCGGCCAGAATGCATTCGCAGTACCTGCGCCGGCTGTTCCTCAACGACGACCTCAGCGAAGGCCGCTATCCGGTGGACGGCAAGCCCGTGACGCTGGGCGACATCACGCTGCCCACGTTCATGGTCGGCACCGTGACCGACCACGTCGCCCCCTGGCGCTCGGTCTTCAAGCTGCAGCAGCTCAGCCCTGCCGAGACCACGTTCGTGCTCACCAGCGGAGGACACAACGCGGGCATCGTCAGCCCTCCCGGCCACCCGCACCGGCATTTCCAGATGCAGACCCGCCCGGCCGGCGGCAACTTCGTGCCGCCCGACGACTGGCTCGCAGCCGCGCCACAGACCATCGGATCCTGGTGGCCCGCGTGGCTGGCATGGCTTCAGGCGCGCTCGGGCGCCCCGGCCAAGCCGCCCCGCATGGGCGCTGCGGGCTTCCCATCCCAGGGCGATGCCCCGGGCACCTACGTGCTGGAGAAA
>NZ_ACQT01000369.1 GCF_000175235.1 Acidovorax delafieldii 2AN | reverse complement strand
GGAAGGCATGGACGGCGTGTTCATCGCGTGCCTCCCCGCCGGATCACGTAGACGCTGGTGGTCTCGCCCGGCCGCAGGTTGTGGTGCTCGATCGCGATGCCGGTGATCTCCCCACCCGAACGGCTGTCCGGGCGGTCGAACTCCTGCTCGGCCAGCACCATCGGGGCCAGGCTCACGTTCTGCAGCGCGTACTTCTCGCCCACGTAGCCGCGGCCCTCGTAGCGGCGCAACAGCGTGAAGCGCGCCTCGGTCCAGAGCTGGATGGGCTTTGAGGTCTCTTCGACGCGCACGTCGGCGGGCACGCGGTCCGAGGACATGGCCACCAGCAGGCCCTTCATCGCGCGCACATGGCTGGGCGCCGGGCCGGAGGGCGCGGCCTCGGGCACGCCGGTGCGCAGTGCCTGGGGCGTCTTGTCGCGGATCACGATGGTGTCCGCCGGCGTGTCCGAGCGGCGCAGCAGCAGCGTGTAGGTGGCCGTGGCCGACGACACGAACAGGTTGATGGGCCGCAGCGCGTCGCCGACGGGCCGGATGTAGATCTCGCCCTTGTCGCGGTCGCACTCGACGATGACGTCTCCGGCCGGGTTGGTGGGGGATGAGGTGAGCGAAGCCGGACTGGCGAGTCCGGGTGTGCCAGAGGGTGTGGTGGGGGCCGAGGGGGATGGCCGGCGCGCTACCGCCGCAATGGCAGGAATGGATGTTGCCGAAAACGTCGGTGATCATCGCCCCCTCGATGCGGATGCGCGTGGGTTCCTTGAGGGAGACTATGGCTTCGACTGCCACGCCGTCGCTGGCCTCGACTACCTGCAGGGCGTGCGCCTGCAGACCCAGGGACAGGGCGGTGACGGCGAGCACCTTGCGCGCCGTGGGTGGCAGTCGGCCCCAGCGCTGGTGCGACTGGCTGTCACGGGATGCTGGCGGCAGCGTGGCCGCGAGGCTCCCGGCCGGCTGCCGCAGGGGCGCGCGCCGCGGGAAATACGCAGGCCAGGGCCGTGTGAGCGTGCTGTCACTTGACCGCATAGGGCACCTCCTTGAATCCGATGACGTGCATGCGAGCGCCGGCATGGCCGAACTCGATGCGGTAGGCCTTGAGGTCGTTGGCGGTCTCGTAGCCGTTGACCAGGGTGCGCAGCCGGCCGCGCACGACGAGGGACTGGGTGTCCTCGCTGGCGACGAGTTGCTGGGGGGCGAAGGCGGTGGCCGCGTTGATGCGCTTGAGGCGCTCCGCCTCGACCTCCTGGCGCGTCTTGAGCGGGCCGTACTGGGCGGGGTCGACGTAGCCCAGCAGGATGTCTTTCTTCCAGTCGATGGTGGAAGGCGTCACGTCCAGGATCAGCCAGGCGACGAAGCTGCCCATCTGCTCCAGGTACTCGCTGGAGGCGCGTTCGCTGGTGACCCAGAAGCTCTTGTTGATCGAGGGCGGCACGACCACGGTGCGCACCGTGCCCAGCAGGTGGAGGATGATGACGAGCGCGAGCAGCAGGCCTGCGGCCAGGGCGCCGACGGCGAGACCCAGGCCCCGGTTGCGCCGGCGCATGTCCTTGAGGTCGCCGCTGAGCCGGTCGAAGTCCATGGTGCTTCTCCGGTTCAGCCGACCATGCGGCGGATGTGCGAGGGCGGCGTGGCGCGCATGGCCGTGGCGGGGTTCACCGGCAGGTGCCAATAGAGCCAGTGCAGCGCGAAGGCCGGGTGCTTGTCCGCCTTCAGCCGCGCGATCCAGCGCGAGACCGCGATGCCGGCGGCCATGCAGACCGCGAATGCGGCCTTGCTGGCCGACAGGTAGCCGATGAAGAAGGCGAGAACGATGGGCGCGGCGACATCGACGTCCCAGAAGCCGATCTTCCACTGGTCGTCCAGGCGCCGCGGGATATAGGTGTCCGCTTGCATGTGGGCCTTCGGGAGGGCGATGCGCCGGGGCTCAGACGACCGCGCCCATGATCGCGCCGGCGATCACGAGGCCGACGGCGGCGAAGATGGCCAGGCCAACGTAGAACAGCACGGGGCCGAAATTGCGCAGCGCGGACAGCGAGATCAATGCGACCACGAAGCCGACGAAGCCCACCAGCGCCTTGATGCCCGGCCCCAGTTCGGCGATCTGCGTCAGCGCCGAGGTGAGGGGACCGGTGATGCCCGTGAAGGCGACGAGGTCCAACGCATGGCTCGGGAACGCCAGCGCCAGGCCGGCCAGCGCCAGTGCGACCAGACAGAGAAAACCCAGGATCCTGCGTGCAGGGGAACGCCGCGAGGTCGGAATGGGAGTGGACAGGATGGCAGTGCTCATGAGGAATCTCCAAAAAAGGGGAAGGAAGGGTGTCGATCGGGTGGTGCGGTTCGGTCTGCGCAGTGGCGGGGTGGGGGCCGTGGCCCGGACGGGTGGGGTCATCCATGACGCGATCGGGCGGGCGTGCTACGGCGGCGCCGATGGGCTTTGCATGTCTGGCGGCTCCTCGGTCGAGGGCTCGGCCGGTTCTGCCTGCGCCTCCACCTGTTCACCGGGCCCTATCGAATCGAGAAGCGGTATCGGGGCAACGGGTGCGGGATCGGGCACCACCGGAGCGATGGCCCTCGGCGCCGTGTTCAGGGTCTTGGGTGTGGGCCGGGGACAGGCATCGCCACGGCACAGCGCGAACGCGGCTTGCGTGCCATGCCCGCGCTGCG
>NZ_ACQT01000370.1 GCF_000175235.1 Acidovorax delafieldii 2AN | reverse complement strand
CTGTTGGCGCCGACCGAAAACTGAGCCACTTATGAGGGTTGTGCCGACCCAAAATTGAGCCAGGTGTTCAACCTACTCTGCTGTTTTTTTGTGCAGCAGAGGACGAGGAGTGATCACCATGGACATGATTGGCAGGATCCGGCGTTTGCATGCCCGGAAGAACAAATCGGAGCGCGAGATCTCGCGCATGACGGGGCTGTCGCGCAACACGGTTGCGAAGTGGCTGCACGGCGAGGTGGATGGCCCGCCGAAGTACCGGCGCGGGGAGCAGCCGAACAAGCTCACTGCGTTCCACGAGGCGCTCAGGCAGGCGTTGAAGGCCGACGCCCGGCGGCCCAAGCGCGAGCGTCGCACGGCCAAGGCGCTGTACGCCGAGATCAGGGGCGCTGGCTACGACGGTGGCTACACGCGGGTGACCGACTTCATCCGGGCGTGGCGCCAGGGCGAAGGTCAATCTGCGAGCGCCAACGCCTTCGTGCCGCTGGCCTTCGAGCTCGGCGAAGCCTTCCAGTTCGACTGGAGCGAGGAAGGGCTGGTGGTGGGCGGGATCTACTACCGCATGCAGGTCTCGCACATGAAGCTATGCGCTTCGCGGGCCTTCTGGCTGGTGGCCTATCCGAGCCAAGGCCATGAGATGTTGTTCGATGCCCATACCCGCAGCTTTGCAGCCCTGGGCGGCGTGGCCCGGCGCGGCATCTACGACAACATGAAGACCGCGGTGGACAAGGTCAAGAAGGGTAAGGGCCGGATCGTCAATGAGCGCTTCGCGACCATGTGTGCGCACTACCTGTACGACCCGGACTTCTGCAACGTCGCCAGCGGCTGGGAGAAGGGCGTCGTCGAGAAGAACGTGCAGGACAGCCGCCGGCGCATCTGGATCGACGCGGCCAAGCAGCGCTTCGGCAGCTTCAGCGAACTCAACGCCTGGCTGGGCCAGCGGTGCCGGGCGTTGTGGGACGAGGTGCGCCACCCCGAGCACGAGCAGTTCAGCGTGGCCGAGATGCTCGAACACGAGCGGGCGCATCTGATGCCCATGCCGGCGCCGTTCGATGGCTACGTCGAGAAGCCCGCGCGCGTGTCCAGCACCTGCCTGGTATCGGTGGCGCGCAACCGCTACTCGGTGCCGTGCGAGCTGTTCGGGCAAATGGTCAGCACCAGGCTGTACCCGGGCAGCGTCGTCGTGGTGGCCAACGACCACATCGTCGCGCGCCACGACCGCCTGAGCAACGCCGGCGAGACGCGGTATGACTGGCAGCACTACATCCCGCTGCTGCAGAGGAAGCCCGGCGCGCTGAGGAATGGCGCGCCGTTCGCCGACATGCCCGAGCCGCTGCAGAGGCTGCGCCGTGGGCTGCTGCGCAACCCGGGCGGCGACCGCGTGATGGCGCAGGTGCTGGCCATCGTGCTGAGCGCCGGGCTGGACGCGGTGCTGGTGGCGGTGGAACTGGCGCTGGAGACCGGGCCGCCCGGCAAGGTGAGCGTGGAGCACGTGGTCAACGTGCTGGGGCGCCTGAATGCGGTGCCGATGCCGCAGACGGCTGCGACGCAGCTGAAGGTGAGCACACCGCCGCTGGCCAACACGGCGCGCTACGACAGCCTGCGTGCCGACAACGCCACCGAGGAGGCCGGCCATGACGCGTGACGTGACGGTTGAACTCAAGGCGTTGCGTCTGCATGGCATGGCCGGCGCCTGGGCCGACCTGGTGGAGCAAGGAACGAACGCAGGGGTGGACTCCTCGCGCTGGTTGATCGAGCACTTGCTGCAGGCCGAGGGCACGGATCGCGCCATGCGCTCGGTCAGCCACCAGATGCACGCCGCGAAGTTCCCGGTGCATCGCGACATCGCCGGCTTCGACTTCGAGGTCTCGCCGGTAGATCGCAAGCTTGTGAGCACACTGGCCGCAACCAACTTCACAGACGACGCACACAACGTCGTGTTGGTGGGTGGGCCGGGCACGGGCAAGACGCATCTGGCCACGGCCATCGGCGTATCGGGCATCACCCGGCATGGCAAGCGCGTGCGGTTCTTCTCGACGGTCGACCTGGTCAATGCACTGGAGCAGGAGAAGGCGCAAGGCAAGGCCGGGCGCATTGCATTGAGCTTGCTGCGCATGGACCTCGTCATCCTGGACGAGTTGGGCTACCTGCCGTTCAGCCAGGCCGGCGGGGCGTTGCTGTTCCACCTGCTCAGTCGCCTGTATGAACACACCAGCGTGATGATCACGACCAACCTGGACTTCGCGGAGTGGTCCAGCGTGTTCGGCGACGCGAAGATGACCACCGCGTTGCTGGACCGGCTCACGCACCACTGCCACATCGTGGAGACGGGCAACGAGTCGATCCGCTTCAGCCGCAGTACGGCAGAGGCCAAGAAGCGCATCAAGGCGCGCGAGCAGGCCCGCAAGGGCAGCAAGTCCGAGCTGCCGCAGGACGACTTCTGAAGCGGCGCCGCGCGGGGAAATCCGCTACGGGCTACGCCCTGCGCGGCTTCCCCCGCGCGCTCAACTCAACATCGAGGAGGTCAAAGAGCCAGGACAGACCTACACTTATCCACCGCCGGCCCTCTGAAGGCCGGCCCCCACCCCTGGCTCAATATTCGGTCGGCACGGTGGCTCAGATTTGGATCGGCGCCGACA
>NZ_ACQT01000371.1 GCF_000175235.1 Acidovorax delafieldii 2AN | reverse complement strand
GGCTCGGCCGGCACGCAGTCGGCGGGGCTGTGGGAATTTTTGCGCACGGCGGCCGACAGCAAGCAGCTGCACACCGCCCACGCCGCCGCGGCCGGCCTGATGGCCGCCTACCTGGCCAAGGACGGCTTCACCGGTGCGCAGGACATCTTCACCGGGCCGCAGGGCCTGGCCGCGGGCATGTCCAGCGACGCCAATCCGGCCAAGCTCACCGAGGGCCTCGGCACCCGCTGGGCCACGGCCGAGACCAGCTTCAAATGGCATGCCTCGTGCCGCCACACGCACCCTGCCGCCGACGCGCTGCAGCGGGTGATGCGCGAGCACGGCCTGGCGCCCGCCGACATCGCGCAGGTGACCTGCCATGTGCACCAGGGTGCCATCGACGTGCTGGGGCCGGTGGTCTCGCCCACCACGGTGCACCAGAGCAAGTTCTCCATGGGCACGGTGCTGGCGCTGGCCGCGCGCTTTGGCCATGCGGGCCTGACCGAATTCGATGCGCAGTTTCTGGCGCCCGACACGGTGGCCTTGCGCGAGAAGGTGCGCATGGAGCTGGACCCCGAGGTCGACGCCGCCTACCCGCAGCGCTGGATTGGCAAGGTCACCGTGCAGACGACCGACGGCCGAACGCTGCACGGCCGGGTGGATGAGCCCAAGGGCGATCCCGGCAACACCCTGTCGCGCGAGGAAATCACGGCCAAGGCCCTGCGGCTGGCCGCCTACGGCAGCGATGTGCCGGCCGCACAGGTCGATTCCGCCGTGGCACGGCTGTGGCACATCGCGCAATGGCCCCAGGTGGTGCGCCTGCTGCCTTGAGCCTCGCAGGCCCGCCGGATGGGCCGGGACCCGCCCGCTGCCCCGGCCACCAGAGGCGTCGAAGCGCCCGACAAATAACTGAAGGAGACATGACATGACTGCATCCCCCCGTACCGCCGCGCGCCGCTGGGCCTGGAAGGCCTGCATCGCCATCGGCGCCACCGTGGCGCTAGGCACTGGCGGCAACGCCTGGGCCAGCACCTGGCCCGACAAACCGGTCACCCTGGTCGTGCCCTACAGCGCTGGCGGCCCCACCGACGTGGTGGCGCGCCTGCTGGCGGTGCCCATGGGCCAGTCCCTGGGTCAGACCGTGATCGTGGAGAACACCGTGGGTGCGGGCGGCACGCTGGCGGCCGCGCGCATCGCGCGTTCCAAGCCCGATGGCTACACCATCCTGATCCACCACATGGGCATGGCCACGGCACCGGCGCTGTACAAGAAGCTGCCCTATGACCCGCTCAAGGACTTCGCGTACATCGGCCAGGTGCTGGACGTGCCCATGACGCTGCTGTCGCGCAAGGACTTCCCGGCCAACACCTTTCCCGAGTTGCTGGACTACGTGAAGAAGAACCAGGACAAGGTCTCGCTGGCCAACGCGGGCGTGGGCGCCGTGTCGCAGCTGTGCGGCATGCTGTTCATGCACCAGGTGGGCGTGAAGCTGACCACCGTGCCCTACAAGGGCGCGGGCCCGGCCATGAACGACCTGATGGGTGGCCAGGTGGACCTGCTGTGCGACCAGACCACGCAGACCGCGCCCGTCATCCAGGACGGCAAGCGCGCCAAGGTGTTCGGCGTGACCACGCCGCAGCGCCTGTCGTCCATGCCCAACATCCCCACGCTGGACGAGCAGGGCCTCAAGGGCTTCGATGTGAAGGTCTGGCATGGAATGTATGCGTCCAAGGGCACGCCCAAGGACGTGATCGACAAGCTCAACAAGGCGCTGAACGCGGCGATCAAGGACGAGACCGTGAAAAAGCGCATTGGCGAGCTGAGCTCCGACCTGGTCTCACCCGAGAAAGCCACGCCAGAAGGCCTGCGCAAGCACTTGGAGGCCGAGGTGGCGCGCTGGGACAAGGTGATCAAGGCGGCCGGTGTGAGCGCCGAATAGCTTGTCTGTTCCTCGCCCCCTTTTCGAATCCTTTTCCCCGGCCGGCGCCACGCCGGTCAGGGGAGCCAACCCCAACGCAACCCATGATCGACCGGCTCGACCACCTTGTGCTCACCACCGCCCATGAGGCGGACTGCGTGCACTTCTACTGCACCGTGCTCGGCATGGCGCTGCAGACCTTTGGCGAAGGCCGCAAGGCCTTCGTGTTCAACGGGCAGAAGATCAACCTGCACATCCAGGGCCGCGAGTTCGAGCCCAAGGCCCTGCACCCCACGCCGGGGGCGCTGGACCTGTGCTTCATCGCCTCCGTGCCGCTGGCGCAGGTGCAGCGGCGCCTGGCCGCGCATGGCGTGGCCATCGAATGCGGCCCGGTGCAGCGCACTGGCGCGCGCGGACCCATCCGCTCGGTCTACGTGCGCGACCCGGACGAGAACCTGATCGAGATATCCGAATACGCCTGACCGCTTCCCTGCCATGACTGACTTTGTGCGCAATGCCTGCTCCTTTCTCTTTGTTCCCGCCACCCAGCCCGAGCGGCTGCCCAAGGCCCTGGCCAGCGGCACCGACCTGGTGATCGCTGATTGGGAGGACGCCGTGGCACCTGCCGACAAGGAGCGCGCCCGCACCGCCCTGGCCGAGGCCCTGGCCGCACTGGAAGGCCCGGCACGCGCGCGCCTGCTGGTGCGCATCAACAGCGAGGGAACCCCCTGGTTTGCG
>NZ_ACQT01000372.1 GCF_000175235.1 Acidovorax delafieldii 2AN | reverse complement strand
CCAAGGCCCGCCAGACGCTGGCGGCACCCCAGCCCCAGCCCCGGCCTGCGGCCGAGGCGCTGGCCAAGGGCAAGGATGCGGACGCCGACTGGGAAACCTTCTGAGCGGCCCCACACGCTCACGGGCGACCGTTGCGCCGCACGTGAGCGCTTGCGCCGGTGTGCGGTAGTGTGGCCCGGTGCATGCCCAGCCTGCTGGCCGGGGCAGCGGGTATTCAGCCAAACAGGCCTCTGGCGCACGATCGGTGTGCGCCATCAGCTATTGTTTTGATAGTTTTTGGTCAGGCGTCAGGCGTCAGGCGTCAGGCGTCAGGCGTCAGGCGTGTGGCCAGTTCGCCGACGACGCGCAGTGCCTCGTCGAAGCCACTGTGCGCGGGGTGGCCGTAATTGATGCGCACGCAGTGGGCAAAGCGCTGGTCGGCCGAAAAGATCTGCCCCGGCGCCAGGCTGATGCCGTGCTCCAGCGCCTTGCGGTGCAGTGCGAGTGCGTTGGTTCCGGCGGGCAGTTCCACCCAGACGAAATAACCCCCTTCCGGACGCGATACGCGCGTGCCGGCCGGAAAGTGCCGGGCGATGGCGGCCAGGGCCCGGTCTTGCTGCCGTGCCAGGCTGCTGCGCAACTGGCGCAGGTGCCGCTCGTAGCCGCCCTGGGCCAGGTATTCGCTCACGGCTTGCTGGGAGGGCGTGGCGGTGGCCAAGGTGGTCATGAGCTTGAGCCGCTCGACCGCTATGGCGAAGCGCCCCGCCGCCACCCAGCCGACGCGGTAGCCCGGCGCCAGGCATTTGGTGAACGAGCTGCAGTGCATCACCAGCCCTTCGGCGTCAAAGGCCTTGGCGGGCGGCGGTCTGCGCGGTGCGAAGTGCAGTTCACCGTACACATCGTCTTCGATCAGCGGCACCTGGTGGCGTGCCAGCAGCGCGACCAGTTCGCGTTTGCGGTTCTCGGGCATCAGGCTGCCCAGCGGGTTCTGGAAGCTGGGCATGAGCCAGCAGGCGCGCACGGGGTGGCGCTCCAGGGCATGGGCCAGCGCGGCCAGATCGATGCCGTCGCGCGGGTGCGTGGCGATTTCGAGGGCCTGGAGGTTGCGCCGCTCCAGGGCCTGCAGGGCCGCGTAGAACGTGGGCGATTCGACCGCCACCACGTCGCCCGGCCGGGTCACGGCCTCAAGGCAAAGGTTCAGTGCTTCCATTGCCCCGTTGGTGACGATGACCTCGTCGGCATGGACCGCGACGCCATGCAGTCCATAGCGCAGCGCGATCTGCTGGCGCAGGCGGGCGTCGCCCAGCGACAGGCTTTGCACGATGTCCCAAGGGTCGAGTCGGCGCATGCCCGACGACAGGCAACGGGCCAGTCGCTTCAGCGGAAACAGTTCCAGCCCGGGGAAGGCTGAGCCCAGCGGCACCAGGCTGCGCTCGCGGGCCGATCCCAGCACGTCGAACACCAGTTCGCTCACCGCCACCTCGGTCGAGCTGTTGCGCGGCTGCGAGGGGTTCGGCTCACCGCTGCGGAGCCCGGCGGCGGGCGGCATGCGCGCCGTGACGTAGTAGCCCGAGCGCGGGCGCGCGTGGATGAGGCCCTGGGCTTCCAGCAGGTAATAGGCTTGGAACACGGTCGAAGGGCTGATGCCCCGTGCGCGGCTGGCTTCGCGCACCGATGGAAGGCGCTCGCCCGGGCGCAGCGCGCCGCTGTGGATGAGCTCGGCAATGGAGTCGGCGTGGCGTTCGTAGCGTTTCATGGGGCGGGGTTGGGGTGATCGGCCATTGTCAGTGGCTGCGACAACTGATCTGCATTTTTATCAAGAATCTGCATCTGTACTGTTTTTGGCGTGCAGCGTAGAGTCGGGCGCCTGTATGAATCCCTTCTTCCACTGTTTTTCAGTTTTCATGATGATCCGCACTCGCCGGGCCTTGGGCCGGTTGCTGCCGCTTGCGCTGGGCACTGCGATGAGTGTGCCAGCCGGGGCGGCCGACATTGCCACCACACGGGCGGCCGACGACATGGCGCCTCGGGTGCTGGCGTGCACCAGCTGCCACGGCAAGGAAGGCCGCGCCACGCCCGACGGCTACTTTCCGCGCATCGCGGGCAAGCCGGCGGGCTACCTGTACAACCAGCTTCTGAATTTCCGGGATGGCCGGCGGAGCTACCCGCAGATGGGCTACCTCATCGAGCACCTCACCGACGACTATCTGCGCGAGATCGCCGGCCATTTCGCCCGACTTGATGTGCCCTATGCACTGCCTCCACAACCCCAGGCCGCGCGGTACGTGCTGGAGCAGGGGCGCTTGCTGGTGCAGCAGGGCGACGCAGCGCGCAAGTTGCCCGCGTGCGTGCAGTGCCATGGCCAGGCAATGACCGGTGTGCAGCCGGCAATTCCGGGCCTGCTGGGACTGCCGCGCGACTATCTCAACAGCCAGTTGGGCGCCTGGAAAACCGGACAGCGGCGCGCGCAGGCGCCCGATTGCATGGCCAGCATCGCCCGCCAGCTCTCACCCGAGGAAGTGAGCGCGGTGTCGGCGTGGTTGGCCGCGCAGCCGGTGCCGGGCTCCGGCAAGCCGGCGGAGGCGCTGGCGCA
>NZ_ACQT01000373.1 GCF_000175235.1 Acidovorax delafieldii 2AN | reverse complement strand
GGCGCACGCTGCGCCACGGTGCCAACCCCTGGCGCAGCGCCGACCGGTTGGGCGGGTTCAGGCCGCGTCAGAGTTTTTTTTCAGCCGTT
The DNA here is from genome assembly GCF_000175235.1 of Acidovorax delafieldii 2AN. Lineage (GTDB taxonomy): Bacteria > Pseudomonadota > Gammaproteobacteria > Burkholderiales > Burkholderiaceae_C > Acidovorax > Acidovorax delafieldii_B. Next base: position 2,471 of record NZ_ACQT01000373.1, on the reverse strand, counting down.
TCGCCCGAAGGCTTGAAGGCCAGCAGGCGCAGCAGCACCATGGTCAGCGCCGCATATTCGTCTGGCGCCAGGCCCAACTCGGCGCGCCCGTGCAGGCACAGGCTGTAGAGCAGCTGGGTTTCGTCGGCGGGCATCAGCGCAGCCAGACGCGCGGTTTCGGACGCTTCGGGGTCGTCGGCATCCACCGCACCCGCCATCTGCGGCACGGCCTGGAACACGGCCATGCGCTGCAGCACGGCGCTCATTTCCTCCAGCGTGGATGCAGCCGACAGGCCGTTGATGCGCAGCGCGTCCGAGGTTTCAACCACCGTGCGGCCGTCGCCCTGCGCGAGGGCATCGATGAGCCGGAACACGTAGGACCGATCCACCGCGCCCAGCATCTGGCGCACCGCGGCTTCCTGCAACTGGCCACTGCCAAAAGCGATGGCCTGGTCGGTAAGCGACAGCGCATCGCGCATGGAGCCCCGCGCCGCGCGCGAGAGCAAGCGCAGGGCCTGGGGTTCGGCCGGCACGTTCTCGGCCGCGAGCACTTGCGTGAGGTGCGAGAGCACCGTCTCGGGCGCCATGGGGCGCAGGTTGAACTGCAGGCAGCGGCTGAGCACCGTCACAGGCACCTTCTGCGGATCGGTCGTAGCCAGCACGAACTTGAGGTATTCGGGCGGCTCTTCCAGCGTCTTGAGCATGGCGTTGAACGCCGTGTTCGTGAGCATGTGCACTTCGTCGATCATGAAGACCTTGAAGCGCCCCTGCACCGGCTTGTACACCGCCTGCTCAAGCAGGCTCTGCACCTCGTCCACGCCGCGGTTCGAGGCGGCATCGAGCTCGGTGTAGTCCACAAAGCGGCCGCTGTCGATGTCCGTACAGGCCTGGCACACACCGCAGGGCGTGGCGGTGATGCCGCCCTGCCCGTCCGGGCCCTGGCAGTTCAGCGACTTGGCCAGGATGCGCGACACCGTGGTCTTGCCCACGCCGCGCGTGCCCGTGAACAGGTAGGCATGGTGCAGGCGCTGCTGCGTGAGCGCATTGGTCAGGGCCTGCACCACGTGCTCCTGCCCCACCATTTCCGTGAAATTGCGGGGGCGGTACTTGCGGGCGAGCACGAGGTAGGACATGGACGTGATTCTATGTTGCGCCCACGCCCGCCCGGCCATGGCTTCAGACAGCCTTCAGGATCGGGAACCATCATGCCTTCCTTTGCCTGGAACAGACATGACACCTCGACTCCCTTCCTCGCGCTTCAGCGGCTGGTCCATTGCCCTGCACTGGCTCATGGCAGCGCTGCTCGTGACCACGGCGGCCACCATGGAACTGCGAGGCATGTACCCCAAGGGCAGCGACGCCCGTGATCTGCTGAAAGCAGCCCACTACACCCTGGGCGTCGGGGTGTTCGTGCTGGTGTGGCTGCGCCTGCTCGCACGCGCGTTCCAGGCGACGCCGCCGATCACGCCCATGCCGCCCGCGTGGCAAGCGATGATGGGCCGCGCCATGCATGTGGCGCTCTATGCCCTGATGATCGGACTGCCCTTGCTGGGCTGGCTGGCATTGAGCGCAAAAGGCGCGCCCATCACCCTGCTCGGCGGGCTGCAGTTGCCTTCCGTCCTGGCAGAGAACCGCGATACTTCGCGTTGGCTCAAGGAGCTGCACGAAGCGGGTGCCACGGCCGGCTACGCACTGGTGGCGTTGCACGCGGCGGCGGCGCTGCTGCACCACTATGTGGTGCGCGACAACACGCTGCTGCGCATGCTGCCGGGCCGGCGCTGAGTCAGCCCTGCGGCAGCCAGGGGCACGCTATTGGCTTACAATCGACGATGACGGGCCTCCCCGCATGGTGAAGCGGCCAACCGGGTCAGGTGGGGAACCAAGCAGCCCTAACTGTGGAGCCAGTGCCGGGGGTAAGGCTCGTCAACTTCTTTCAGCGCGGATGCCGTTCTTCTCGAACAAGCGGCATCCCGACCACCCCATACCACAACAATCCCTCTGCGCCCCGCAACCAAGCCGGGGCTGTGCGGTATGTGATGCATCCGTACGCATGCGCCCCACTCGGCTTTGCTGCCACTGCGGCACGGCCTGGAGTACCATCAAATTGGAAATGGTGGCCCTGCGGTCCCTTGCATGCCGATACATGGCGGCCCGCACACCCCAGCCAACCCCGACAACGAGACGAGGTGCCCGTGTTTGCTGAAAACTTCAACCCCCTCGCGGCGCTGGCCGCCGCCCGGTGCCCCCGCTGCCACGCCGTGGGCCTGGTTGAAATCGACGCCGAAGTCCACGACAAGGCACCCGAGGCCGACAAGCACCAGGCCCGCTACCACATCAGCCCCAGCCTCTACGCCCAGTGCCCCGTCTGCGGCCTGGTCGGCGAGTGGCCGGGCGTCACCGACCATTGACGCCGATGCACCCCAGTTTTGCGCCAGGCCTCGCGCCCCCATCCCGCCCGCCCCTCTTCCCTTCCGTCCACCAGCCCACCACCC
>NZ_ACQT01000374.1 GCF_000175235.1 Acidovorax delafieldii 2AN | reverse complement strand
CGCACCGCTTCGGCCTGCGCGGCTGCCACGACGGCATCGGCCACCTGCAGCTCCTGCTGCTTGGCGGCGGCCAGCTCTTCACTGGTCGAGCGCACGGCCAGCAGTTGGGCATACCGCGTGGCCTGCGCCTGCGCATGGGCCTGCCGCGCCTGTGCCTCGCGCAGGCTGGCCTGCACGCGCTGCAGTGCGGCCTCCTGGGCCTGCAAGCGGTCTTGCAGATCGACCGCATCCATCTCGCCCAGCACCTGGCCGGCCTGGACAGAGTCGCCCACATCCACATCCAGCCGCTGGATGCGCCCGGCCACCGTGGGGCCGATTTTGGTGGTGGTGCGGGCGCCGATGGTGCCCACGCCAAACAGCGCCGGCGTGAGGGCCTTGCGCTCAACCTTGGCCAGCGTGACCGCCACCGGGGCCAGCGGGCCCGAGCGCAGCACCACATAGACGAACAGCGCCAGCATGGGCACCACCACGGCCAGCAGCGCCAGCGTGCGACCTTGCAAGGGGAGTTTTTTCATCGCCGGGCCGCCCCCAAATGGCAAGCGCCCCCCTCGGGGCTGGGGGCTGCGGCTCCAGGCCTGCCCTCGCAGGGCTGGACAACCCGAAGGGGTGACGCCTCTGACGGTGCAGCGGCCTGCAAGGCCAGCAACCCCACGAAGTGGGGAGCGTGGGGATCATTTTTCATGGCGTGCTTTCGCTGGCGGGCGCAATGCCGCGCTGGTAGATGGCAAAAACCCGGGGGGCGTCGCTGCGCATGCGCTGCATGTCACTGGTGATCAGCGACTGCATCACCAGACCCTGGACGGTGCCGATGAACAGCGTGGCGGCCGCCGGAACATCCAGCCCCGCGTGCACCTCGCCCTGCGCCTGGCCTTGCGCGATCAAGCCTTGCAGGCGCTCGCCGTAACTGGTGATGAGCGTCTGCACCATCTGCTTGGGGAGCGTATCGCCCGCGCGCTGCAGCTCGCTGAAGATGATGCGCGGCACGCCCGGGTGCTCGGCCACGAAGGCGACATGCGCCATGAACATGGCCCTGAGCGCCGCCAGGGGCGAGGCCGCGCCGTCGGCCGCGCGGTCGATGCGCGCCAGCAGCTGCGCGGCCACCCAGTCCATCACCGCCTGCAGGATGGCGTCCTTGTTCGGAAAGTGCCGGAACAGCGCGCCCTGCGTGAGGTGCATGTGCTGGGCAATGGCCGAGGTGGTGATCTCGCTCGGGTTCTGCGTGGCTGCCAGCGCCACCACGGCCTCGACCGTGACGGCACGGCGTTCGTCGGCAGGCAGATGTTTGGGCGCAACGGCCTCGGTGGCGGTATTTATCATCATGAAAGTAAGTAATCTATTACTATCTTATCGCCATTTTCCTGGCTTGGATACTTGGAGGAAATCGAGGGGTTTTCGCACACCCGTGGCCGGCCTCGCCGCGCGGGGCTGCACACCCGTCCGGCCGGACGGGGGCCAACAGTTCAGTGATTCTGGCCCCATGCGCTTACGCACTGGACATTGATCGCTATTATTTTTGGAGCATCAAGTGCCACAACGGCTTTGTTGCCCGACGAACACTGCGCAAATGCCAGTCGCCATCGCGATCTGCACATGATCTTCATGCGATGCGTGCAGCGCCAAAGCCGTCACGGTGCCAGCACACACCGCAGCCCGCCCAGACCGTCAAGATGGCACCAAAGCCCAGCGGGTCGAAAAGACCTTCGGATTGCCGCGCCAAACGCCTCCGAGGCACCCTTGTGCCAGGCCTCCGGCCCGGTTGCGCCCGCCATGCGGGCACTGCGCCTGAGGAACCTGCCCCACAGAAAAGAGCGTTTAAAGCCCCAGCGCTTGGTAGAGCCCATCCATGCGCGCAGCCACGTCGGCATCCATCGCCATGGGACGGCCCCACTCGCGCTGGGTCTCACCGGGCCACTTGTTCGTGGCATCCAGCCCCATCTTGCTGCCCAGGCCGCTCACGGGCGAGGCGAAGTCGAGGTAGTCGATGGGGGTGTTCTCCACCATCATGGTGTCGCGCACCGGGTCCATGCGGGTGGTGATGGCCCAGATGACTTCCTTCCAGTCGCGCACGTCCACATCGTCGTCCACCACCACGATGAACTTGGTGTACATGAACTGGCGCAGGTGGCTCCACACGCCCATCATCACGCGCCGGGCGTGGCCGGCGTAGGCCTTCTTGATGCTCACCACCGCCATGCGGTAGCTGCAGCCTTCGGGCGGCAGATAGAAGTCCACGATCTCGGGGAACTGCTTTTGCAAGAGCGGAATGAACAGTTCGTTCATCGCCAGGCCCAGCACCGCGGGCTCGTCGGGCGGCTTGCCGGTGTAGGTGCTGTGGTAGATCGGGTCCTTGCGCAGCGTGATGCGGTCGATGGTGAACACGGGGAATTCGGCGCATTCGTTGTAATAGCCGGTGTGGTCGCCGTACGGGCCTTCGAGCGCATGCTGCCAGCCGCTGGCGTGGTTCGCGTCGGGCTGGATGTGGCCCTCCAGCACGATCTCGGCCGTGGCCGGCACCGTGAGCGGCACGCCCAGCGCGGGCGTGACCTCGGTGCGC
>NZ_ACQT01000375.1 GCF_000175235.1 Acidovorax delafieldii 2AN | reverse complement strand
GGCCGGGCGGGGGCGCCCCGCGGCTGGTGCGGTGGCTGTGGCGCAGGTTGATGCGCCTGCCGCAGTTGCGGCGCCTGCAACGCCGGGCGCTGGCAGCGCCGTGCGCACCGAGGTGCTCGTCACCACCTCGTTGGAAAGCGGCAAACGCTACCTTGCGCGCACCGCCGACATCTATTACCTCGAAGCCGATGATGCCCCCCTTTTTCTGCCTGCCGCACCCCCGCCGCCACCCCGGGTCACTCCCCTCAAGACCTGGAAGGTGACGCCATGAGGCGCCGCGGACTCCTGGCTGCAGGGTTGCTGGCGCTGGGCACACTGCCGGGCTGCGCGGGCTATTACTACGGCGAGAAATACGGCCCCACGCTGGGCAGCGCGTTGCGCGGGGACCTGGTGGATGCCAGCTACCGGGCCACCGATGCACTGCTGCAGACCGTGGCGCTCGACCCCCGCCACCCCGTGCTGGTGGCCACGCTGGTGAACGTGGACCGGCTGGCCGAGTCGTCGCGGCTGGGGCGCGCGGTGGCCGAGCAGATTGCCGGGCGCCTGGTGCAGCGCGGCATCCGGGTCACCGAGCCCAAGCTGCGCGAAACACTGGCCATGCGGCCCGAACAGGGCGAGTTGCTGCTGTCGCGCGAGTTGCGCGAGGTGAGCCAGGCCCACGACGCGCAGGCCGTGGTGGTGGGCACCTACGCCGTCTCGGCCCGCCAGGTCTATATCAGCCTCAAGCTGGTGCAGCCGCAGGGCAACCTGGTGGTGGCGGCGCACGACTACGCGGTGCCCCTGGACGACGACGTGCGCGCCCTGCTCATGGGTCGGTAAGGCAGCGGGGAGTTTCGAGGGGCAGTGCGCCACTGGCGCGGAACGCGTGCACAAGAAGGTGCCAGACGGCCCGCCTAGAAGAGCGAGAGCGCCGGCGGCGATGGCGTGGCGCCAGGCCGGTGGCTGGAAGGCGCCAAGCGGCGTCCAGAGGCTGTGCGCTGTGCAAGGGCGCAGGCACGAGGCCCGATTTCAACGGGCCGGAGCCAAGGTGCTCATGAAACAATAGCACGTAGCGCTTTATGCATAAGCACTACAGGCCAGAGATACCTGAAATCAGTGCAGCATCAGGGCGCCGGCAGTCTTGCTCTTGCCGGCGCGGGCGGGCGGGTTGCACAGGCCGCAGGTGAAGTGGCGGTTTTCATACAGCTCGGTCACGAACTGGCCGCTGCACTCGGCGCACTTGGTGCGCGTGAGCATGCCGGCATCGACGAACTTCACCAGGCGCCATGCGCGGGTGAACGACAGCAGGGGCTCGATCTCGGCCGTGGTCACCTGCTCGTTGTAGAGGCGGTAGGCCTTGGTCAGCAGTTCCACCGAATCCAGGTCCACGCCCTTGGACAGGTATTCGTAGATGTTGAGGAACAGCGAGCTGTGGATGTTTTCCTGCCAGGTCAGGAACCAGTCGGTGGAAAACGGCAGCTGGCCTTTCGAGGGCGACTTGCCCGCGATTTCCTTGTAAAGGCGGATCAGGCGTTCGTACGACAGCGTAGTTTCCGACTCCAGCACCTGCATGCGCGCGCCCATCTGGATGAGCATGGCTGCGCGCTCGATCTGGCGCGATTCGTTCAGGACGCTCTTGGCGGGGGCTTTGGTGGTGGCTGGCGTGGCGGACATGGCGGGCTTTCGGTGAAGGTCGGCGTGGAACTGCGTGCGGGCGAAGGCTCAGAGCACTTCCGAGACGCGGCTGGCCATCAGGATGTTGGCGTGCAGCGTGTTGGTGGCTTCGTTGCCCACCTTCTTGGCCGAGTGGTTGGTCAGCAGACTCCACACCAGGTTGTCGTCCACGCGGAAGCTGCAAAGAAGCGTGTTGCGGGAGGCCAGTTTGAGCACTTGCGCTGCCGACAGCGATGCCAGAATGTCGGCAGCGTCTTCGTTCATGCCCAGACGGAACACTGCTTCGGCCTTGTCGTGGCGAATCAGGTTTTGCGCCAGCATCAGGTAGGTGAGGTTGGCTTCGCGAATTTCGGCGAGCAGTTGTTCGTTGGTCATGGCAGCTTTCCTTTTCATGGCCGGTTCGTGCGTTGCATGCTGGGTGCATGTGTTGCGTGATCCGTTGAAATGGATTGTGAAACCGCCCCAATCAAAAATTAAGTCGGGGTTTGGCTGCGCGATGTGTCTGGTTTTAGGGGGGTGCTTGTAGGAATTTGCCTTACAAGCGCTGCAGCCGCCGTCCTGCGTCCACAGGCCAGCGGCCTGCTGCCGGGAACCTGCGCAAAGCGCTTATCCGCGCTCCACGGGGCGGGTGGGGTCGCTGCACCATTCGCTCCAGCTGCCGGCAAAAAGCGTGGTTTTTCCGAGGCCTGCGGCCTCCATGGCGATCATGTTGGGCAGCGCGCTCACACCGCTGCCGCATTGGTGGACCACGGTGGCCGGATCGCGGCCGGCCAGCAGCGCCTCGAACTCCGCGCGCAGCACGGCGGCCGACTTGAAGCGCCCGTCGGGTCCGATGTTGTCACCGAAGGGGCGGTTGAGCGCACCCGGGATGTGCCCCGCCACCGGGTCCAGCGG
>NZ_ACQT01000376.1 GCF_000175235.1 Acidovorax delafieldii 2AN | reverse complement strand
CCCCGGCGCCACGCAGCGCCTGCGGCGAGCCGTGGCCCAGCGGCGAGGGGCTGTAGCCCACCACCGTGGCTCCCGCAGCCACGCCTGCGGCAACACCGGTCACGGTGTCTTCCACCACCAGGCAGCGCTCGGGTGCCACGCCCAGGGCGGCGGCGGCGGCCAGGTACACATCAGGCGCTGGCTTGGTGGCAGGCATTTCGTGCCCGCTGAAGACGAACCCCTCGAAATAGGGCGCCAGGCCCACCTTGGCCAACTGCATCTCGACCTTGAGGCGGTCGGCCCCCGACGCGCACGCAATGCGGCCGTCCAGTGCGGCATGCACGGCCTGTACGGCCGCCACCGCTCCGTCGATGGCCACCAGTTCGGCTTCGAGCCGCTGGTTGCGGCGGGCGTAGAACTCGGCCATCCAGGCATCGGTGAGCGGGCGGCCCGTGTGGGCTTCGATGCGCGCGGCTTCGCTGCGCACCGTCTTGCCGATGAAAACCCGCATGCACTCTTCGGGCGTGATGGGCCAGCCGGCCTCGTTGAGCATGGTGCACAGCACGCCGTTGGTGATGGGTTCGCTGTCGACCAGGACACCGTCGCAGTCGAACAGGATTGCTTCAAATTTCATAGCTTTCAGTGCCCAGTACATAAGCGCAAGAGGGTGATTTAATTGAAATTCTGGTGGGCGGATTGCGCCGCGGGGCACCGCCGGGCTGCACGGACTGCGGCGCCGCACCCCGCCCTGCGCCTGCGTGCCCGGCCTTCGCCCGCACCCGGCCAGGCCTTACAGGCTGTCGCCATCGACATAGAACCAGCGCCCGTTCTCGCGCACGAAGCGGCTGCGTTCATGCAGGCGCACGGCGCGCCCGCCCAGGCGGTAGCGGGCCACGAACTCCACCTGCGCGCGATCGCCTTCTGCGCGGTGGCTGCGCACTTCCAGCCCCAGCCACTTCGCGCCGGCATCGAAATCGAGCGCCTGCGGACGGGTGCTGGCGTGCCAGGTGGCCTGCAGGTAGTCGGCGCGCTCGCACACAAAGGCGGTATAGCGCGAGCGCATGAGGCTTTCGGCGTCGGGCGCCGGAATGGAATCGAACGCGTCGAGGTAGCGGCCGCAGCAGTCGGCATAGGTGCGCGCCACGCTCTTGGCCGAGGGGGCGCCGGTGCCGGTCAAGCGGCCGCAGGGGCAGGGGTCGGTCGTCTTCAAGCGTGCGTCCTCAATGCAGGGAGCCAAACACCTTCTTCACGATGGCGCTGCCGGCGCCCGCGGGGTCGCGGCGGATCTGGCGCTCTTCCTCGCCAATCACCAGATAAAGGCCATCGAGCGTGCGCCCCGTCACGTACTGCGCCAAGTTGGCGTCTTCGGCCTTGAGCAGGCCAAAACTGGCAGCCTTGCCGGCGAAGGCGTTGTATTTCTGGGTCAAGCCCACCTTCTCGGTGGCCTGGTTCACCACGGGCAGGAAGCGCTGGCCCAGGGGGCTGCGCGTCTTCTCGGCGAAGAAGGCGGTGACCGAGTTGTCGCCGCCGGTGAGGATGTTCTTGGCGTCCGTCACGCTCATGTTTCGCACGGCGGCCACCAGCAGGTCCTTGCCCAGGGGCACGGCGGCTTCGGCGGCGCGGTTGATGGAGGTGATCAGCTCGTCGATGCGCCGGCCCTGGCCCATCGATTTCATGACCTTGGCGGCATCGTCCAGATAACCCGGAAGGCCGATGCGCACCTTGGGGTTGCCCAGGAATCCATCCGGACGGCCCAGTTGCGCCACCGCGGCCTGCACGCCCTGCGCCAGCGCGGCCTTGAGGCCACTGGCCGCATCGGCGTTGGAGAGCTCGCCCAGCGACAACGCCCAGGCCTGCTGCCAGGCGGCGCACAGCAGCATGGCGGTGCTGGCTTGGTGAAAATGACGGCGTTGCATCGAAATCTGCCTTTCTGTGAGGGCAACCGGCCGCATCTGCGGCGGCGGCCTGCCGCACGGTTTTGCGGCGCTGGCTGTGGCGGTGGTGCCGCAGCGGCCTGCACCGGGCACCGCGTGCAGCACGGGCGGCCGGTTGTGCGTATTCTCCCCTACCCGATCAAGGAGTTTTTCATGTGGCAAACCAGTGTGCCGTGGTGGGAGTTCGTGCTGCGCGGCGTGATTGTCTATCTGTTCCTGCTGGTCTTCCTGCGCCTGACCGGCAAGCGGCAAACGGGCCAGTACGCGCCGTTCGACCTGGTGCTGCTGCTGATCCTGTCCAACGCCGTGCAGAACTCGATGAACGCGGGCGACAACTCGCTGGTGGGCGGGCTCATCTCGGCCAGCACCCTGCTGTTTTGCCATGTGGCGCTGTCGCACCTCACTTTTCGTTTTCGCCGGCTGGAGCGCCTGATCGACGGACGCCCGCGCGTGCTGGTTCAGGACGGCAAGGTGGACGAGGCCCTGATGCAGAGCGAGCGCATTTCGCCCAGCGACCTGGCCGCCGCCCTGCGCGCCGGTGGCTGCCTGCATGCCCACGAAGTGGCCCGCGCCACCATCGAAGTGAACGGGCAGATCACCGTGGTGCTGCGGCCCACACGCCTGCCGCCCG
>NZ_ACQT01000377.1 GCF_000175235.1 Acidovorax delafieldii 2AN | reverse complement strand
CTGCGTTGTGCTTGGCGGGCGCGCGCAGCGTTCGGGGGGTGTATGGGGCTGAATCGGCTTGGTGCGCTTGCAGGGAAAGCGCGGGTTGCTATTATTTTTGATGGGGTTGCTGCGTGCTTGCGCTTGCACGCACGCTGTCGGCCGTCTGGCCAAACAGCACCTTGCGCTGCTCCTCGGTGATGGGGGTGCGCAATTCCTGCAGCAAGGCCAGCCCGGCTTGGACGGCAGGGCGCTGCATCAGCATGTCGTGCCATCGCTGCAGATGGGGAAACTGGTCGAGCGCAATCTCATATGCCGTGTGCAGCCTGATCCAGGGCAGGATGGCCATGTCGGCGATCGAATATTCGGCGCCGGCCACATGGGCGCCCGTTCGTTGCAGCTGGCCGTCGAGCACGCCATACAGGCGGTTGACTTCGCGGCCATAGCGGTCGATGGCGTAGGGGACCTTCTCAGGGGCGTAGACCCTGAAGTGCCCGTTCTGCCCCGACATCGGCCCCAGGCCCCCCATTTGCCACATCAGCCACTGCATTTCCTGGTAGCGCTGGCGCACCTGCGTGGACCAGAACCTGCCGGTTTTCTCGGCGAGGTACATCAGGATGGCGCCGCTTTCGAATACCGGCACGGCAGGGCCGCCATCGGCCGGTGCATGGTCCACGATGGCGGGCATGCGGTTGTTGGGGCTGATGGCGAGGAACTCGGGGCGAAACTGCTCACCCTTGCCGATGTTCACTGGAATGCAGCGGTAGGGCAGGCCGCATTCCTCGAGCATGATGGAGATTTTCCAGCCGTTGGGAGTGGGCCAGTAGTGCAGATCGATCATGTATCGCCTTTGCCGCAAAGAAGGGCGCTCAGCGTAGCAGCAACCCGCGAGGGCTGTGCTGGCCGGCGCGAAAGCCCTATTCGTCCGTGTCTTCGAACACCAGCGAGGGCACCGACATGACGCGGGCGGTGCCGGCAAGGTCGCCGACGAGGTGGTTGGCGTAGTAGCTGCTCTGCGTGTCGGGCTCAAGGGCCGCCACCGCCAGGTTGGCCAGGCCCTGGTTCAGCGGAACATAGTAGCTGCCGGCCGGCACGTCGATGGCGCTGCGCATGAGTGCCACCTGGCTGCGGATGATGCCGGATTCGCCGGCGATGCTGCCTCGCACGTCAGAGCGCTCGGCGGTCTCGCGCGTGGTTTCGTTGTAGGTGTCGGCCAGCGCAGAGCCAGGCTCGGCGATGCGCAGCACCTGCACGCCCAGCAACTGCAGCCGCTGCACTGCCGTGGTTTCGCCGGGGGCCAGCCAGTACCCGCAGGGGCGCGCGCGCGTCTTCACGGGCCGCAGGGCGAGTGACGAATTCCACTCCACCTGCACCGCGCGGTCGGCGCCGGTTTCGGGGTCGAGCATGGTCAGCTCGCGCTGGGTGGGCGTGGCCTGGGCTTCCACCACCACTTGGCCATGGCAGGCTTTGGAGGCGGTGTCGCGCGCCACGAAGGAGCGCACCTGCTCCAGATTGGCTGAGCGCTCTACGGTGCTGCGCAGGGCGCTGGTGATGGCGGTGACCTGGGTGTGCACGCGGCGCTGGATGTGCATGCGGCCCAGCCCGACGCCCCGCGTTTCGACCAGCAGGCTCACCGCGTTCTTGAGACCGTTGACGTTGCGACCGGTGTCGGGCTGCGCGCCGCCCATCGACATGCTGCGGTCATCCGGCCTGGTGGAGGTGGTGTAGTACCACTCGCTCGACAGGCCCTGGGTCTGGAGGGCACCCAGCATGGGCTGGTGGAACCACTCCTGCGACGCCTTGGTCAGGAACTCGGGATAGTTGGCCGTGGTGGTGTATTGCAGCAACGCGTCGTAGCGCTGGATTGCGTTGAACTTTTGCAGATAGCGGCCCACCACGGTGAATTCGTGCGCGTCCAGAACCAGGATGGGGCGGTAGTCGCGTACGAGGCGGGCCAGCGCCTGCGCTTCGGGCGTGTTCAGAAGCAGGTGGTCGCGGTTCATGTCCACTCCGCTGGCCGTGCTGCGTGTGCCCGCGGCAGCGCCATCAGGGTTGGCCCGCGGCACCACCACCACGTTGATGCGGTCGAGCAGGGGCTCGAGCAGGCCCTGCGCAAGTTCACGGGCCACCACCAAAAGTGCCTCGCTGCCCGCGGGCTCGTCGCCGTGCTGCTGGCCTACCAGCACGACGGTGCTGCGACCGTTGGCTTCCAGGCTGGCGATGTCGGTTCCCTTGGCGTGGGTGAGCAGCAGGCCCAGGATGGGTTCACCGCGCTGCGATGCTCCCAGGTCCAGAACACTGGCCTGGGTTCCGCCTTGTGGCGCTGCGGCGGCCACGTCGCGCAGCCATTGCCCGATCTCTGCATTGGTGGTGAAGCTGCGCCTTTCCGCACCAAGGCCGGGTGTGCTGTAGGTGGTGGCGGGCTCGGCAAAGCGCGCGGCGACGGCAGGTCCGTAGGGCGCACTTGTCGCGGTGTCGGGCGCGGCGGCCAGCGGTGTGTTGGTGCGCACCGGCGTAACCACCACGCTTTCGCGCGGTTGTCCCAGCGGCGCGGGCACC
>NZ_ACQT01000378.1 GCF_000175235.1 Acidovorax delafieldii 2AN | reverse complement strand
CCAGCGCGCGCTGCAAAATGGCGCGCAGGGCGTCGTCCACGCCCGGTCCCAGGTCGTCGGGCAGGGTCAGCACCTCGTTCGCAATGCGGTACAGCGCCTGCCAGGTGTCCTTCTGGTGGATCAGGGGCCGGCCGGTGAGCAGTTCCACCAGCACCAGCGCCGCCGAATACACGTCCATGGCCGGTGCGGGCGACGCCCCGGCTGCGGCCTCGGGGGCCAGATAGGCCGGCGTGCCGCTGGCCAACTGGGCGTCAGGTGCGGCCTGCGCGGGGGCCGCCATGCCGAAATCCATCACCCGGGCGTGGCGCTGGTTGTCGACCATGACGTTGGACGGCTTGAGATCCCGGTGCACGATGCCGGCGGCGTGGGCGGCCTGCAGGCCGTCGAGCACATCCACCATCAGCGCCACGGCGTCATGGGGCGCGCACCGGCCCTGCTGCGCCAGATGCTCGGCCAGGGTGCGGCCCAGCACATACTCGAACACGATGTAAGGCTGGCGGCCCTGCACATCGGCCTCGAACACCGGCACGATGAAGGGGTGGGCCAGAGCCCCCACATGGCGCGCCTCGCGCAGCCACTGGTCCAGCCCCGAAAGGTCCTGCTCCTGCACCGGGCGCAGGAGCTTGATGGCCACCTGGCGCTGCAGGCGCGGATCCAGCGCCAGCCACACCGTGGCCTGTGCGCCGCGCCCCAGCACACGCTGCAACTCGAACCGACCCACGGTGGCTGGCGGCCTGTCCCCGGCTCCCGAGACCAGGCGTTTGGCGGTGGAAAGCGGGGCAAAATCGGGCATGGTGTAACGGGCAAACCGGGCGCCGCACGGCGTGGCACCCTTGAGCACCTATCTTATGCCGGCGCTGGCCCTCTTCAGGGCAGTAGTTGCCCTGCCCATCCAGGAAAACCATGACCACCACGCACCTGCTGTACCTGCACGGTTTTCGCTCTTCTCCCCAGTCGGCCAAGGCCCGGCTGATGGCTGCCCACGTGGCGCGCCACCATCCGGCCGTGCACTGGTGGTGCCCGCAGCTGCCCCCCTCGCCCCGCGCGGCCATGGCCATGGTGGCACAGGGCATCGCCGCATGGCCCTTGGACCGCATGGCCGTCGTGGGCTCTTCGCTCGGAGGCTTCTATGCCAGCTGGGTTGCGCGGCAGACGGGTTGCCCCAGTGTGCTGCTCAACCCCGCCGTGGACCCCGCGCGGGACCTGGCGCGCCACATTGGCGAACAGACAGCTTGGCACGACCCGGCGGAACGTTTCTTTTTCCTGCCCGAATACATTGCCGAATTGCAGGCACTCGCGCACGAACATCCACTGCCGGCAGGGCGCGAAATGGCCATCATCGCTAAGGGTGATGAGCTGCTGGACTGGCGGGAAATGGTGGCGCGCCACCCCGCCGCCCAAGTGACGCTGCTGGAAGGCGGCGACCATGCGCTCAGCGACTTCGAGGACCACCTTCCGGCGGTCGTCCGGTTCCTGCGGCTGGCGTAGCCAGCAGAGGGCTCAGGGGCGATCCGGCGGGGTGCCGCGGTGCAGGCGCGCCCAGCGCGCGTGGTCCTCGGGGTAGGCCGCCCGGTAGCGCCGCAGCTGGAAAGCGACCTCGTCATCCATCCCCAGCAGCAGCGCGCTCTCGATCAGCGGTTCGATCACGCGGGGCTCGGGTGAAAAATGCAGCAGCTCCGTGGCCAGCGTGTGGACCTGCAGTGCGTTCTCGCGTGTCAGTTCGGTGGTGGTAAGCAGCGCGAAATCCACCTGGTTGGTGAACAGCGGCGTGCCGGACACCTTGGCCAGCGTATCCCCCTGGTAGGCCTGGGGCCGCGAAGCCATGGGGCGGTAAAGCAGACTGATGCGGTAGTAGTCCCACGCCACGGCCACACCCGCGGCGCTCACGGCCACAAAGACCACCGCGGCGCCTGCGAGCAACGCCGGAGACCGAACCCAGGCCAGCAGCGGGCGGCGCCACAGCAGGGCGAGCGCCAGCACCGCGACCAGTTGGAAGGGGCCGTACCACAGCGGAAACTCCACCATGCTGTGCACGCCAATGATGGCCAACGCACCCCAGGCGAGCTGGCGCACCGGATCGGTCTCCCGCCAGGGCCGGGCACGCACCACCCCGGCCACGGCGGCGCCACAGGCCACGGCGGCCACCGGCAAGCCCAGCTCGACCGCCAGGTGCAGCGGCAGGTTGTGCGCGTTGTCGAGCAACACGCAAAAGCGCTCGCCCGGAAACAACGTCATGTAGTGGGCGTAGTCCAGTTCGCCCCAGCCCCAGCCCGTCCAGGGCTTCTGGGCGATCAGATACAGCACGTTGGACCACAGCACGCGCCGGCTGCTGCACGACTGCGGATCCCCCGCCAGCCGGGTGAAAAAGCCCGTCGGTGGCAAAGCCCGTCCAGCGCAGCAGCAGGTCCGGCAGCATCCAGCCGGCCAGGGCGTAGATGAGCGTGCCGGCGAGGGCCAGGCCCCACGCGAGGTTCCCGCCCGAGCGCCGCCACAGCAGCAGCAACGCCACCATCAGCAACCACTGCACGAAGCCGGTG
>NZ_ACQT01000379.1 GCF_000175235.1 Acidovorax delafieldii 2AN | reverse complement strand
GGTAGTAGCCCAGGATAGGTTCAGCGGCTGGGATGCGATTGCCGTCTTCCCCGTTTTTGTGCGGCAGGTACTCACCCAGAACTGCTCGGTTTTTAAGCATCCGACCGACCGTTGAGGTGTGCCATGTCATTTCGGTGCTGGACCTAAGCTTGAACGTTTCCTTGTCTTCGCCGGATTTGCGCACCGCCTTCTTGCCCGGAACAGGCCAACCCTCATCGTTGGCGCGGCTGACGATGCCGACGATGCCGTGGCCACCGATACGCATGGCGAACACCTTGCGCACGCTTTCAGCGCGCTCTTCGATGATTTCGAAGCCTGTTTTGTCTGCGGTGGGTCGGAGCCAACGAGGGCACTCGCTCGTAACGATGCGCGCGCCAGGAGTCTTTGCGTTGAGCTTCTTCTGGTCCCATTTCAGTCCAATTCGCGTAGCCTTTGAGGTTGATTCGTTGTTCGCGCGGCTCATGAACACGATTGCAAGAATGAGGTTGCCGACGTCCTTGATCGCCTCTCGATCCCAAATCTTCTCGTCGACTAGCGTCACGAGCGTTATTCCGGAGTGAACAAGGTCGAGCAGTAAGCGCAACGCCACGTCAACGTCCGCGCGGCTAAGGCGGTCGAACTGCTCGATGACCAAATAGCTGCCCATCGGCACTTTTCCAGTCTTCACAGCGTCGATGAACGCGGCAAGTGCACCTTTTTCTAAGTTCTTGCGCTTGAAAGCGCTCACACCGAGGTCCCGGTAAGACACTGGATGCAGGTCAAGGCCGTGCTTCGTGCAGTAAGTCTCAGCCATTTCGACCTGTCGCCGCAGGCTGTCGCCTAGTTCCTGGCGGGCAGTGCTGAACCGGACGTAGCTGTAGGCGACCGGCTTGGAAACGGGGGGCGTCTCAGGCGCTTCTTCGGGGAAGGAGGTGGAAATGGGCATGGCATGCAACGAAAAATAAGGGTGCCATTATCGACCTACCATAGTGAAGCTGGGGAGCCCGTTCGCCAGATGCACTTCGACGGTGACAGATGGTGCCTCCAGCCCCAGAAGGGCGCGACTTTGCACCAAAGCAAGACTCATGAGCGGTTTTCTCCCCAGACGGGTGCGGTTAGTGGGCGATTGTCGCCTGCGGCCGGGGCCGTGCACCACGCGGGTGCGGTGCCACAGGGCCGGGACCACCAATGTAAGGGGGAATGCGCGCGGCGGGCCAGAGGCGGCCGCACCGTGTGTCGCTTGTGTGGCACGGACCGTGCTTAGCCCCTGTGTATCCGTACTTTGTCCAACTGGAGGAACCATGACCCATGCATCCATCAAGCTCCTGGGCGTTGCCCTTGTGGCAGCCCTGCCCATGCTGGCCAGCGCCCAGCTCACCGGCAACGTCAGCCTGACCAGCAACTACAAGTTCCGCGGCCAGGACCAGGACACCGGCAAGGTCAGTGCCTTCAAGCCCGCCGTGCAGGGTGGCTTCGACTACGCTTTCGGCGACACCGGCTGGTATGTGGGCAACTGGAACTCCAGCGTGAACTGGCTGCACGGCAATTCGCTGGAAGCGGACCTGTACGGTGGCTACAAGTTCAAGGCGGGCGAGGTGGACCTGGATGTGGGTGCGCTGACCTATCTGTACCCCGGCAACACCAGCGGCAACACCACCGAACTCTATGGCGCCGCCACGTATGGCCCGTTCACGGCCAAGTACTCGCACACGGTGTCGAAGGACTACTTCGGCTGGGCGGGCGCCAAGTCCGGCTCCGGCCTCAAGGGCCGCAATACGGGCTACCTGAACCTGGCGTTCGCGCAGGAGGTGATGCCCAAGGTGACGCTGAAGGCCGCAGTGGGCTTCACCCGCTTCGCCAGCGACATCAAGGACACGGGCGTGCCCAACTACATGGATTACCAGCTCGGCGGCGTCTACGACTTTGGCGACGGCCTCACGCTGGGCGTCTCCGTGGTGGGTGCCAACAAGAAGGACTACTTCGGTCCTGGCAACAAATCCCGCGTGATCGCCACGCTCACCAAAACCCTGTAAATCACATGGGCGCCGGCGGCGCCCCTCTCGGAGGAACTCAACATGAAAATGGTGACAGCCATCATCAAGCCCTTCAAGCTCGACGAGGTGCGCGAAGCCCTCTCGGACATCGGGGTGCAGGGCATCACGGTAACCGAGGTCAAGGGCTTCGGGCGGCAGAAAGGCCACACCGAGCTGTACCGTGGCGCGGAGTATGTGGTCGATTTCCTGCCCAAGGTGAAGATCGAGGCCGCCGTGGCCGACGATCTGGTGGACCGCGTGATCGAAGCCATCGAAGGGGCGGCGCGCACCGGCAAGATTGGTGACGGCAAGATCTTCGTCACCCATCTGGAGCAGGTGGTGCGCATCCGCACCGGCGAAACCGGCAAGGAAGCCCTCTAAGGCCCGCTGCATCCCACAGAGAGAACATGCCATGAAAAAACTGCTTGCCTCCTTCGTACTGGGACTGAGCCTGCTGTCCGCAGCATCGCTGTCCCTGGCCCAGGCGCCTGCCACGGCCGACGCCCCTCCCGCAGCGACGGCA
>NZ_ACQT01000380.1 GCF_000175235.1 Acidovorax delafieldii 2AN | reverse complement strand
GCCAGCGTGCAGTCCAGCAGCGTGGCGATCGAGCCGCCATGCACCTCGCCGCGGCTGTTGGCCTGGTCTGCCTGAAAGCCCATGCGCACCTGGGCCATGTCGTGGCCGATGCGCTCGCCGCGCAGCGCCATGGCGCGTGCCATGGCCATGGGCAGGCCAAAGAACATGTCGGGGGCTTCGCCGGCGAAGGGGCTGGCGGGGATGTTGTCGTGGGCAGTGGACTGGTGTTGCATGGCGTGGATTGTCAGTTGTTCATGGCAGGCCTGCACGGCACGGCCCAGGCGCGGGCAGCCGCGCAAGGGCCGGCCCGCCGCGCTGGCTGTGTCCCCCTTGCCAGGCGAAGCCGAGAGCGGGGGGGCACGTAGCGGTTCAGCGGGTGTCAATCCACTTTTGCGCCCGTGGACTTGACCACAGCGGCCCAGCGCGTGATCTCGCGCTCGATGTGTGCCTGCAGCGCCTCGGGGGTGGAGCCCACGGGCTCGTAGCCCCCAGCGGCCAGCTGCGATTGCAGCTGGGGCTGGCGCAGCGCGGTGGCAACCTCGCGGCTCAGGCGCTGGGTGATCTCGGGCGGCGTGCCGGCTGGCGCGATCAGCGCATACCAGCCCGTTACGTCAAAGCCGGCAATGCCCTGCTCCTGCACCGTCGCCACCTCGGGCGCAAGGGCCGAGCGCTGCGGGCTGGTGACGGCCAGCGCATGCATGCGCCCGCCGCGGATGTGCGGCATGGAAGTGGAGATGCTGTCGAACGTGAGGTCGATGTCGCCGGCCAGCATGGCGTTGACCACGCCGGCGCTGCCCTTGTAGGGCACATGCGTCATCTTGATGCCGGCAATGCTGCTGAAGTATTCGGCCGCCAGGTGCCCGGTGTTGCCGTTGCCGGCCGAGCCAAAGGTGAGTTTGCCCGGCGCCGCCTTCGCCGCCTGGATCAGTTCCTGCATGTTCCGGGCGGGCAGCTTGCCGCTGGCCGCCACCACCATGGGCAGGTTGGCCACCAGCGACACGGGCGCGAAGTCCTTGCGCGTGTCGTAGGGCAGCTTGGGGTAGAGGCTGTCGTTGATGGCATGCGCCGCCAGCACCATGAACACGGTGTAGCCATCGGGCTTGGCCCGCGCCACATACTGCGAGGCCAGCGTGCCGCCTGCACCCGGTTTGTATTCCAGCACCACGGGCTGGCCCAGCTGCTGCTGCAACTGCATGGCCAGCGGCCGCCCCAGCAGGTCGGCGCTGCCGCCGGGCGGGTAGGGAATCACGAGCTGGATCGGCTTGGCGGGCCAGGCGTCTGCCCCATGGGCGGCAGGGGTCAGCAGGGCGGCGGCACCCAGGGCGACGCTGGCAAGCACGGCGCGGCGCTGCCGCGAGAGGTGGGGCAAGGACATGGCGGTCTCCTGGTGGTGGGGGAAGAAGGTCAGCCGGCTGCGGGTGCGCTCAGCAGGTACTGCTCGCGCAGCGTGCGCTTGAGCACCTTGCCGATCTCGCTGCGCGGCAGGCGCTCGACCAGCCGCAGGTCGGCCACGCGCTGGGTCTTGCCCACGCGGGTGTTGAGCCATTCGCGCAGCTCCTCGGCGATGGGCTGCGCGCCCGAACGCGCCACCACGTAGGCGACGGGGGTCTCGCCCCACTGCTCGGAGGGCACGCCCACCACCGCGCACTCGGCCACCTCGGGGTGCTGGCACAGCTCGGCCTCGATGTCGCTTGGGTAGACGTTGAAGCCGCCCGTGATGATCATGTCCTTCTTGCGGTCGCCCAGCACGATGAAGCCCTCCGCATCCAGCCGGCCCACGTCGCCGCTGCGGATGTAGCGCCGGCCTTCGGTGTCGAACCACTCGGCCTCGCGCGTCTTGTCCGGCAGGCGGTAGTAGCCGCTCATCATGCCGGCCGAGCGGCCCACGATCTCGCCCTGCTCACCGGCGGGCAGCTCGCGCCCCTCCTCGTCGATGAAGCGGATGTCGGCGCCCTCGCCGGGGCGGCCCACGGTGTGCAGCTTGGTCGGGTGGTCATGGCAGTGCAGCTCGCAGCGCACGCCGCCTTCGGTCATGCCGTAGTACTCGATGAGCCGGCCTGGCCAGCGCCGCAGCACCTCGGCCTTGAGCGTGGCGCTGAAGGGCGCGCTGGTGCAGAACTTGTGCTGCAGCCGGCTCAAGTCGGTGCGGTTGAAATCCGGGCAAGCCATGAGGCGCTGGTATTGCACGGGTACCAGCATGGTGTGGGTGGCGCCGTGCTGCTCGGCCAGCGCCAGGTAGCGCGAGGCATCGAACTTGCGCATCAGCACCAGCGTGCCGCCCAGTGCCAGCGTGGGCAGCGCCGCCACCAGCGTGGTGTTGGAGTACAGCGGCGTGGCGCACAGCGATACGGCATCCGGCCCATAGCCGTTGGTGACCGCGCGCCGCACATGCGCCCAGCGCATGGCCCAGGACTGCACGATGCCTTTGGGTACGCCCGTGGTGCCCGAGGAATAGATCACGTTGAACGGCCAGTCGGGCGCGGGCGTGATCGGCGCCGGTGCGCCGTCGCCCTGGGCCAGCCATTGCG
>NZ_ACQT01000381.1 GCF_000175235.1 Acidovorax delafieldii 2AN | reverse complement strand
CAGGCCCCGCCGCCAGCGGCCTGCCCGCCCTGGGCGCCGCACGCACGGGGGGTTCCGCATGAGATTCCCCCCTTTTCTCGCCCTGTGGGGCGGCCCCATCGCCATGGCCTTGTTGTCGGCCACCGGCCTTGCCACGGCACTGGTGTCCGATACCTGGGGCGACTGGTGGTCGTGGGTGGGCCTGGGCGTGCCGGTGGCGTTGATGGGCTGGTGCTGCCGGCCCCGAGCGGCCACCAGAACGCCCACCCCCACGCCACGCGCCCACCCGCCGCACATGGCCGTCGAAGCCCCGACCCACATTCCTGAATGACTCACCTCCAGCACCTGCCAATGCCTCCCACCATGCGCCACACCCGTTGCACGACCCCATCCATACGCCATCCCGCCTGGGTGGCCACCCCGGGCGCCTTCGCGGCCGCCCTGCTGTTTGCCCTGACCGCTCAGGCAGCGCTCGGCCAGGCGGCCGCCGCAGAAGAAGGCCAGACGCTTTCCACCGTAACGGTCAAGGCCAGTGCCGACGCATCGGCCCAGGGACTGTCGCCCGCCTATGCGGGCGGCCAGGTGGCCCGGGGCGGCCGCGCGGGCATTCTGGGCACGCGCGATGCCATGGAGACGCCGTTCTCCATCACCAGCTACACCAATGAACTCATCCAGGACCGCCACGCCCGCAGCGTAGGCGACGTGCTGCAGAACGACCCCACCGTGCGCGTGGCGCGGGGCTTTGACAATTTCCAGGAGGCCTATTTCATTCGCGGCTTCATCCTGGATTCGGACGACACCGCCTACAACGGTCTGTACAGCCTGCTGCCGCGCCAGTACATCGCCACCGAACTGTTCGAGCGCGTGGAAGTGCTGCGGGGCGCTTCGGGATTTCTGAGCGGCGCCAGCCCCGGTGGCGGCGGCATCGGCGGCAGCATCAACCTGCTGCCCAAACGCGCGCCCAATGAGCCGCTGAACCGCGTGACCTTTGGCGTGGGCAGCGGCGGCCAGACCCAGGTGGCGGCCGACATCGCCCGCCGCTTCGGGCCGGACGGCAGCACCGGCATCCGCGTGAATGCGGCCTCGCACCAGGGCGGCACCGCCGTGGATGACGAAGACGCGCGGCTCGGCCTGCTGGCCGTGGGCCTGGACTGGCGCAGCCGCGACGTACGCCTGTCGGGCGACATCGGCTGGCAGGACCACAAGCTCCAGCGCACCCGCACCAACGTGACCCTGGGCCCCACCGTCACCAGCGTGCCTGCGGCCCCCGACAACCAGACCAATTTCGCCCAGCCCTGGAGTTACACCAACGAGCGCGACACCTTCGGCACGCTGCGCGGCGAATGGGACATCAGCGCCAGTGTGACCGCCTGGGCCGCCGCCGGCGCGCGCCGCAGCGAAGAAGCCAACTCGCTGGCCAACCTGACAGTGAGCAATGCGTCAACGGGCGCCGCCACCACCTACCGTTTCGACAACACCCGCAAGGACAGCGTGAACACCGGCGAACTCGGCCTGCGCGGCAAGCTGCAAACGGGCAGCGTGGGGCACGAATGGGTGGCCGTGGCATCGGCATTCAACGCCGAGAAGAAAAATGCCTATGCCATGGACTACGCCAACACCCAGGCCACCAACCTGTATGGCCCCGTGGCCAGCAACCTGCCAGCCTTCAGCGCCAATGCGTTTCGTGGCGGCGACCTGGCCAACCCACTGCGCACCGGCACCACGCGCCTGACGAGCTTCGCAGTGGGCGACACCCTTGCGCTCATGGACCAGCGTCTGCTGCTCACGGCCGGCCTGCGCCACCAGAAGATCGACATCGGCAACTACGCCTACGGCACCGCCGCACTCACCGACCGCTACGAACAAAGCCGCACCAGCCCACTGCTGGCGGGCGTGTTCAAGCTGGACAAGCGCGTGTCGCTCTATGCCAACTACGTGGAGGGCCTGAGCCAGGGGCAAGCCGCGCCCAGCACCGCCGCCAACCGGGGCGAGATGCTCAAGCCCTATGTGGCCAAGCAAAAGGAAGTGGGCGTGAAGGTCGACGCTGGCCGCGTGGGTGGCAGCCTGGCCTTCTTCAGCACCGACAAGCCCCGCGCCTACCTGGACAGCAACAACGTCTTTGGCACCAACGGCAAGGACCGCCACCAGGGCCTGGAGCTGGCCGTGCAGGGTGAAGCCGCCAAGGGCCTGCGCCTGCTGGGCGGCCTGACCTGGCTGCGCGCGCAGCAGCAGGCCACCGGCTCGGCCGCGACTGACGGCAAGCGCGTGATTGGCGTGCCCCAACTGCAAGCCAACCTGGGCGCCGAATGGGATGTGCCCGGCGTACCCGGCCTGGCCCTGGACGGCCGCGTGGTGCACACCGGCACCAGCTATGCCAATGCCACCAACACCCTGCGCGTGCCCGGCTGGAGCCGCCTCGACGTGGGCGCCCGCTACCTCACCGAGGTGCAGGGCCGCCTCGTCACGCTGCGCGCCCGCATCGACAACCTCACCAACCGCAGCTACTGGGCCTCGGCGGGCGGGTACCCCGGCCAGGGGCTACCT
>NZ_ACQT01000382.1 GCF_000175235.1 Acidovorax delafieldii 2AN | reverse complement strand
GCCTGCAGTGCCGCGTCGCGGGCGTGGCAGCCTTCCAGATGGTCGTTCACCAGGCCCATTGCCTGCATGAAGGCATACACGGTGGTGGGGCCGACAAAACTCCAGCCGCGTTTTTTCAGGTCTTTGGACAGGGCAATGGACGCGGGCGATGTGGACAAGGTGCGCGCCACCTCGCGCGTGATGCGCTCGGGCCGGTCAGCGGGCGCGGGTTCGTAGCGCCATACGTAATGCGCCAGCGAGCCAAACTCGCGCCGCAGCTCCAGCACCCGGCGGGCGTTGTTGATGGTCGATTCGATCTTGCCGCGGTGGCGCACGATGGCGGCGTCCTGCACCAGGCGTTCCACGTCGTGCGCGTCGAAGGCGGCAATGGCTTCGGCATCGAACCCGGCAAACGCCGCACGAAATCCCTCGCGCTTGTTCAGGATGGTGAGCCAGCTCAGGCCAGCCTGGAAGCCTTCGAGGCAGAGTTTCTCGAACAGACGCCGGTCATCCACCACCGGAAACCCCCACTCCTGGTCATGGTAGTGGCGGTACAGCGGCGTGGCCTGGCACCAGGCGCAGCGCGGGCAACCTGCCTCGTCGACAAACAGGCCCGCAGGCACGGCGACGGCAAACTCGGGGGCTTGGATGTGGGGCATGGCCCATTCTAGAAACCCCGCGCGCCACGCTGCTGACAATCCGGCATCCCCGAGCAACCGCCTGCGTGTGTCTACACTGCGGCACATCCCCAGCCCCACGTTGCCCGCATGCACTTTTCGTTTCTGCCACGCTGCACATTACTCGGCCTGCTGCTGGCGCTGCCAGGCTGCGCCAGCCAGGGCAGCGCGCTGGGCTACTACTGGCAGTCGGTGCGGGGGCATATGCAGATCCTGCAGGCGGCCGAGCCCATCGATCGCTGGACTGCGCGCACCGACATTGCCCCCGCCCTGCGCCAGCGGCTGCTGCTGGCGCAGCGCGCCCGCACCTTTGCCGTGACCGCGCTGGGCCTGCCCGACAACGCCAGCTACCGCCGCTACGCCGACCTGAAACGCCCCGCCGCTGTCTGGAACGTGGTGGCGGCGCCGCCCTACGCGCTTACGCTGCACACCTGGTGCTTCGCGGTGACGGGGTGCATCGGCTACCGCGGCTATTTCACCGAGCCCGACGCGCAGGCCGAGGCCGCCGTGCTGGCGCAGCAGGGGCTCGAGGTCGAGGTCTACGGCGTTCCGGCGTATTCGACGCTGGGCTACATGAACTGGGCTGGCGGCGATCCGCTGCTTTCCACCTTCATCGGCTGGCCCGAGGGCGAATTCGTGCGGCTGCTGTTCCACGAACTTGCGCACCAGGTGGTCTACGCCCAGGGCGACACGCTGTTCAACGAATCCTTCGCCACGGCGGTCGAGCGACTGGGCAGCGCACGCTGGCTGGCCGAGCAGTCCACACCGCAGGCCCGCGAAGCCTTTGCCCAGAGCAATGGGCGGCGCGACGCCTTTCGCGCCTTGACGCGTGCCACACGGGCGCGCCTGGCGGCGATTTACGCACAAAAAGAGGCCGAGGCGCTCGATGCATCAGCGGCTCTAGCTATGAAAAACGAAGCAATGCAGCGCTTTCGCGCCGACTATGCCGCACTGCGGTCCCGTTGGCTGGAAGCCGGCGCCGGGCCGAGCACGGTGAACGCCAGCCCGGGGCACGCCAGCCCCGTGCAAGCCGTACAGCTGGCAGGATACGACCGCTGGGTGGCGCAGGCGAACAACGCCAGCTTTGCGGCCCAGGCCGCCTACGACGAGCTGGTGCCCGCATTCGAAACCCTGTTCGAGCGCGAAGGCCGGCAGTGGCCCCGGTTTTATGATGCCGTGCAACAACTGGCCCGACAGCCCCAGCCCCAGCGGCACGAGGCACTGCGCGCGCTGCAAACCCATCCCAAGGAGACCCCTGGTGCCTGACATCCATATCCACCGAACCCACCACCTGGGCTTCGAAACAGCCCGCCAGATCGGCTATGCATGGGCCGAGAAGGTCGAAAAGAAGTTCGACATGGACTGCACCTACGAAGAAGGCGACACACAGGACACGCTGCATTTCAGCCGCACCGGCGTGAAGGGCACCTTGCTCGTGGATGCCCAGCAGTTCGAGCTGAAGGCCGAGCTTGGTTTTCTGCTCGGGGCCTTCAAGGATCGCATCGAAGCCGAGATCAGCGAGAAACTCGACGCACTGCTGCAGGCCCCGCCCCCGGTCGCGCGCAAAGCCCCTGCAGCCGCCAGCCGCGCTGGCGGCGAAGAACATGCCTCGGCGGCCAAACCCGCCGCCAGGGGGGCCTGACATGCCCCAGCAGCACACGCCTTCGCCTGCCGAACCAGGCGCAACCAGCGCGGCAACGCCGGCCTTCGAAACCTTGTCGGCACTGCTGCACACGCGCTACAGCTGCCGCGCCTTCCTGCCCGAGGCGCTGGATCGCGCCACCATCGAACGCATCCTCGCGCTTGCCCAGCGCACCGCCTCCTGGTGCAACGCCCAGCCCTGGCAGCTCACCATTGCCAGCG
>NZ_ACQT01000383.1 GCF_000175235.1 Acidovorax delafieldii 2AN | reverse complement strand
CGCCGCCGCGGCTGCGGCGGCCAGGGACAGCAAGCGGCGCCGGTTCCATCCCAAGGGGCGGGTTTCGTGGTTCATTGCGCGTCTCCTGGCATGGGGTGCGGTGGACTCAATCCATCGAAATCTTGGCCGCCTCGACCACGCTCTTCCAGTGGGCGGCGTCCTTGTCGATCTGGGCCTTGAAGTCGTCGGGCAGCGAGCCCACGGCAATCAGCCCCATCTCGGTCAGGCGCTTGTTCAGTTCGGGGGTCTTGACTATTGAACTCACCTCGGCGCCCAGCTTGTCCACGATGGCCTTGGGCGTTGCGGCGGGCACGAACATGCCGAACCAGCCATTGGCCTCGAGGCCGGGGTAACCGGCCTCGGTCATGGTGGGCACCTGGGGCAGCGCGGGGTGGCGCTGCGCGCCGGTGACGGCCAGGATGTTGATCTTGTCCGACTTGATGTGCGGGTAGGCGGCCGTGGCGTCCACGAAGGCCAGCGTCAGCTGCCCGCCCAGCATGGCCGCCATCTCGGGCCCCGAGCCCTGGTAGGGAATGTGCGTGATGTCGATGCCGGCCTTTTGCTTGAAACGCTCGCCGTTCATGTGCGACGAGGTGGCGTTGCCGTAGCTGCCGAAGTTGAACTTGCCCGGCGCGGCCTTGGCCTGCTGCACGAACTGCTCCAGCGTGGTCACGCCCGAGCTGCGTGGCACCATCAGCAGGTCGGCCGACTTGGCCACCTGCGACACCGGTGCCAGGTCGCCGAGCTTGTAGGGCACCTTCTTGTACAGCGCAGGGATCTGCACCACCGTGGTGATGCCCATGAGCACGGTGTAGCCGTCACCGGGCGCCTTGGCCACGGTGTCGTTGCCCAGGATGCCGCTGGCGCCGGGCTTGTTCTCCACCACCACGGCCTGGCCCAGGCGCTGGGAGAGCTGCACCCCGATCAGGCGGGCAATGATGTCGGTGCCGCCGCCGGCCGGGTAGGGCACGATGACGCGGATGGGTTTGCTGGGGTACTGGTCCTGCGCCTGTGCGCCGCCCATGCCGCAGGCGGCGGCCAGGGCGATCAGGGGTAGCCATTGGCCCAGGGTCTTGCGCCGGGTGAATGCCATGGTGATGTCTCCTTGGGTGTTATGTAGGAATGGAATGGCTCGGGCTACAGCGTGCGGGCGATGATTTCCTTCATGATCTCGTCGCTGCCGCCGTAGATGCGTCCGATGCGGGCATCGGTCCAGGCGCGGCCCACCTGGTATTCGGTCATGTAGCCGTAGCCGCCATGCAGCTGCAGAAACTCGTCGAGCAGGCGGTTCTGCAGCGCCGTGGCATTGAGCTTGACCATGGCAGCGCGCTCGGGGGTCAGCTTGCGTTCCATGTGCAGCTTCATGCATTCGTCAACGAACGTGCGCAGCATGGTGGCCTGGGCCTTGGCCTCGGCCAGCTTGAAGCGCGTGTTCTGGAACTCGAACACCGTCTGGCCGAAAGCCTTGCGCTCGCGCGTGTAGTCGACGGTCTTTTGCAGGAAGGACTCGATGCACCGGGCCGCGCGCACCGCCACGACCAGGCGCTCCTGGGCCAGCTCCTGCATCAGGTACCTGAAGCCCATGTTCTCTTCGCCCAGCAGGTTGCCCACGGGCACCTTCACGTTGTCAAAGAACAGCTCGGAGGTGTCCTGCCCCATCAGGCCGATCTTTTCCAGCTTGCGGCCTTTGCTGAAACCCGGCGTGCCGTCTTCCACCACGATCAGCGACACGCCCTTGGCGCCCAGATCGGGCGCGGTCTTGCAGACCACGATCACGATCTCGGAATTGATGCCGTTGGTGATGAAGGTCTTGGCGCCGTTGATGAGGTAGTGGTCGCCTTCGCGCTTGGCCGTGGTGCGCACCGACTTCAAATCACTGCCTGCGCCGGGCTCGGTCATGGCGATGGCGCCGATCAGCTCGCCGGCGGCCATCTTGGGCAGCCAGCGGTCATGCTGCTCCTTATTGCCGTAGGCGTAGATGTAGGGCGCCACGATGTCCGAGTGCAGCGGAAAGCCCAGCGCCGTGGCGTTGGTGCGGCCCACTTCCTCGATCAGCACGGCCGCGTGGCCGAAGTCGCCGCCGCTGCCGTAGGGCTCGGGCAGCATGGTGTTGAGCAGCCCTTCGCGGCCGGCCTTGCGCCACACCTCCTTGGGCACGATGCCGTTGCGCTCCCACTCGGCCAGGTGGGGCACGATTTCCTTGTCGAAAAAGTGGCGCACGGCGTCACGGAACTGTTCGTGGTCTTCGCGGTAGACGGTGCGCTGGATCAGGTCTTGCATGGTCGGTGTCTCAAGAAATAAAGGTCAAATGGGCTTGCAGCGCTTGTCCGGCGGCCGCTGTCAGCTATGATTTCAGGAGTCGCGCAGGGCAAAGCCCGCCTGCGGCTCGCCGCGAAAGCGCTCCTTGAGCTTGCGGCGCAGCAGCTTGCCGGTCTCCAGGCGCGGCAGCGCATCGACGAACACCACGCGCTGGGGCAGCTTCATGCGCGCCAGCACTTCGGCCGCCTG
>NZ_ACQT01000384.1 GCF_000175235.1 Acidovorax delafieldii 2AN | reverse complement strand
CGTCCTGCGCGGGCAGGCCCAGGGCCTGGGCCAGCGCGCGTTCGTGCGGCGGGGAGAAGCTGGTTTCGTCGCCCGCAGTGCTCGCGGCGTGGTGGGCGCTGAGCCGGGCCAGAAGCCGGTCCAGATGGGGCAGGGCCAGGCCCTGCAGGGCTTGCTGGCATCCCTCGGCGGCACTGGCGGCGTAGGGAATGAGCAAATGGTGGATGTCCGACATGGGGTCTATTGTCCGGGATGCCACAATCGGCGCCGCCCACCCCTTACATTTCGTGCGGGTACGGGCCTCTTTCTTCCACCATGCAAATTCCCTACGAACTGGCCCTGGGCTGGCGCTATACGCGCGCAGGCCGCGCCACGCGGCGCAACGGCTTCATCTCGTTCATCTCGGGCGTGTCCATGCTGGGCATTGCGCTCGGGGTGGCGGCGCTCATCATCGTGCTCAGCGTGATGAACGGCTTTCAAAAGGAAGTGCGCGACCGCATGCTCAGCGTGGTCTCGCACATCGAGATTTTTGCGCCCCAGGGCGCCGCGCTGCCCGACCCGGCGCGCACGCTGGCCGAGGCCAGGCAGAACCCCAACGTGGTCGGCGCCGCGCCCTTCGTGGGCGCGCAGGCTTTGCTGGCACGCGGCGAGGACATGAAGGGCACGCTGGTGCGCGGCATCGACCCGGCCCTCGAAGGCGCGGTAACCGATCTGGCGGCCACCAACGAAGAAACGCTCAAGCTGCTGGTGCCCGGCGAGTTCCGTGTGGTGCTGGGCGGTGAGCTGGCGCGCGCGCTGGGCGTGCGCAAGGGCGACGCCGTGACGCTGATCGCACCGGCCGGGCAGGTCACGCCAGCCGGCGTGGTGCCGCGCCTCAAGCAGATGACGGTGGCGGGCACGTTCGACTCGGGCCACTACGAATACGACTCGGCCCTGGTGCTGCTGCACCATGAGGACGCGCAGCGCATCTTCCGCCTGGAAGGCCCCACGGGCATCCGCCTCAAGCTCAAGGACCTGCACCAGGCGCGCGAGGTGGCCCAGCAACTGGCCGGCAGCCTGAGCGGCATGCTGCTGATCCGCGACTGGACGCAGCAGAACCGCACCTGGTTTGCCGCCGTGCAGCTCGAAAAACGCATGATGTTCATCATCCTCACGCTCATCGTGGCGGTGGCGGCGTTCAACCTCGTTTCCACGCTCGTGATGACGGTGACCGACAAGCGCGCCGACATCGCCATCCTGCGCACGCTGGGCGCCAGCCCGAAAAGCATCATGGGCATCTTCGTGGTGCAGGGGGCCATGGTGGGCGTGATTGGCACCGCCGTGGGGCTGCTGCTGGGCCTGGGGATCGCGCTCAACATCGACGTCATCGTGCCCGCCATCGAGCGCGCCTTGAACGCGAGCTTCTTGCCCAAGGATATCTACCTCATCAGCAAGATGCCCAGCGAGCCGCAGAGCAGCGACATCGTGCCCATCGGCGTCATCTCGCTGGTGCTGGCCTTCGTGGCCACCCTGTACCCCAGCTGGCGCGCCAGCCGTGTGAACCCTGCCGAGGCACTGCGCTATGAGTAACACCACCCCCACGCTTGGCACGGGCGTGTCCTCTCAGCCCCTGTCTGGAAACGGGCCTCTGGAAATGCAGGGCCGCGGCGCCCCTGCCGGGCTGGGCGCCGAAGTGGTTCTGGAGGCCCAAGGCCTCACCAAGCGCTTCACCGAAGGCCGCCTGGATGTGACCGTGCTCAAGGGCGTGGACCTGCAGATCCGCGCCGGCGAAACGCTGGCCATCGTCGGCGCTTCGGGCTCGGGCAAGAGCACGCTGCTGCACCTGTTGGGCGGGCTGGATGCGCCTACATCAGGGACGGTGCGCCTCAAGGGCGAGGAAATGTCGTCGCTCTCTGCCGAGCGCCAGGGCCAGCTGCGCAACCAGCACCTGGGCTTCATCTACCAGTTCCACCACCTGCTGCCCGAGTTCAGCGCGCTCGATAACGTGGCCATGCCGCTGCGCATCCGCCGCCTGCCGCTCGCCCAGTGCCATGCCGAGGCCGAGCGGGTGCTTACATCCGTCGGTCTGAAGGAACGGCTGCAGCACCGCCCCGCCGAGCTGTCGGGTGGCGAGCGCCAGCGCGTGGCGATTGCGCGCGCCCTGGTGACGCGGCCCGCCTGCGTGCTGGCCGACGAGCCCACCGGCAACCTGGACCGCAGCACGGCCGACGGCGTGTTCGACCTCATGCTGCAATTGGCGCGCAACCAGGGCACGGCGTTCGTGATGGTGACGCACGACGAGTCGCTGGCAGCGCGTTGCGACCGCGTGCTGCGGCTGGTGGCCGGCCGTCTGGGCGATTGAAGTCGCGCACGGCGCCAGCGTGGCGCTTGGCAGCCGCGGTCGTGCACTTTCAGATCATTTGGGGCTCCAGCGCTTATCCCCTGTGCGCTGGCAGCTCATGTATTGATAGCGGGAGCCCTGTGCGGCGGTAGCCCCGCAACCGGCCGGGTTG
>NZ_ACQT01000385.1 GCF_000175235.1 Acidovorax delafieldii 2AN | reverse complement strand
AGCAGCGCATCGGCCAGCCCCGTGGCCTCCAGCTGCGCCCACAGCTCCTGGGCCTCTGGCGCAGCGCGCCCGCCGGATTCGATGGCGCGCACCACCTGGGGGGTGCACTGGTCGGCCAGCACCTGGCGGGCTGCGTCGGCAAACAGGTCGTTGTCTTGGCTCATGTCGTAGCTCCGTTTCAGCGCAAGCCCAGGCCGCGGGCGATCATCCCGCGCAGGATGTCGCGCGTGCCGCCGCGCAAAGAGAACGAGGGCGAGGCCTCGGTCACGTATTTCAGGGTCATCAGCAGTTCCACGGGCACGTCTTCCGCCTCACACGCGAACAGGTCATCGGCGATGGCCGCGGGGATCATCTGCTCGAGCGTGGTGCCCAGCTCCTTGACCAGCGCGGCCTCGACGATGGGGCTTTGGCCGCGCACCAGCTTGTCCTGAATGGCCACCGACATGGCGCGCAGCGGCGCAAGCTGCGTGAGCACCTTGCCCGCCAGGCGCTGGGCCGATTCCGTGCGCCCTTGCGGCGTGCGCACGTACTGAAGCC
The DNA here is from genome assembly GCF_000175235.1 of Acidovorax delafieldii 2AN. Classification (GTDB taxonomy): domain Bacteria; phylum Pseudomonadota; class Gammaproteobacteria; order Burkholderiales; family Burkholderiaceae_C; genus Acidovorax; species Acidovorax delafieldii_B. The sequence continues at coordinate 1,913 of NZ_ACQT01000385.1, read as the reverse complement.
ACTGGTCGAACAGCACGATGCTGGAGAACAGCCGCTCGGGCCCGCTGCGCTCGAAGGCGAGTTCCGCTGTCACCTGCTCCCAGCCCTGGCCCTCGGCGCCGATGAGCGCATCGGGGCCCAGTTGCACGTTGTCGAAGAACACCTCGCAGAAATGGCTGTCGCCCGACAGGTCCTCGATGGGGCGCACGGTGACGCCGGGCAGCGACAGGTCCACGATCACCTGCGACAGGCCCTTGTGGCGGTCTTCCGCCGTGCCCGAGGTGCGCACCAGCGCAATCATGTACTGGCAATGGTGCGCATTGGTGGTCCAGATCTTCTGGCCGTTGAGCACGAAGCCTGTGTCATTGGGCGTGGCACGCGTGCGCACGCTGGCCAGGTCCGAGCCCGAACCCGGCTCGCTCATGCCGATGCAAAAGAACGCCTCGCCGCGGCACACCCGGGGAATGTAGAACTGCTTTTGCGCTTCGGTGCCGTACTTCAGGATCAGCGGCGCGCTCTGGCGGTCGGCGATCCAGTGCGAGCCCACGGGCGCGCCGCAGGCGAGGTATTCCTCCACCAGCACATAGCGCGTGAAGGCGCTGCGCCCGCCGCCGCCGTATGCGGGCGGCAGCGTGACGCCGATCCAGCCCTTGGCGCCCAGCTTGCGGCTCAGTTCGGTGCTGTAGCCGCCCCACGAGCGGGCGCGGATGTGCGCGGGCAAGCCCGCAATCGCCTCGGCCAGGAAGGTGCGCACCTCGGCGCGCAGGGCCTCGTCCTCGGGGGGGATGCGCGTGAGCGCGAGTGAATCCAGAGTGCTCATCCCAAAACTCCGTTGTCTTTGTAGGTTTGCAGCGCCTCGGGAGTGAGCCCGAGGTGGCGGGTCAGCACCGTGTCGGTGTGCTGGCCCAGTTGCGGGGGCGTGTGGCGGTAGCTCACGGGCGTGTCCGACAGGCGCATGGGGCTGGCCACCAGCGGCACGCTGCCCGCCTGGGGGTGCTGCATGGCGATCTGCAGGCCGCGCGCCTTGACCTGCGGGTCGTCGAACACATCGCGCACGGTGTTGATGGGGCCGCAGGGCACGCCATGCTGCTCCAGCAGCGCGATCCAGTCGCGCGTAGTTTTACCCACCGTCACACCGCGGATCAGCGCCACCAGTTCGTTGCGATGCGCCACGCGCGCGGCGTTGGTGGCAAAGCGCGCATCCTGCGCCCAGCCGGGCTGGCCTGCGGCGTGGCAAAAGCGCGCGAACTGCCCGTCGTTGCCCACCGCCAGGATCATGTGGCCGTCGGCCGTGGGGAAGTCCTGGTAGGGCACGGTGTTGGGATGGGCGTTGCCCATGCGCTGCGGCACCTTGCCGCCGTACAGGTAGTTCATGCCCTGGTTGGCCAGGCACGCCACGCCCACGTCCAGCAACGCCAGATCGATGTGCTGGCCGCGGCCGGTGTGCTCGCGCGCCTGCAGCGCGGCCAGGATGGCGGTGCTGGCGTACAGGCCGGTGAGGATGTCGGTGAGCGCCACGCCCACCTTCATCGGGCCGCCGCCGTCCTCGCCGTCGGGGCGGCCGGTGACGCTCATCAGCCCACCCATGCCCTGGATCAGGAAGTCGTAGCCGGCGCGGTGCGCATACGGCCCGCTCTGCCCGAAGCCGGTGATGGAGCAGTACACCAGGCGCGGGTTGAGCGCGCTCAAGGAGGCGTAGTCCAGCCCGTACTGCGCCAGCCCCCCGGTCTTGAAGTTCTCCACCAGCACGTCGCACTGCTGCGCCAGGCGCCGCACCAGTTCCTGCCCCTCGGGGCGGGTGAAATCGATGGTCACCGACTGCTTGTTGCGGTTGGTGCACATGTAGTAGGCCGACTCGCCCGTGGGCTGGCCGGCGGGGTCGGTCACGCAGGGTGGGCCCCAGGCGCGCGTGTCGTCGCCGCTGCCGGGGCGCT
>NZ_ACQT01000386.1 GCF_000175235.1 Acidovorax delafieldii 2AN | reverse complement strand
GCGTCCTGCGCATCGAGCCGGTGCGACAGCAGCCAGGGGTGGTCGTGCCCCTGCACCACGCGCAGCACGTTTTTTTCCAGATCCTTGCGCGCCACAAACCAGGGTTCGTGCTCACCCACGCCGCGCTGGCCGCGCTCCTGGGCCGCCTTCAATTCGGCGCCCTTGGCCTTCACGCCACCGATGCCCAGGCCCTGGCGCTGGCCCAGCGTGTAGAAACTCAGGCCCACATGCCGGCCCAGCGTGCGCCCCCGGTCGTCCTGCATGGGGCCGGGCGCGTGGCTGATGTAGCGGTTGAGAAACTCGCGAAACGGCCGCTCGCCAATGAAGCAGATGCCGGTCGAATCCTTCTTCTTGGCGTTGGGCAGGCCGATCTCGGCGGCAATGCGGCGCACCTCGGCCTTGTGCAGTTCGCCCACGGGGAACAGCGTTTTCGAAAGCTGGGCCTGGTTCAGCCGGTGCAGAAAGTAGCTCTGGTCCTTCGAAGGGTCCAGCCCCTTGAGCAGCTCGAACAGCCCGGTGGCGGCGTTCTGGCGCACACGCGCGTAATGGCCCGTGGCGATCTTCTCGGCGCCCAGGCGCATGGCGTGGTCGAGAAAGGCCTTGAACTTGATCTCGGCGTTGCACAGCACATCGGGGTTGGGCGTGCGCCCGGCCTGGTACTCGCGCAGAAACTCGGCGAACACGCGGTCCTTGTACTCGGCGGCGAAGTTGACGTGCTCGATCTCGATGCCGATCACATCGGCCACGGCGGCCGCGTCCACGAAGTCGATGTTGGACGAGCAGTACTCACTGTCGTCGTCATCTTCCCAGTTCTTCATGAAGATGCCGACCACCTCATGGCCCTGTTGCTTGAGAAGGTAGGCAGTGACGGCGGAGTCCACGCCACCCGAGAGGCCGACGACAACGCGCTGTTTGGTAGGGGCAGTCATTGCCTCGATTGTATTTTTTATGTGCTGACCGGTTTGAGCCGGTGTGCAGAACGCGTAGCGACCCGGAAGGCATAGACGCTAGGGTTCAGGCTCGGCTGCTATCGGCCAGGAGCGGCCCGTTACACATTCTGTTGAACTGGCCACGGAGCGCTATTGATCGCGCGCAGCCTCCACCCTGCGTTGCCGGTGCTGTCCGGAGTGGAACGCCGCACGCCGCATGCCTAACGGCGGCGCGCTGCGCCTTGGTACGGCGCAACGGGCAGGGTCATTTCTTCGTTCCCCGGGTCATCAGGTAGTGCTGACGCACCACGTTGTTCTCAAAGTAACGTGCGACGAAGCCGTCGAGCTCCGCCCTGAAGGCCGCGAGCTTGGCCGGATCGTCCTTCAAGGTGGCAACCAGTTTCACGACGGGGCCCAGCGTTTCCTCGATGCCCTTGCGATAGTGCTGCGGACTCAATGCAGGAAACAACATGACCGAGCGATCGAACACGATGTCCGCCACGGCATCGCCGAGCCGCTGGCGGATGATGTTGGGGTCGCCCCATTGCGGCGGCGGGGCTGCGCCCGGAGGTGGAGGGATGAATTTGCCGACCAGTGCGAACATCTGCCCCACGTAGTGTTCCGGCGGCCAGGTGGAAAACGCGATGGTGCCGCCTGGCTTGAGCACACGCAGCATCTCGGCAATGGTGACGTCCGGCCTTGGCGCAAACATGTGACCGAACTGGCTGACCACCACATCGAAAGTTGAGCTTTCGAAGGGCAGGGCTTCGACGTCGCCCTCTCTGAATTCAATCTCGACGCCGGCAAGTGCCGCATGCTGCCTGCCGTGCTGGATCAGTACCGGAGAAAGGTCGAGCGCGTGGACCTTCGCGCCTGCGCGCGCTGCAGTGAGTGCCACCACGCCAGTGCCGCAGCCAACATCGAGCACGACCTGTCCCGCTCGTATGCGCGCGTGCTTGGCGAGTTCCGCGGCCGTTGCTGTGGTGACGGCTTCGAGCGGCGCGAAGAGCGACCATCCTTCTCGCTGGATGGCCTTAAGCTGGGCAAACGGATCGTTTGACACGGCGAACTCCTTCCTTGACCGGAGACTGAGACAGCGATTGTTTACCTTTGACTGCGGGCTTGCAAGAAACCAAGAACCACACCCTCTTTTGACCTCGGGAGCAATCGGGCGCCATGTCCGCTTTGGGCCCATAGCTGCCCCCTGTGGCAGAGTGAACCGCTCACATCCAATTCGACCCAGGTTTTCGCCGCCAAAACACTGGCGAACTTCCCTGACAACCCGACTCCAGCGCAAAGGCCCGTGGGTCGCTTGGCGCACTGTGCGACCATCGCCCCATGGAACTGCGCCAACTCCGCTACTTCGTCCGCATCGTCGAACTCGGCTCCATGGGCCGCGCTGCCATCGACCTGGGCATGGTGCAGTCGGCGCTGAGCCAGCAGATCAGCCGGCTGGAGGGCGAACTGGCCACGCGGCTGCTGCAGCGCACCGCCAAGGGCGCCGTGCCGACCGAGGCGGG
>NZ_ACQT01000387.1 GCF_000175235.1 Acidovorax delafieldii 2AN | reverse complement strand
GGCATCGACCGCCCCTCGCCCTGGCCCCACGTGGCGCTGGCGCTGGTGTGGACAGGGTTGCTGCTGGCGGTCATGCAGTGCCTGCGTGGCGAGATCTATGAAGATGCGCTGGCGCAGAGCCAGTTCCTTGTCCCTGAAGTGGCGGCCTGCGCGGCCATCCTCGCCCTGCTGGTGGCGCTGGTTCTGCACCGCTGCGTCGTCACGCCCTGGGTTGCGCGCCGCGTGGCGCTGCACAATGACGATCCCTGCCGCCTGGAATCGCCATGACCCTCACCGAACTCAAGTACATCGTTGCCGTGGCGCGCGAAAAGCACTTCGGTCATGCCGCCGATGCCTGCTATGTGTCGCAGCCCACGCTGTCGGTGGCCATCAAGAAGCTCGAGGAAGAGCTGGATGTGAAACTGTTCGAGCGCAGTGCGGGCGAGGTGTCCGTCACCCCGCTGGGCGAGGAAATCGTGCGCCAGGCGCAAAGCGTGCTGGAGCAGGCCGCTGCCATCAAGGAGATCGCCCGGCGCGGCAAGGACCCTCTGGCAGGGCCGCTGACGCTGGGGGTGATCTACACCATCGGCCCCTATCTGCTGCCTGACCTGGTGCGCCAGGCCATCGGGCGCACGCCCCAGATGCCGCTCATGCTGCAGGAGAACTTCACCGTCAAGCTGCTGGAGATGCTGCGCACCGGCGAGATTGACTGCGCCATCCTGGCCGAGCCTTTTCCCGACACCGGGCTGGCCATGGCGCCGCTGTACGACGAGCCCTTCATGGCGGCGGTGCCCAGCACGCACCCGCTGGCGTCGAAAAAATCCATCACGGCGGCAGAGCTCAAGAGCGAAACCATGCTGCTGCTGGGCGCGGGCCACTGCTTTCGTGACCACGTGCTCGAGGTCTGCCCCGAGTTCGCCCGCTTCTCCAGCAACGCCGAAGGCATCCGCAAATCCTTCGAGGGGTCTTCACTCGAGACCATCAAACACATGGTGGCGGCGGGCATGGGCGTGACGCTGGTGCCGCGCCTGTCGGTGCCGCGCGATGCGCTGCTCACCGTGTCGCGCCGGCGCAAGAGCGACGAGAGCTTTGTCCGCTACCTGCCCATCCGCGAAGAAGACGGCAGCCCACCGCCCAAGCGCCGCGTGGTGCTGGCCTGGCGGCGCAGCTTCACGCGCTATGAGGCCATCGCCGCGTTGCGCAACGCGATCTACGCCTGCGAACTGCCGGGCGTCACGCGGCTGTCATGACGCGGTGCGAGCGTGGCGGGTGGCGCCGCCTCGCTGCCGCCGGTTTCCTGCGCTACAGTGGGCCATTGCTTCCGCACGCCGGCTCCTGAGGGCGCTGGCGAGCGGCTGTACCACCGGGCCCGCTTTGCGCCGCCATGGCAGCGCTGGGCAGACCCACCATCCCAAGGAGAAACGTCATGGCCAAGGCTTCCAGCAAAACCACCGCACCCGGCATCAACATCGGCATCAGCGACAAGGACCGCGCCGCCATTGCCCAGGGCCTCTCGCGCCTGCTGGCCGACACCTACACGCTGTACCTGACCACGCACAACTTCCACTGGAACGTGACGGGCCCGATGTTCAACACGCTGCACACCATGTTCATGGCGCAGTACACCGAGCTGTGGAACGCGGTGGACCCGATTGCCGAGCGCATCCGCTCGCTGGGCCACGTGGCGCCTGGCTCGTACGCCGAATTCGGCAAGCTGGCCACCGTGCCCGACGCGCCCGCCAAGCCGCCCAAGGCCCTGGACATGGTGCGCGTGCTGGTCGAAGGCCATGAGGCCGTGGCCCGCACCGCGCGCAGCCTGTTTCCCCTGGCCGACAAGGCCAGCGACGAACCCACGGCCGACCTGCTGACCCAGCGCCTCACCGTCCACGAGCAAACGGCCTGGATGCTGCGCTCGCTGCTCGAAGACTGATGATCTGACGGGCCACCGCGCATGTGCCCGCGCCGTGCCCCACCACTGCACCATGCCATCCGCCATCCAGCCGGGCCCGGGGGCCGAGCTTGAAATCAAGCTCGCCCTGCCCACGATGGACCCCGCCGGGCTGGCCCGGCAGCTCGCGCGCCTGCCCGTGTTGGCGCGGCGCACGCCGCTGCGCAAGCAGGTCTGCAACATCTACTACGATACGCCCGATGGGGCCTTGCAGGCCCACCGCATGGCCTTGCGCCTGCGGCGCGTGGACGGGCCTGGCGCCCCCCGTTGGCTGCAGACCTTCAAGACCGGTGGCGGCGGCGATTCCGCGCTGAGCCTGCGCGGCGAATGGGAGGTGCCGGTGCCGGGGCCGGCACTCGATCCGGCGGCATTGCGGGCGGCGCCGCACTGGCTGCGCCTGGACCCGGATGGCACGGTGTTCGCCGCGCTCGAGGCGTACTTTTCCACGGCCTTCGAGCGCACCACCTGGACGGTGCGCCGGCGCGATGGCAGCGCCATCGAGGTGGCGCTCGACCTGGGC
>NZ_ACQT01000388.1 GCF_000175235.1 Acidovorax delafieldii 2AN | reverse complement strand
GCCATGCAGCCGCACAGCAGCCAGGCCACGGCAGCAGGCGCAAAAAAGGCCAGCACAGGGCTGGCCTCGGAGCACCGCCGGGCATCGGCGGGGGTTGCGCGCGGAAAGCGGTTGATCATCTGCAACGGCCTGCCCTGCACAGCGGTATGCGCTGCGGCTTACTTGAGGATCAGCACCTGCTCGGGCTGCTGGGGCTGGGGAACCGGCATGGGCTGGCCACCCTGCTGGTACACCACGGGCGGGCGCACGCCGCGCGCCAGGTGGGCGTCGGTGTAGCCAAGTTGCACCGCGAGCTGCTGGTACACGTCCTGCGCCAGCGACAGCGAGGTTTCGCGCATCACCTTGGCCCGGTTGGGGGGCGCAATGTCGCCACGGATCGACAGGATCTTGGTGTCGTTGCCTTCGCCCTGGGCCGAGAACGCGGCCTTGATCTCGTACGTTTTTGTGTTGATGAGCGAGAAGTCGGCCAGGAGCTGCAGGCCGTACTGGCGCGTGGCGCTGGTGGTGCCTTGCAGGGGCGAGAGCGCGTCGGTGAAATCGATGCTGGAGACCACGCCGAACAGCACGTAGTCGGCGCCGTTGAACTCGCCCTTCTTGATGCGGGAGATCACGTCGTTGACCTGGGGCTGGGCCTGGGGCGTGGCCATCTTGCCGCCCTGTACCTGGTTGAGCACCTGTTCTGCCTTGCTGGGCTGGGGCTTGCCCGCGTCAAAGCCCTTGCCCTGCACCAGGCGGAAGTACGTACCCTGCAGGATGGCGCCCTTGATGTCGTTGGTGTAACCACCCAGCTCGCGCTGCTCGATGTAGCTGTAGCGCCCGGCCACATAGGTGCCGCTGGCCTGCTCGGACGCCTGCATGGACTGCTGGCCGGAGTACGAGCCCCCGCCGCCGTACATGCCGTGGCTGTGGCTGCCGCCCTGGCTGCCCTGGGCGCTCATCTGGCTGCTGCGCTGGTAGGTGCCGGCCATGAAGTATTCGGACACGCGCTGGGCGTAGGCCAGGTCGGTCACGGCGATCTTGGGCGCGGCGCCGGGCTGCTGCGCCTGCGCGCCCGTGCCCCAGGCCAGCGTGGTGGCCGCGATCACGGCCAGCGCCGTGTGCAAAGTGGTTCTGCGTTGCATGGTGTGCTCCTTGTGAGCTAACGGGAATTCATGAATCAATCAAACGGCGCGGGCCATCGGCCATGCCGCGTGAAACTGGCGCGACCCAGGCGATGGACGCCAAGCAAGGGCCGCCCCGCAGCGAGGGCGTCGTCCCCCTTCCCGGCGAAGCCGAGAGAAGGGGGACGGTGCGCAGCGCCTCTGGGGGATGTCCTGCTTCAGCGCTTGCTCGTCTTGCGGATTTCTTTCTCGTCCTGCCACTCGATCGTGCCTTCCTGCACGTCAAACAGCTTGAGCGTGAACTTGTAGTACACGTCCTTGGTGCTGTTGTTCTGCTTGACGATGCTGGTGAGCTCGCCTTCCATGCTGTACTTGGCGGCGGTCATCTGGCCCACCTTGGCGGTGGTGCCCTGCTTGTACAGGCCGCTCTGGTTCTGGCGCTGCAGCTCGTCCACACCAGCCTGCATCTCGTTGATGGAGCGCACGAAGCGCACCTTGCCCGACTTGACCAGCGCGGTCTGGATCGAGTTCATCACGTTGGTGGTGTCGATGTACTCGCTGGTCTTGTTCTTGACGGTGGAGATCGTCACCGTGGGGCGCCCCTGGAAGATGCCGGTTTCGAGCAGGCCGCCGGTCATCTTCTCGGCGATCATCTGCAGGTCGGTGGAGCCGAACTCGTTGGTCACCAGTTCCACGGCCTTGGCGTCGCCGTAGTTGACCTGGCGGTCAAAGCGCACGGTGGGCGACGACAGGTTCTGGCAGGCCGAGAGGGCCAGGGTGCCGGCCGCGACGGCCAGGATGAGCGCACTGCGCCGGATGTTGTTCTTCATGCTTGCTTCTCCTCTTGCGCTGGCTCAGCGCGGTTCTACATTCATTTCAAGGCGCAGGTCGACAGCCGCACCGGTGGGCGCCACGCTCTTGACCGTCTGCTGGCCCAGCCCCAGCACCGTCATCTGCTTCCACGACTCACCGTCGCCCACCTGGTTGCCCACGTTGTCCAGCCACTTGAAGCGGTAGAACACGGTGCGGTCGGTGCGGCCCATGTTGGCCATGTCGGCCTGTACCACCAGGATGTCGTTCTTGCGCACGATGCGCATCTCGCGCACGGCGATCTCGTTGGCTTCACCGCGCAGAGCAATCTTGGAGGCCACGGCCAGCGGCGTGGCCGGGTCGTGCTGCTGGGCGCTGGCGCCACCCGCCAGCGCCAGAAGGGCCAGGCCGGCTGCGGCCAGGGGGATGCGAAAGGTCATGTGAAAAGGCTCCTTGAAAGGGGTCAGAGATCAGTTCTTGGCCGAGGGTACCGGGGCTGCCACCGT
>NZ_ACQT01000389.1 GCF_000175235.1 Acidovorax delafieldii 2AN | reverse complement strand
CGCTGCGCGCGCCGTGCTGTGGTGTCTGCATGGCGGGGGGGCACCGCACGCGCCCGTATCATGCGCGGGGCCCCGGGCATGCGCGGGGCAGGGCACAAGGAGGCGTCCATCCATGAAACTCGCGATTTTCGATCGTGACGGCACGCTCAATCCGCTGGCGGATGACTTCATCACCTCGGCCGATGAATGGAATGCCCTGCCGGGCGCGCTCGAGGCCGTGGCGCGGCTCAACCATGCCGGCTGGCATGTGGTGGTGGCCACCAACCAGCCGGGCCTGGGGCGCGGCCTGTTCGACGTGGTGGCGCTCAACGCCATCCACGCCAAGATGCTGCGGCAGGTAGCGGCCGTGGGCGGGCGCATCGATGCGGTGTTCTACTGCCCGCACGGCCCCGACGAGGCGTGCCAGTGCCGGGAGCCGGCCCCTGGCCTGCTCGAACAGATCTGCGAACGCTATGGCGTGGAGCAGCTCGACGTGCAGGTGGTGGGCAGTTGCGCCGAACACCTGCAGGCCGGGGCGGCGCTGGGTGCGCAGGTGCACCTGGTGTGCACGGGCAGCTCGGCCCATCTGCAGCCCGGCCAGGCGTTGCCCATCGATTTTCCGGCGACCACGCGGGTGCACGCCAGCCTGGCTGCATTTGTCGAGCATCTACTGCCCCCGGCGCCCGCGCCAGAGCCGGGCGCGGCCCCCGCAGCGGCAGCCGATGCCTCGCCGGTGGGTTTCTGATGCTATTTTTTCAATAGCTGCAGGCGCTTGATTGACGAGCGCCTGCGGCCAAAACTACCCGATCTATGGCCTTGATCCGTTCCATTGTCCACATGCTCTGGATGGGCATCACCGTGGTGCCCTATACGCTGGCGATTCTGCTGGTGCGGCTGTTCGGTGCCGGCAGCCGCACCCGCTACCGCATTGCGCGGGCGTGGCTCAAGCTCAGCGTGGATTCTGCCCGCGTGATCATGGGCATCCGCACCCGCATCACCGGCTTGGAGCATTTGCCCACAGGGGAAAAGCAGGGCGTGGTGCTGCTGGTCAAGCACCAGTCCACCTACGAAACCTTCCTCATGCCGGCCATCATGCCGCGCCCGCTGGCCTATGTGTTCAAGAAGGAACTGCTGCACGTGCCCTTCTTCGGCTGGTCGATCGGCAGCCTGGACATGATCCATATCGACCGCCGCCAGGGCGTGCGCGCGTTTGCCAAGGTGGTGCAACGGGGCCGGGCCCTGCTGGCCGAAGGCACCTGGGTGATCATGTTTCCCGAGGGGACGCGCGTGGAACGCGGCCAGGCGGGGCAATACAAGAGCGGTGGCACGCGGCTGGCCGTGGACGCGGGCGTGCCGGTGGTGCCCGTGGCCGTCACCTCGGCACGGGTGTGGCCGCGCAAGGCCTTCATCAAGCGCCCCGGGGTGGTGGATGTGTCGATTGGCCAACCCATCCCCAGTGTGGGCCGCAAGCCCGACGAACTGATGCAGGAGGTCGAGGCCTGGATCGAGGCCGAAATGCGCCGCCTGGATCCCGAGGCTTATCCCGAGGCCGTTTCCACCAACCCGTGAGGGCGCGATGATGCAGCGGCTCGTGCAACTGGCGCTCGACCTGTTCGACCCGCCCGGCCCGGGGTGTTCTACCGAGGCGCCGACCCAAGCCGGAGCGGCCCCGGCGCCTGCGGCACCGGGTTTGAAGCAAAAAGTGCCTGCAGTGCCCCAGCATGCGCAGAATGCTCCTGGTTTCGCAGCAAAAGACGTGCGTGCAGCGCAGCCACCAGCGCTTACCCTGCCGTCGCTGCTGTCGCCCGCCGAGTTCCGGCACCCCCAGGCGAACCGCGAGGTGCTGCTGGGCAACGCTGTGGTGGCCTATGCCCTGCAGCGCGCGCGCCGGCGCAGCATCGGTTTCACGGTGGGGGCCGACGGTCTGGCGGTGCGGGTGCCCTCGTGGGTCACGCTGTCGGCCGTGGATGCGGCGCTGCGCGAGAAGTCGGGCTGGATTCTGCGCAAGCTGGACGAAGCGCGTGCGCGCCAGCAGCGGCAAGAGGGCGGACGCATCACCTGGGGCCACGGTGCCCAGCTGCCCTATCTGGGCGAACCGCTCACGCTGGTGCTCGACCCCACGCACGGCTTCACCGGCCGGGGCGGCGCCCTGGTGTCCGGTCCGGGGGATGCGGCGCAAGGCGCGAGCCTGTGCATCGGGCTCGCCCACAGCGCCAGCCCCGCGCAGATCCGAGATGCCGTACAGGCCTGGCTGATGCGCGATGCGCGCCGCCATTTCACCGCGCGGCTCGAGCATTTCGCGCCGCTGCTGGGCGTGCGCTGGACCAGCCTGCGCCTGTCGAGCGCGCAAACCCGCTGGGGCAGCGCCAAGGCCGACGGCTCCATCCGCCTGAACTGGCG
>NZ_ACQT01000390.1 GCF_000175235.1 Acidovorax delafieldii 2AN | reverse complement strand
CCTGGGCGACAGCCAGCGCACCGTGCAGCGTGCGTTGGCCGACCTGGAAGCTACCGGTCAGGTGCGCGCCATCGGCCAGGCTCGCGCCCGCCGCTGGCTGGCCGCGCCGCTCGTCGGATTCACGACGATCTTGTTACTCCCCACGGCGCAGGCAAATCCCTAAAGTGGCATCCATCACCCCTGAAGGAGCCCCCGCAATGACCGCCACCACCGCCAGCCACGCCACCCCGGATGCCGCCCGCGATACCGCCTGCAGCAGCCAGGTCGGCGATGCCCCGCCGCCCCGCCTGCACATGCCCGTCGCCGCGCGCCAGCCTGCCGAGGTGGTGCGCGAATACGGCCCCTTTGGCGATGCCAGCGCCGTCCACGGCGTGACCCACGACGGCCACCGCGTATGGGCCGCGACGGGCGAGCACCTGGTGGCGTTCGACCCGGCCAGCGGCACCACCACCCGCACGCTGGACGTGGCGTGCGACGCGGGCACGGCGTTCGACGGCACGCACCTCTACCAGATTGCCGAAGCGCGCATCGACAAGATCGACCCCGTCACGGGCCGCGTGCTGGCCACCATCCCGGCGCCGGGTGGCGGCAACGATTCGGGCCTGACGTGGGCCGAAGGCAGCCTGTGGGTGGGCCAGTACCAGGGCCGCAAGATCCACCAGATCGACCCCGCCACCGGCGCCATCCGCCGCACCATCGAGTCCGACCGCTTCGTGACCGGCGTCACCTGGGTGGATGGCGAACTGTGGCACGGCACCTGGGAAGGCGACGAAAGCACCCTGCGCCACATCGACCTTGCCAGCGGTGCCGTGGTGCAGCAGCTCGACCTGCCGCCGGGCGCGGGCGTGAGCGGGCTCGAATCCGACGGTGCCGGCCTGTTCTACTGCGGCGGCGGCAGCAGCGGCAAGGTGCGCGCCGTGCGCCAGCCCAAGGCACCACCCCGCGCCTGAACGGCGCTACACCAGGCCTCCACAACATCCGGACCACGACGGGGCCCGCACCGGGCCTGTGCCGTGCCTTCACCAGGCCCTGCGCGCCCACTCCACGGGCGGCAGGCCAGGGAGCAGTGCGCCTGCAGTCGTCCATCAACCCATCGGCTTCACCGGCGACGCCCCACCGACACCATCACCACACCAAGGAGTACATCCATGAACGCCCCCACCTCCCACCCCGTGGTCTCTGCCGACCAATGGCTGGCCCAGCGCCGCACCCTGCTGGCCCGCGAAAAGGCGTTGACCCGCCTGCGCGACCAGGTTGCCCAGGAGCGCCGCGCGCTGCCCTGGACCCGCGTGGACAAGCGCTACACCTTCGACACGGCCCAGGGCCCGCGCGCCCTGGCCGACCTTTTCGACGGGCGCAGCCAGCTGCTGGTGCAGCATTTCATGTTCGGCCCGGGTTGGGAGCAAGGCTGCCCGAGCTGCTCCTTCATGGCCGACCACATGGGCGGCATGGAGCTGCACCTGCAGCACCGCGACGTGTCGGTGCTTGCCGTCTCGCGCGCGCCGCTGGCCGAGATCGAGCGCTTTCGCCAGCGCATGGGCTGGCAGTTCCGCTGGGTGTCATCGCACGGCAGCGACTTCAACCACGACTTTGCCGTGAGCTTCACCGCCGAGCAGCGCGCACGCGGCAATGGCGAGGTGTTCTACAACTACGGCATGCGGCCGTTCCCCGCCGATGAGGCACCGGGCATCAGCGTGTTTGTGCACAACGATGCGGGGGAGGTGTTCCACACCTACTCCACCTTCGGGCGCGGCGTCGAAGCCATGATGGGCACCTACCAGCTGCTGGACCTGACGCCGCTGGGCCGCCACGAAACCAACCCCGCCCACCCCCTGGACTGGGTGCGCCACCACGACCGCTACGCGCCCGCGCAGCCACCGGCCCACACCGCCAGCGCCCCGGCCACCCCCCCAGGCATCGCCAACTTCGCAAGACTCGCAGGCCTTCCCGTCCCGCCCTGCGCCGGGCGGGTGCTGCGCCGCACGGGGCTGAACGCCACACCATGACCTCGGACATCCTTTGGCCCTGGATCACCATCGCCGCCATGGGTGCGCTGCACGGGCTCCATCCCGCCACAGGCTGGGGGCTGGCCATGGCCTGGAGCCTGCGGGCACACGACCACAGCATCCCGCTGCGCGCCCTGCTGCCCATGGCCGCCGGACACCTGGCCTCGGTGGCGCTGGTGGCCGCCGCTGTGGCGTGGGGCCTGACGCTGCCCGTGCCTGTCTTGCTGGGGGTGGCGGGCGGCTTGTGTGGGCTGATGGTGCTGGCCCATGGGTCAGACCTGGCGCCACGTGGCTTGCGCAAGCCGGCCGGTCCCGTGGGCATGGCCCTGTGGTCGTTCGCAGCAGCCACG
>NZ_ACQT01000391.1 GCF_000175235.1 Acidovorax delafieldii 2AN | reverse complement strand
ATCTCAGGCAGCGCCTGGGCGTCCACCGGTTGGGCGGAGGGCGGGCAGGCCGATGGGCTGGCGTCCTGGCCCGCGTCAACGGCAGCAGTGGCGCCGCACAAGGGCAGCGCCAGCATGCAGGCGCGCAGCAGGCGTCCCGGCAGTCTGCCCAGCAGGCTGCGCATCACACGGGCGCCGCGATGGCCTGGTCGATGGCGCCGAAGATGCTCGCGCCGTCCTTGCCTTTCACTTCGATGCGGATGGTGTCGCCAAACTTCATGAAGTCGGTGCTGGGCTTGCCGTCCTGGATGGTTTCGATGCAGCGCTTTTCGGCGATGCAGCTGTAGCCCTTGGGCCATTCGGTGCGGCCGTTCTGCTCCACGCCCTTGTTGCTCACGGTGCCGCTGCCCACGATGGAGCCCGCGCGCACGTTGCGGGTCTTGGCAATGTGGGCAATCAACTGGCCGAAGTGGAAGGTCATCTCGGGCCCGGCATCGCACATGCCGACCTTGCGGCCGTTCCAGGTGGACTGCACGGGCAGGTGCAGCCGGCCGTGGTCCCAGGCGTCGCCCAGTTCGTCCAGCGTCACGGCCACGGGGCCGAAGGCGGTGGCGGGCTTGCTCTGGAAGAAGCCAAAGCCCTTGGCGAGTTCGGCCGGGATGAGGTTGCGCAGGCTCACGTCGTTGGCGATCATCACCAGCCGAATGCCGTCGAGTGCCTGGTCGGCGCTGGTGCCCATCTTCACGTCGCCGGTGATGACGGCGATCTCGGCCTCGAAGTCGATGCCCATGGCCTCGCTGGGCACCACCACGTCGTCGCAGGGGCCGATGAAGTCGTCGCTGCCGCCCTGGTACATCAACGGGTCGGTGTAGAAACTCTCGGGCACTTCGGAGTTGCGCGCTTTTCGCACCAGTTCGACGTGGTTGATGTAAGCCGACCCATCGGCCCACTGGTACGCCCGGGGCAGCGGGGCCATGCATTGCCGGGGATCAAACGGGAAGGGATGGCGCGCACGGCCTGCGTTGAGCTGGTCGGAAAGGTCCTGCAACTGGGGCGAGATGAAGTTCCAGTCGTCCAGCACCTGCTGCAACCTGCTGGCAATGCCGGTCGCATAATGGGCCGTGCCCAGATCGCGCGAGACGACAACCAGTTGGCCGTCGCGCGAGCCGTCTTTGTAGGTGGCAAGTTTCATGGGGGCAGAGCCTTCGTCTCGGGTGAAAAAGTAGGACCCCTAGCGCAAATTACGCTGGGTGAAATTGATTTAACTAAACAAAACTCGCAAATTTTAGTGCAGATGGACAAAGAACGTGCAGGCATCCAGTCGGTGGAAGTGGGCTTCCTGCTGCTGGAGGGGCTGACGCGCGCGCGCGGCCCGCTCATGCTGCGCGACCTTGCGGCATCGGCCGGCATGAGCGCCGCCAAGGCCCACCGCTATCTCGTGAGCTTTCAGCGCCTGGGGCTGGTGGTGCAGGACAGCCGCACCGCGCACTACGACCTGGGCCCGGCGGCACTCAAGCTGGGGCTGGCTTCGCTGTCGCGCCTGGACGCGGTGCGCATGGCGCGCGAGCGCATGCCCGGGCTCATGCAGGCCATCGGCCACACGCTGGCCCTGGCCGTGTGGGGCAACCGGGGCCCGACCATCGTGCACTGGGAAGAATCCCACCAGGCCGTCACGGCCAACCTGCGCCTGGGCGACGTGATGCCCCTGCTGTCTTCCGCCACGGGCCGCTGCTTTGCTGCCCACATGGCGCGCGAGACGATCGAGCCCCTGCTGCAGGAAGAGCTGGCCCAGGCCGCCCGGGTGCGCCGCACCGATCTGCCCACCACCCCGGCAGCCGTCGAGGCCCTGCTGGCCGAGACGCGTGAACGCGGTTCGGCCCGCGTGGTCGACACGCTGCTGCCCGGCATCGTGGCCTTCTGCGCGCCCGTGTTCGACGCCGATGGCCACCTGGTGCTGGGCATCACCACGCTGGGTTCCGTAGCCACGTTCGATCCCGAATGGGGGGGCGCCATCGACACCCCGCTGCGTGCCGCTGCCGCCCAGCTGTCGAGCGACCTGGGCGCGGGCTGCGCCTGACCCCATCACCAACCCATGCCCCGCCGGCCGCTGCTTGTTCTGACCGCGTTGGTGCTGGCCCTGCACTGGCTGGTGCTGCAGGGCGTGCCCCTGGTGTGGCAGCCCACCTCCGCGCCGGCCGCCACCCAGGTGTTCAGCACGCGCAGCATTGCACCACCGCCGCCACCCCAGCCTGCAGCGAAACCAGCGGACGGCGGCGCGCACACGCCGGTTGCGCGCAAGCGGCCTGCGCCCCGCCCCACCCCGCATACCCCCAAGGTGGCCGACGCCACCCCGCCCCCAGAGCCGCCACCG
>NZ_ACQT01000392.1 GCF_000175235.1 Acidovorax delafieldii 2AN | reverse complement strand
AGCGGGTCGAGTTCGACCTGGCCGATGCCGCCGGCGTGGTCGATGCCTCGGTGCCGCCGTTCCAGGTGCATTCCCCCGAGCTGGCCGCGTTCAGCGAACCGGCCGATGCGCTGCAGGGCGATGCCTGCCACCAGCGCTGGCTCGCCCGCGCCAAGGCCCTGGGGGGCGAGGCCAACAAGACGCCCCAGAAGGCCGCCGACGCCATCATCGACGCGCTGGCCTGCGATGACCTGAACCAGCGCCTGGACCTGCTGCGCCGCGCCCTGTTCGTGGCCAAGGAAGACCGGCTTTCCAAGAACCTTGAAAAATTCCCCGCCGCGCAGGAGGCCGAACCCGAACTCCAGCGCCTGCTCACCGCCCGCCGCCAGCACGACGCCTGGCTGCACCAGCAGCGCATGGCCCGGCTGGCGCGCAGCCTGATCGCGGCGTTTGCCGCCGTCAAGCACCAGCATGGCTGGGTGGACATGAACGACGTGGAGCGCACGGCGCTCGTCATGCTGGCCGACCCCATCCTCAGTGGCTGGGTGCAGGAGCGCCTGGATGCGCGCATCCGCCATCTGCTGGTGGACGAGTTCCAGGACACCAACCCATTGCAGTGGCAGGCGCTGCATGCCTGGCTGGCGGGCTATGCGGGCTCGGGCGGCGGCGCAAGTGGCCAGAAACCGCCCAGCGTGTTCATCGTCGGCGACCCCAAGCAGAGCATCTACCGCTTTCGCCGCGCCGAGCCGCAGGTGTTCATCGCCGCGCAGGCCTTTGTGCGCGACGGCCTGGGGGGCGACCTGCTCAGCTGCGACCACACACGCCGCAACGCCACGGGCGTGATCGCCGCCGTGAACCACGCCATGGGCACCGCCCAGGCGCAGCACGAGACCAGCGGCTTTCGCGACCACACCACCGAATCCACCGACCCCGGCGTGCTGCTGCGCCTGCCCGCCATCCCTGCCGCCGGATACTGATGGTGATGGGGGCGGCGACCCGCTCACCTGGCGCGACAGCCTGACCGAGCCGCGCCACGAGGCCGAGGAAACCCAGCGCATGCGCGAATGCACGCAGGCGGCCGCCTGGGTGGCCGCGCAGATCGCCGCAGGCACGCCGCCCAACGAGGTACTGGTGCTGGCCCGCAAGCGCGACCGGCTTGCCGCCATGCAGGACGCCCTGCGCGCCCTGCACCTGCCCTGCGTGCAGCCCGAAAAAGCCGACTTGTTCGATGCGCCCGAGGTGCAGGACATCGTGGCGCTGCTCGATGCCCTGGTGTCCACCGGGCACGACCTGTCGCTGGCGCGCGCGCTCAGGTCGCCGCTCTTCGGCCTTGGGGATGACGCCCTGGTGGCCCTGGCCGTGCTGCGCCGCCAGCCCGAGCATGCGGGCAGCAGCTGGTTTGATTTGCTACAGAAAACAGAGCTGCTACCGATTGCACTGCAGGCGCCAGCGGCCGATTTGGTCCAATACAAGTTCTGGGTGGACGCTCTGCCGCCGCACGATGCGCTGCACGCCATCTACCAGCACGCCGACGTGCTGGCCCGCTTTGCCGCCGCTGCGCCCGCCGCGCAACGCATGGCGGTGCTGGCCAATCTGCGTGCGCTGCTCTCGGCCGCGCTGCAGCACGATGGCGGGCGCTACCTCACGCCGTATGCCTTTGTGCGCGCCATGAAAAAAGGCGGTGTGCGCGCGCCCGGCCGGGTGGATGCGCAGGCGGTGCGCCTGCTTACCGTGCACGGCGCCAAGGGGCTGGAAGCGCGCTGCGTGCTGCTGCTCGACACCGACACCCGCCCGCAAAAGGCCGAAACCATGGGTGTGCTGGTGGACTGGCCAGGCGAAAAGACCGAACCCGCAGGCTTTGTCTTTCTGGCCAGTGAATCCAGCCCGCCGCCCAGCGCCGAGGCGGCCCTGGCCGCCGAACAGCAGGCCCGCCAGCGTGAAGAACTCAACATGCTCTACGTGGCCATGACCCGCGCCAAGCATTGCCTGGCGCTGTCGTCCGTGGCGCCCGGCGTGTCTGCGCCGGGCAGCTGGTGGAACCGGCTGGCGCCGCTGCTGACCGACGCAGAGCTGCCGGCCAGGGCTGTGGCCGCCGAAGGGAGCGGCGTTGCCGCGATGCCCGACGGCACGCACGACCACTTCACGCTGGCCGAGCTGCCCGTGCTGGCCGCCGAAGTGACCGCCGGAATGACCGCCGAAGTGGGCGGCACGGCCTGGGCTGGCGCCGACGGCGCAGAGGCAGATACCGGTGCGGGTGCCGCCGATCCGGCACCGGCGGTGTCTACCCCGGCGTCGCGCCTCGGCGAGGCCATGCACCAGCTG
>NZ_ACQT01000393.1 GCF_000175235.1 Acidovorax delafieldii 2AN | reverse complement strand
AGGCCGACACGCGGGCCTGGGCCAGCCAGTCGGCGGCAGACGCTGCAGGCGCCTGCGTCACAGCGTGAGGATGGTCGAGCCCGTGGTCTTGCGCGCCTCGAGGTCGCGGTGCGCCTGCTGCACTTCGGCCAGCGGATAGCGCTGGTCGATGTGGATCTTCACCTGGCCGCTGGCCACCACGGCAAACAGGTCGTCGGCCATGGCCTGCGTGGCCTCGCGGGTGGCGATGTGGGTGAACAGCGTCTGGCGCGTGACATAGAGCGAGCCCTTGGCACCCAGCGCACCCGGCGCAAACGGCGCCACGGGGCCCGAGGCATTGCCGAAGCTGGCCATCAGGCCAAACGGGCGCAGGCAGTCGAGCGACTTGTCCCAGGTGTCCTTGCCCACCGAGTCGTACACCACCTTCACGCCGCGCCCCCCGGTGATCTCCTTCACCCGCGCAGCAAAGTCTTCGGTGCGGTAGTTGATGGCATGGGCCGCACCATTGGCCAGCGCGAGTTGGCACTTGGCATCGGTGCCCGCCGTGGCGATGAGCTGCAGGCCCAGGGCCTTGGCCCACTGGCAGGCGATCAGGCCCACGCCACCGGCGGCGGCGTGGAACAGCACGTGGTCGCCGTGCTCCAGCCCTTCCACGGGGCGCGTCTTCTTGAGCAGGTACTGGGCTGTAAGGCCCTTGAGCATCATGGCGGCGCCGGTCTCGAAGCTGATGGCGTCGGGCAGGCGGCACACGCATTTGGCGGGCATCACGCGCACCTCGCAGTAGCTGCCGGGCGGCTGGCTGGCATAGGCGGCGCGGTCGCCCGCCTTTAGGTGCGTGACGCCTTCGCCCACGGCCTCGACCACGCCCGCTGCCTCCATGCCGATGGTGGCGGGCATGTTGAGCGGGTACAGGCCCGTGCGGTGGTACACGTCGATGAAGTTCAGGCCGATGGCATGGTGGCGGATGCGGATCTCGCCCGGCCCGGGCTCGCCCACCGGCACATCAACGAGGTGGAGTTCTTCGGGACCGCCGGGCTGGCGGATCTGGACGGCAAGGCTCATGGAAACAGTCTCCTGCAATGGATGCGACAAGTCGGCTGTCATCGTGCCATGAATCTGCAAGCCTTGCCGGCGCGCCCCCCTTTACAGTGGAGGCATGACTCAACGACTGACGCCCGGCACCGCGGCGCTGCTGGTGACCGCGCCGCTGCTGTGGGCCGGCAACGCCGTGGTGGGCCGGCTGGTGCACGACCTGGTGCCGCCCATCACCCTGAACTTCTTGCGCTGGGTGCTGGCCCTGGCACTGCTGGCGCCGCTCACGCACCGCGTGCTGCGCCCGGACAGCCCGCTCTGGCCGCACTGGCGCCGCTTCGCCGTGCTGGGGCTGCTGGGCGTGGGGCTGTACAACGCACTGCAATACCTGGCGCTGCAGACTTCCACGCCCATCAACGTGACGCTGGTGGGCTCGAGCATGCCGGTGTGGATGCTGGCGGTGGGCGCACTGTTCTTTGGCGTGGCCGTCACCCGCCAGCAACTGGCGGGCGCGGCCCTGTCGATGGCGGGCGTGCTCACGGTGCTCAGCCGGGGCGAGTGGAACCAGCTGCTGGCGCTGCGCCTGGTGCCGGGTGATCTGTTCATGCTGCTGGCCACCATCTCGTGGTCGTTCTACAGCTGGCTGCTGGTGCGCACCAGCGAGCCTGCCAGCCTGCGCGGCGACTGGGCGGCCTTCCTGACCGGGCAGATGGTGTTTGGCCTGGCCTGGTCGGGCGCCTTTGCCAGTGCCGAGTGGGCCACGGGCCATACCCACATTGCATGGGGCTGGCCGCTGGTGACGGCGCTGCTGTTCATCGCCATCGGCCCGGCGCTGGTGGCCTACCGCTGCTGGGGCATCGGCGTGCAGCGAGCCGGGCCGGCCGTGGCGGGGTTCTTTTCCAACCTGACACCGCTGTTTGCGGCCCTGCTGTCGGCCGCCTTTCTGGGCGAGGCTCCCCGCGCGTACCACGCCGCGGCGTTTGCGCTGATCGTGGGCGGCATCGTGGTGTCGTCGCGGCGCTGAGGACGGCCGTGGCAGGCCGATTTTTGGTGTTTTACCGCGCTAGCGCTTATTCAGCGTGCGCCACGCGCTATTAAAAACAAAGCAAAATGCTGAGAGGCTGAGAGGCTGAGAGGCTGAGAGGCTGAGAGGCTGAGAGGCTGAGAGGCTGAGAGGCTGAGAGGCTGAGAGGCTGAGAGGCTGAGAGGCTGCCTTTCACGCGCGCCAAGTGCAAGCCGCCCGGTCGCCCCCCCGGTGGCGGCCAGACGCTGC
>NZ_ACQT01000394.1 GCF_000175235.1 Acidovorax delafieldii 2AN | reverse complement strand
CTGGCCGCTGCGCTGCCGCCGGCCGAAATGGCCCGGCGCCGGGCGGGCGGGCTTACAGCCCGGCAGGAAGAGCTTCTGCAGCAATGGGGCTACCCGTTCGTGCTGGACGAGTTTCGCTTTCATCTCTCGCTCACAGGCCCGCTGCACACGGTGAACAGTGAAACCCAGGCCCTCGTGCAGGACGCCGCCGAACAGTTCTTCGCCGACCTGCCTGCGCTCAGATTCAACAGCCTGGCGCTGTTTGCCGAACCCACGCCGGGCGCCGATTTCGTTCTGCTCGACCACCTGGAGATGGGCGCGTGAGCGGGCGGCTGGTGTACTGCATGGGTCCGTCGGGCGCGGGCAAGGATTCGCTGCTCGAATGGCTGCGCCGCCACCTTCCCGCCCCGCAATCCCTGCACTGGGCCCGGCGCACCATCAACCGCACCGCGGTCGCGGGCGGCGAGGCCCATGAGAGCGTGGACACCGCAGCGTTCCAGCAGTTGCACGCCCGGCAGGCGTTCGCGCTGCACTGGGAAGCCAACGGCCTGCACTACGGTGTGCGGCATGCCGAGCTTGCACCGCTGTCGCAGCGCCGGTGGGTGTTGGTCAACGGCTCGCGCGCCTACCTGCCGCAGGCGCTGCAGAACCACCCGGATCTGGTCGCCGTGCACATCACCGCCAGCCCCGACGTGCTGCGCCAGCGCCTGACAGCCAGGGGCCGCGAAAGCGCCGCACAGATCGAGGCACGGGTGCGGCGGGCGGCGGACTACCAGCCCCCACCCCACGCCGCGGCCGTGGAGGTGCACAACGACAGGGCCCTCGAAGATGCCGGACGCGCCTTGATGACAGCACTGCAGCAGCTGCCCGGCTGGCCGCGCTGAACCGGCCCGTGCTCCGCCACGAAGGCGCTGGCACACTGCACACCTCTTCCACCCCCAAGCCCTGCGCCATGTCCACCATCACGATCTATCACAACCCGAAATGCGGCACTTCCCGCAACACCCTGGCCATGATCCGCAACAGCGGCGTGGAGCCTGACATCATCGAATACCTCAAGACGCCTCCCAGCCGCGAGACCCTGGTGGCACTGATCGCCGCCATGGGCACGCCCGTCATCGACGTGGTACGCAGCAAGGAGGCCGTATTCACCGAGCTGAACCTGGGCGCCCCTGGCGTCACGGATGCCCAGCTCGTCGATGCCATGCTGGCCCATCCGGTGCTCATCAACCGTCCCATCGTGGTCACGCCCCTGGGCACGCGACTGTGCCGTCCCTCCGAAGCGGTGCTCGACATCCTGCCGCAGCCGCAGCAGGGGGCCTTCACCAAGGAAGACGGCGAAGTGGTCATCGACGCCAAGGGCCGGCGCGCCTGAGTCAGGGATCGCCCACCAGCCCAGACCCCTTCCCCGAAACATCGCGGCGTGTCACGCCCCCTTCGATGAACCCTCCTTCGCAGCGCTGGACCGTGGCACGCCTGGGCAGCGCCCAGACCCTCGCCTGGGCCTCGTCCTACTACCTTCCCGCCATGCTGGCAGTGCCCATGGCGCGCGACCTGGGCGTGGCCACTTCCACCGTGTTTGCCGCGTTCTCGGCGGCGCTGATCGTTTCCGCCCTGCTGGGCCCGCTGGCGGGCCACGCCATTGACCGGCACGGTGGGCGCCCTGTACTGGTCGGCACCAGCCTGCTCTTCGCCGCCAGCCTGGCAGGCATGGGACTGGCCCAAGGCCCCATCGGCCTGTTTGCCGCCTGGATGCTGATGGGCGTGGCCATGGGTTCGGGCCTGTACGAGGCCGCGTTTGCCACGCTGGTGCGTCTGTACGGCCCGGGTGCACGCGGCGCCATCACCGGCGTCACGCTCATTGCCGGTTTTGCCAGCACCGTGGGCTGGCCGCTGTCCGCCTGGATGGAAGCCGCCTGGGGCTGGCGCGGGGCATGCTTTGGCTGGGCGGCCCTGCACCTGCTGGTGGGGGCTCCGTTCAACGCCTGGCTGCCCCGCGCTGCTGCGGTACCAAAGCGGATGAACGCAACCGCAGCCGAACCCGCTGCAGCACCCGCACTGCAGGACATTCCGGGCGCCGAAGCCACCGATCCGCCGCACGCCCTGCGCGCCACCCTGCTGCTGTCGTTCGTATTTGCCGTGACCTGGTTCACCAGCACGGCCATGGCGGTCCATCTGCCGCGCTTGCTGCAGGCCAGCGGCGCATCGGTGCAGGCGGCCGTCGCCGTCGCGGCCCTGGTGGGGCCCGCCCAGGTCGTGGCACGCCTGCTCGAGTTTGGCCTGCTGCGTCGCGTGCATCC
>NZ_ACQT01000395.1 GCF_000175235.1 Acidovorax delafieldii 2AN | reverse complement strand
TATCTCGCCGTGCAGCGCGTGCAACTCGTGGCGCCGCTCGATGGCCACGTGGCCAAGCGCGGCGTGCAGGTGGGCCAGCGCGTGCAGGCGGGCGCCCCGCTGATGACGCTGGTGCCGCTGAACGACCTGTGGGTCGATGCCAACTTCAAGGAAAGCCAGCTCAAGAGCCTGCGCATTGGCCAACCCGCCGAGCTGGAAGCCGACGTGTACGGAACCAAGGTGACCTACCGCGGAACCGTGACCGGCCTGGGCGCCGGCACTGGCGCCGCATTTGCGCTGCTGCCCGCCCAGAACGCCACCGGCAACTGGATCAAGGTGGTGCAGCGTGTGCCCGTGCGCATTGCGCTCGACCCCAAGGAAGTGGCCGAGCACCCGCTGCGCGTGGGCCTGTCGATGGAAGTGAAGGTGGACACGGCCGACCAGAGCGGCAAAACCCTGGCCGACACGCAGCGCACGGCACCCGTGGCCGCCACGGCCGTGTTTGACGAGCAATTCAAGGCCGCCGACGACGAGGTGGCCCACATCATTGCCGCCAACCTGGGCCGCAGCGGCAAGGCTGCGGTGGCCGTGGCGTCGCCCAAGGTGGGCAGCCAGGCTGCCGTGCAGGCGCAGAAACATGCGTCGGCGCCGGTGCATCCGGCGATGCAGTCGCCGGTGGTGCAGTGAACGGGTGACCACGCATGACTGCCGCCAACCCCACTGCTGACGCTGCCAGCCAGGTGCCCGCCACGGCGGCGCCTGCTGCTGCGTCACCCCCCACCGGCCCCCGCCCGGGCCGCCCACCGCCTACCCGCCGCTGCATGGCACGGCCCTGCTGCTGGGCACGCTGTCCCTGTCGCTTGCCACGTTCATGAACGTGCTTGACTCGTCCATCGCCAACGTCTCCATCCCCGCCATTGCCGGCAACCTGGGCGTGAGCCCCGGCCAGGGCACCTGGGTCATCACCAGCTTTGGCGTGGCCAACGCGATCTCGGTGCCGCTCACCGGCTGGCTCACGCAGCGCTTTGGCGCGGTGCGGCTGTTCACCATGAGCGTGCTGCTGTTCGTGCTGACCTCGTGGCTGTGCGGCTTTGCGTCGTCGCTGGAAATGCTGGTGTTCTTCCGCGTGCTGCAGGGCCTGGTGGCCGGGCCGATGATTCCACTGAGCCAGACGCTGCTGCTGGCCAGCTACCCGCGTGCCTTGGCAGGCACGGCACTGGCGCTATGGGGCGTGACCACGCTGGTCGCGCCGGTGGTGGGGCCGCTGCTCGGCGGGTGGATCACCGACAACATCTCGTGGCCGTGGATCTTCTACATCAATGTGCCGGTGGGCCTGCTGGCCGGGGTGCTGACCTGGGGCATCTACCGCAAGCGCGAGACGCCCATCCGCAAGCTGCCGATTGACACCGTGGGCCTGAGCCTGCTGGTGCTGTGGGTGGGTGCGCTGCAGCTCATGCTCGACAAGGGCAAGGAGCTCGATTGGTTTGCCTCGGGTGAGATCGTCACCATGGCCGTGGTCGCGGTGGTGGCGTTCGCCGTCTTCCTGGTGTGGGAGCTGACCGAAAAGCACCCGGTGGTGGACCTGAAACTCTTCAAGGGCCGCAACTTCACGTTCGGTGCGCTGGCGCTGTCGGTGGCCTACGCCCTCTTCTTCGGCAACGTGGTGCTGCTGCCGCTGTGGCTGCAGCAGTGGATGGGCTACACCGCCACCTCGGCCGGCATGGCGCTGGCGCCGGTGGGCGTGTTCGCCATCCTGCTCACGCCGCTGGTGGGCAAGAAGGTCGGCCAGTGGGACCCGCGCCGCATGGCCACGGGCGCGTTCATCGTGTTCAGCACGGTGCTGTGGATGCGTTCGCAGTTCACCGTGCAGACGGACTTCATCCACATCCTGATCCCCACGCTGCTGCAGGGCGCGGCCATGGCGTTCTTCTTCATTCCGCTGACCACGCTGACGCTGGCCGGTGTGTCGCCAGATCGCATCCCGGCGGCGGCGGGCCTGAGCAACTTCGTGCGGATCACCGCCGGGGCCATGGGCACCTCGATTGCCACCACACTGTGGGAAAGCCGCGCCGCCATGCACCACGCGCACCTGACCGAGGGGCTGGTGCAGGGCCAGGGGGTGTTTGCGCAAACGCAGGATGGGCTCGTGGCATCGGGCCTGACGCAGATGCAGGCGCTGGCGCAGATCAACCGCCTCATCGACCAGCAGGCATTCACGCGCGCGGCCAATGACATCTTCCTGGGATCTGCCGGGTTGTTCCTGCTGCTGATCGGCCTGATCTGGCTGACG
>NZ_ACQT01000396.1 GCF_000175235.1 Acidovorax delafieldii 2AN | reverse complement strand
ACGTAGCAGCCGGCAGCCACCTCGGCGTTGATCTGGCCGGTGAGGTCCACCTCGATGGCCGCGTTGATGGCGGTGAGCTTGTGGCTGGTGGCCAGCACCTCGGGGTCGTGCGTGTAGTCGGTGCCGCGCAGCTCGATCTGTGGGTTGCGGTGCGCCCAGCGGCGCAGGCGCTCGCCACCCATGAGGATGCCGCCAATGCCCACGCCGGTGTCCAGACTCTTCCTGGCGTTGGTGAGCACGCCGGCCTCGGCCAGGGCCGCAATGCCGTCGCCCACCGCGCCGCTGTGCAGGCCCAAATCGCGGTGGCCGTGCAGCGCGGCCAGCACGGCCTCGGGCAGGTTGCCGATGCCCAGCTGCAGCGTGGCGCCGTCTTCCACCCACCCCGCCACATGGCGTGCAATGGCCTGCTCCACCGGGCCGGGCGCGCTGCGGCTTTGGTCCAGCGGCGGGTGCTCGGCGTCGATGAGCAGCGCGAAGTCGCTGGCCTGCAGGTGCAGGCCACCGTGCGTCCAGGGCACGTCGGGGTGCACCTCGGCAATCACCACGCGCGCGCGCTCGATGGCGGCGGGCAGGTATTCCTGCACCAGCCCCAGGCTGTAGCGGCCCTGCGCATCGGGCGGCGAGACCTGCAGCAGCACCACGTCGACCGGCAGCACCCCCGCGCGGATCAGGCCCGGCAGATGGGAATAGTGGCTGGGCAGGATGTCCAGCACGCCGGCCTGGGCCAGGGCGCGGTGCGGCCCGCCCGCGGCATAGCCGAAGAAATCGATGGCGTCGGCCTGCCAGGGCTGCAGCGTGTCCGATGCGGCAATGCCCACGAACACGCGTCCAGCCGCCCGCCCTGTGCCAGCGCGTGGCGGTGCTGCACCACGGCGCGCGTGAGCGTCAGCGGCTCGGCCGTGGCCTGGCCCCACCACAGCGTGTCGCCGGGGCGGATCAGTGCCTGCAAGCGTTCGGCCAATGCGCCCATATCAGGCATCCATGGCGCAGCGCGCCACCCGCAAGCCATGAAACTGGCGCGCCGGCACCGGTCCGATGGCCGCGGAGCAGGCCATGCCAGCGGACGCCGTGGAGCGGGCTTCGCCCGGCCACTGGCGTCGTCCCCCTGGGGGGATGGCGCCGAAGGCGACACAGGGGGGAGTCATTTCCTGTCCCAGTCGAAGCGCAGCGGCTGCTTGTCCTTGAAGCGTCGCACCGCGTCCTGGTGGTAGTCGGAGCCACGGCACACAGATTGCGCATAGGACTCCAGTTCGGCGATGGTGCGCGCGTCGCTCTCGAAGGACTGGTTCATGATGGTCTTGGCCATGCCGATGGCGGCGGTGGAGGCCTCGCCAAAACGCCGCGCCAGCGCCCGCGCGGCCTCGGTCAGCGCCGCGGCGTCGTCCACGATGTCGAACACCATGCCGAGCTGCTGGGCCTCTTCGGCATCGACGGTGCGCGCGGTGAAGACCAGCTCCTTGGCCTTTTGCTGGCCCACGATGCGCGGCAGCAGGTGCATCGCGCCCAGGTCGGGGATCAGGCCAATGCGGCCGAACACCGCGCAGAACTTGGCGCGGCGCGTGGCCAGCACGAAGTCGGCTGCCAGCGCCAGGCTCAGGCCCGCGCCGAAGGCCGGGCCGTCCACCGCGGCGATCACGGGCTTTTCCAGGTTCACGAGTTCGGGGAACCACTGGTGCAGCTCGCGCATGCCCTTGCGAAAGGCCAGGCCGGTGCGGGTGGTGTCCAGCATGGCCGAGATGTCGCCGCCCGAGCAGAACGCGCCGCCCGCGCCGGTGAGGATGACCGCGTGCACCTGCGCGTCCTCGCGCATCTGCGCGATGGCGGCGGCCAGGGCCGGGCGCATGGCCTGGTTGAGCGCGTTGCGTGCCTCGGGGCGGTTCAGGGTGATGGTGCCGATGCCGTCCTGCACGGAGGTCAACACGGGGGATGCGCTCATGGCGTGCTCCAGGGTATTTGATTCAGAACGAGCTCCAGCGCTTACCTATGAAGCGCCGGCAGCTCACTTTTTGATAGCTCACGCCAGTTCGGCGAAGCCGTGGCTCAGCACCACCTTGTCGCGTTCGAGCACACGGGCGCGCAGCTGCACCTGCGCCGGCTGGCCGGGCACGCGCCAGATCTCGGTCACCAGCGTCTCGCCCGGGTACACCGGGGCGGCGAAGCGGATGTCCAGCGCCTTGAGGCGCGCGGGATCGCCGGCGCAGCACTGGCGCAGCAGCGCGTACGCCACCAGGCCGTAACTGGCCAGCCCGTGCAGGATGGGGCGCT
>NZ_ACQT01000397.1 GCF_000175235.1 Acidovorax delafieldii 2AN | reverse complement strand
CAGTTGCGTGGGCAGGCCCAGCGTGACGCGGCGGCCGTCGATTTCAATGGCCGTGCGCAGCAGGCTGCTGTCGGGCTGGGGTTCGGCGCGCACCGCCGCCGCCAGGGTGTTGGAAAAATCGGTCTCGATCCAGCGCGTGTGCACCTTGAAGCCGTCATCGCCCCGGAAGTCGGGGTGCTCCATCACGGCGCGGTGAAACGGCAGCACCGAGGCCACGCCTTCGATGCGGAACTCGCGCAGCGCGCGGCGCGCGCGCGCCATCGCCTGCTCGCGCGTGGCGCCGGTGACGATGAGCTTGGCCATCAGCGAGTCGAATGTGCCCGGCACCACCGAGCCGGACTGCACGCCCGTGTCCAGGCGCACACCGGGGCCTGAGGGCGGATCGAAGTGCTGCACCGGGCCCGGCGTGGGCAAAAAGCCCCGGCCCACGTCCTCGGCGTTGATGCGGAATTCGATGGAGTGGCCCAGCGGCGCGGGCGTCTGCGTGATCGACAGCGGCAGGCCGTCGGCCACGCGCAGTTGTTCGACCACCAGGTCCACGCCCGTGGTTTGCTCGGTCACGGGGTGCTCGACCTGCAGTCGGGTGTTGACTTCAAGGAACGAGATCGCACCGCTGCCGCTCAGCAGAAACTCCACCGTGCCTGCGCTCACATAGCCGGCCGCCGCGCAGATGTCGCGCGCCGCGCTGTGGATGCGAGCACGCTGCGCGTCGCTGAGGAACGGCGCGGGGGCCTCCTCGACCAGCTTCTGGTTGCGCCGCTGCAGCGAGCAGTCGCGCGTGCCCAGCACCACCACGTTGCCATGGGTGTCGGCCAGCACCTGGGCCTCAATATGGCGGGGCTTGTCGAGGAACTGTTCGACGAAGCATTCGCCGCGTCCGAAGGCCGTCACGGCCTCGCGCACCGCAGAGGCGTAAAGCTCCTCGACTTCGTCCATGCGCCAGGCGATCTTCATGCCGCGTCCGCCGCCGCCGAAAGCCGCCTTGATGATGATCGGCAGGCCATGCTGTTCGGCAAAGGCCAACACTTCGCTCGCGTCCTTGACCGGATCGGGCGTGCCCGCCACCAGGGGCGCACCCACCTGCAGCGCGATCTTGCGCGCCTCGACCTTGTCGCCCAGCTTGGCGATGGTGGAGGGCGAGGGCCCGATCCAGCGCAGGCCGGCGTCGATCACCGCCCGGGCGAAGGCTTCGCTTTCCGACAAAAAGCCGTAGCCCGGGTGCACGGCATCGGCACCGCTCTTGCGGGCGATCTCCAGCAGCTTCTCGATGTGCAGGTAGGTGTCGGCCGGACGGTCGCCGTCCAGGCCGTAAGCCTCGTCGGCCATGCGCGCATGCAGGGCATCGATGTCGGTGTTGGCGTAGACGGCCACGGACTTCACGCCGTAGTCGGCGCAGGCGCGGGCGATGCGGACGGCGATCTCGCCACGGTTGGCAATCAGGACTTTTTGCATATCAACTTTTCGGCTTTCTTGTCAGTACAGGGTGGCGAGATCGCCGTTGCCTGCTGCGCAGCCACGGCCATTTGCAGAAGCGCCCGCTGCGCGATCGCTTTCGCCACGGTTGGCAATCAGGACTTTTTGCATATCAACTTTTCGGCTTTCTTGTCAGTACAGGGTGGCGAGATCGCCGTTGCCTGCTGTGCAGCCACGGCCATTTGCAGAAGTGCCCGCTGCGCGGTTGCTTTCGCCGCGGTTGGCAATCAGGACTTTTTGCATGTCGGGTCTGGGGGGGCGGTGCGGAGCCAGCGCCTTCAGGCGGGTGCCTGGGCCGTCAGCTCCGCAAAGGTGCGGATGGGGTTGAAGCGCACCCAGGCGCCCACGGGGATCTGGCCCGCGCGGTCCAGGTGGTGGGGGGCGACGGCGCCGATCACCGGGTAACCGCCGGTGAGCGGATGGTCGGCGAGGAACAGCACGGGTTGACCGCTGGGCGGCACTTGCAGCGCGCCGAGGGCCGTGCCTTCGCTGGGCAGTTCGCCGGCCATCGCGCGTTCCAGCGGAACGTCGCCGGCCAGGCGCAGGCCCACGCGGTTGGACTGGGGGGTGACCTGCCAGCGCTGCGCCGCAAAGCGCTCCACGGCCTCGGCCGTGAACCAGTCGGTGCGCGGGCCCATCACCACGTCGAGCACCACATCCTGCTGCTGCGTGGGCAGGTCGACCGGTGCCAGTTCGGGCGTGCCGACGACAGCGCCCGCGTGCACGGGCTTGATGCCCAGCACATCGCCCGCCGCCAGCGGCGCCGGACCCACATGCGC